>NZ_FNGZ01000003.1:295899-603775 GCF_900103515.1 Pedobacter antarcticus
TCACCTTCTGGTCTTGGTCTGAAAGATTTATTGTCCCTGTCAGCACCAGCACCAAATTTCGTTCTATCTTTCCCCTCTTTATCCTCAAACCTGCTTTTACCCGTGCCTGCCTGTCCGGCTCCACTGCGGCTATTACCTGTTGTGCTTCGGTTTCCCGGTTTGGACTTGTCATCCCGACTGTTCCTGTTGTTATTTTTTATCATGATACGCTGTTAACCACATAATTAATGCGGGGTGCAAATTTAATAAAAATCGCTCAATTTAGGGATTTAATTTTCAATGTGATCATGAAATAAAAAATCCACCTTAATGAGTGTTTAAACGTTGATTTTGGTAGTTTGTTTTGTAATAGCTTGATAATTAACATAATATCATGTATGTTTGCAAGCGTTTTAAAATTATTAACCAAAAAAAGGAGGAAAATGATAAAGAAACACATCATAACTAGTACTGTAATTTTAGGATTACTCGTTATGGCAAAAGTGTTTGCTTATAACATGCCCCAAGCATCAAAAAGTCAAAAAAACAACAACAATACGCTGACTGAGACAGTCACCACTGTTACCACTACTACTACGAAAAAGCCAGTCTCTATGATGGCCAAACTCAATTTCGCAGAAGAATCTTTACCCCTGGGGGACAGGAAGGTAGAGCGTAAAATGAAAACTATCCTTGCTGCACACAGCTTTAGTCAATTGCAGACAAATCAACTGCATCGTAAAGCGGAAGAATGGTTTCCTATTATAGAGCCGATCCTCGCTGCCTACGGTATACCTGATGACTTTAAATATGTTCCTTTAGTGGAGTCCGGACTTAAGGGCGGGATGTCGCCGAAAGGGGCTAATGGTTTCTGGCAGTTTATGCCCGGAACAGCGAGAAGTTACGGCTTGACAGTAAACAGCGAAATAGACGAGCGCAAGAACTTGCGTAAATCAACTATAGCTGCCTGCAAATACATTAAAGAACTTTACGGAATCTTTGATAGCTGGACACTGGTTGCCGCTGCCTACAATGTAGGTGATAACCACATGCGCCGGCAGATCAATAAACAAAATCAGGATAATTATTTCAAGATGAAATTGAACAGAGAGACTGCCGGATATGTTTATAAATTAATTTCAATGAAAGAGATTTTAAATGACCCGGGCAGACATGGTTACCGGACTTCCGGTAAAATGCTCGCTATGCAAACTACCGTAGAATAAAAGAATCTATAATTTGACAAATAATTGGGGATAGCCAGCTTTAAACAGCTGGCTTTTTTTTTACCACCAGTGCAAGGTTGCTGTAGATATGATTCGCTCTCTAATTAGATCATATAGTTGTTTGGAAGGGAGATTGAAGTCTCTAAGTGTAATTTCATCTACTTGTTCTTCCAGGTGGTTAAAATTAACACCCAGAATATTTTCCAGTTGAAAGATGTTCCATTTGATTGTTGAACTGCTGGTCTCTCCTTGTATATTCCTCGCAGGACTCTGAGTTACTGTGCTCAGGTTGTTCATAGAGAGTATTACTGATGTGTCGTTTTGGTGCATTAATGCCGAGAGTCCATCGTTTTGATCCTTCTCCGGAGATTTACTGAAATCCCACATCAAATTGGCAGGCCTTGCTCCGTCTGCTGCGAGAATAGCGAAACGCTCGCTTTTAAAAACATCATCATATATCTGGCGAATCTTGGCGGCGAACATTATGCCAGACTTACCTAACATCTGAATAGCGATGACAGACTGATTATTGCTTTGCTGAATTATAGATAATAGAACAGGATCAATTAGCTCATCTATAAGCCGGAGATTAAAACTCACCAGGAAATGGATCTGCTCTAGTGATTTTCGCTCTGCTTTCCGCTTTTCGAGTCCTTCTACATAGCCCAGCAGAATTTCATGAAAGCGTTTAAAGCCGACAGGATTTGAGACTTTGAGATTAATTGCATCAGCAGTTAATATAGATATGGCGCGTGTACTTTCTTTGGATCCCGGTATATCTATAATTACATTTTTCCGGTCGATCTCTTTCCATAGATGTCTGACTTCATCTACAATTGAGAGTTCAAACCAGGCGAATTCTGAACGGATGCCAAAAACAACATATCCGGATTTCCCTTTTGATCGGGATTGTACCAAAATAAACTGGTTCGCTGCACGTCTGACATCGGAAATAACGACGGCCATGATAATTTCATGTACAGATTTTCCGGATCTGATCAATCCTGATACTAGTTTGTCGTAATCTCTGGTCTCCGCCATAGCTTTTTCCAGTTCGTCTACACGAAATATTACACCTTCTAATTTTGATTCTTCAATCAGACTTTTGAGTTTTCCGGAAAGTACAAATCTTCTGTTCAAGTAATTAAGCCACATCATCATAAACCAAAGATGTGAATATGCAAGTCAGAAAGGAATATTGAAAAGGCGTCAAAATATGCTTAAAACACTTTTTTTTTCGTATATAATCTTTCTAATCGTGTTTTTACAGAACTATGATTTACGGTATAGTGTTGGGCTTTTACCTGTGTGCTTTTTGAAATAGTTACTGAAGGAAAACTGATCGCTGAAATTCAGATGATTTGATACCTCAGCTATAGACAATTCTGGATGATTCAATAGAATTTTGGCTTCCAGTAATAACATCTCACCGATAAAATCGCCGGCTGTTTTTCCGGAAATATCTTTTAAGGTTTGAGAAAGGTATTTCGGGGAGACATTTAACATTTCTGCATAAACCTGCACACTTCGTACAGACCGGAACTGTGTTGGCAGCAATTTAAGAAAGCGCATAACCAGCTCCTCTTTACGGGTAACCCGGATTTCCTCCAGGCTTTGAGAACGCCGGAAATGTAGCGCGAGTTCGTAGATAAATCCTGAGAAAAGATTAAGCATTATATCATCACGATAGTCCGATGTAGCGGGTAAAGTGCTTTTATGCTCCAGAACATCCAGAATTCTCGCTATATTTTCCATTTCCCCGTTTCCAAGCCTCAGGACCGGATTAAGTAGAGATGAGAAAAAAGTCAGCGCATCTACATTTTTCTTATGAATGCCGGCTGCATAGAGATATTCAGCCTTGAAACCGACAAACTTAATGATGCAGTCAGATGAGAATTCTTCGAATTGTCTGACATCATTAGGCGTAATCATCAGGATTTCGTTTTTCGTTACAGTGTATGGTGTCAGATTTACTTTTATTTTGAACGCTCCTTCCTGAACGACCAGAAAAGAAAAGTGATCAGACCGGAATGGATATCGTATAGGTATTTCCATCTCCAGTCCTGTTGTAGAACAAATACTGATTTCGGCATTCTGATCGCTTACTCCGACTGCTTCCAGTAATTGTGCAAAAGTACACGTCTGCACAGCTGTAATGGAACTTGACATAGGGAAAATTTAGATTCAAAAATAAACTACAAAATTGAATTGCTGGTGATACCTACACTGAATATCAGGGCTTCTGTGGAATTTTACAATCGGACTACTAAAGGGTTGTCTGATGGCTAATCCTGAATAAAGGGTAAATGGATGTTTTTGTACTTTGGTTTGCTGACCTGCAATTTGAGCTGCTCAAAAATATGGGACGGGCCTTCGGCCGCGAACATATTGACCAGCCATGCAGGGAGTGTCCCACCTGGATCTACATGTAGTGTATAACTGATTCGGACTTTATCTTTGCCTGCCGGTATAATGATCCATTTGCCTTTAGAATTATCTATCCGGACAATGCCCTTCTTTTCTGGAACAAATCCGCTTACGGCTGGTCCGTCAACAGTGACAATACGGCTTTCCTGATCCTGAGTTACTGTAAGGTGTGCGATGAAATCCCGGTTCTGGACCGGCCATGGTAAAATCACTTCGGAATAATAATAAAGTTCGGAAGGGGATACACGCTTAACCAGTTTGGCAGATTTTGTATGATATACCCATTCCGGAGCAGCGTCGATGTCCAGCAATAAAGCCACGAGCTGTGAAGGCCTTGCCTGGATCTCACATTCTACTTTTACGGCTTTTACTTTAGAGCCGGTTAACGCAGAGGTGTAAATTTTTATATCGTTCTTATCTTTCTCGAGTTTCCATGATGTTTGAGCGAAGCTGGTTTGGCAGGTAACCAGTAGAAAGAGAATTGCTGAACCTGATCTGTGCATTTTACTGTGCAATATTAGAAGACAAAAGTCAATTATAATTTGGTATTAAACCATGCTGAAAACACATGTTTATATGTTTAAAACACCTTTCCTTTCTTTAAAACATAAATCCAATTGCTTATAAAACTCTTTGCGGACTGATTTGTTGTTCTGCCTGTAAGAATGAGAGCTAACAAATTTACAGTCCGCTATTCAAAACTGCAGCTTTCGCGAAAGCTTTAAGGCAGGTTACTACCTTTAAAAAACAAACAATTGCTAATGAAAAAATTAGCATTTTTGTAGCTGTGGAATTGCTTTTATTCGGGCAGTTCTACGTAGCGTTTTAAGATAAAATATGAGCAAAAATACGATCGACCTTGGCGAGCAAAAAGATGTAGAAGTATATGGTGCCCGGGTTCATAACCTTAAAAATATAGATGTTTCTTTTCCTCGTAATCAACTGGTCGTTATTACTGGTTTGAGTGGTAGTGGAAAATCGTCACTCGCTTTTGATACGATCTACGCAGAAGGTCAACGCCGGTACATGGAAACTTTTAGTGCTTATTCCCGCCAGTTCATGGGGGGAATGGAAAGGCCTGATGTCGACAAAGTTTCCGGTCTGAGCCCGGTTATTGCTATTGAACAAAAAACAACCAGTAAAAATCCGCGTTCGACAGTTGGCACGATTACGGAGATTTATGACTTTATGCGTCTTCTCTATGCAAGAACGGCCGATGCTTTCTCCTATGAAACGGGTGAGCGCATGCAGCGTATGAGCGAGGACCAGATCCTGAATACGATCTATAATAAATACGAAAATGTTGCTGTAAATATTCTTGCTCCCGTAGTTAAGGGTAGAAAGGGGCATTATCGTGAGCTTTTTGAACAGATCCGGAAGCAAGGATATGTAAAGGTGCGAATTGACGGTGAAATCCAGGATATGAGTCCTAAGATGCAAGTGGACAGATACAAAATTCATGATATTGAAATTGTGGTCGACCGCCTGCTTATTGATCGTAAAGATCACAAACGTCTGGTTGATTCTATACAGACTGCCATGCGCCTGGGTAAAGGAATCATTAAAATCAGCGATAAGGAAAACCGGGTGTCACATTTCAGTAAATTCCTGATGTGTCCTACTTCCGGGATTTCTTATGATGAACCACAGCCAAATAGTTTCTCTTTTAATTCTCCATACGGTGCGTGTGAGCGCTGTGACGGGTTGGGTTATATCTTTGTAGTCGATAAGGATTCGGTCATTCCAAACCCAAAATTAAGTATTATGAATGGCGGTCTGGCACCTTTAGGGGAATACCGCGATATTTGGATGTTCCAGGTTCTCAAGGCACTGGCAAAAAAATATAATTTCTCGCTTTCCACGCCGATCGAAAAATTGAGTGAAGAAACTATCCATATGTTACTGAATGGAAGTCCTGAGTTAATTTCCGTTGCTGTAGAATACAATAAATGGAATGTTCAGAATTACCAGATTACCTTCGATGGAATTATCAAACTCCTGGAAGAGCAGCACGAGAAAAAAGGAGATACCGCTACTGATGATATGGACACGTTCCGAAAATTGAAGACTTGTCCTGTTTGTAATGGTGCCAGGCTTAAAAAGGAAAGCCTTCATTTTAAAGTAGACGGGAAGAATATCTTTGAGCTGGCTGAAATGGATATCAATCATCTAAAATCCTGGTTCACAGCTCTTGAAGATCGTCTGTCGGAAAGGCAGAATACGATCGCAAAGGAAATACTCAAGGAAATCCGGGCGCGTTTAGGGTTTCTTTCCGATGTTGGACTAAATTATCTGTCTCTGGACAGGACTGCAAGGACACTCTCCGGAGGGGAAGCGCAGCGTATAAGACTGGCGACCCAGATAGGCTCCCAGTTAATGAATGTAATGTACATTCTGGATGAGCCAAGTATTGGTCTCCATCAGCGGGATAATGAAAGACTGATTGGTGCATTAAAGAATCTCCGTGATCTTGGAAATACAGTTCTTGTGGTAGAGCACGATAAGGATATGATCCTGGAAGCAGACTATGTAATTGATGTGGGGCCTGCTGCGGGGCTGCATGGCGGGCAAATAGTTGCCGAGGGTACACCTGCTCAGATTTTGAAATCCGGTACGCTGACAGCTGCATATCTGAATGGGAAAAAAGAAATTGCAATTCCAGCAGTCAGAAGAAAAGGAAACGGTCATAAACTGTCCATTATCAAAGCCAGCGGGCACAATCTGAAAGATGTCTCCGTAGACTTTCCACTAGGTAAATTCATCGCTGTGACCGGTGTTTCCGGAAGCGGTAAATCCAGTCTAATCACAGAAACATTATATCCTGTACTGAACCATCATTTTTTTAGGGCAAAGAAACATCCGCTGCCGTATGAAAAGATAAACGGATTAAAAGAAATAGATAAAGTTATTGAAATTGATCAGGCTCCTATTGGCAGGACTCCAAGATCAAATCCGTCTACTTACACTGGCGTATTCTCTGATATCCGTAATTTATTTGTACAGCTTCCGGAAGCAAAAATACGGGGCTATAAACCGGGCAGATTTTCATTTAACGTGAAGGGTGGCAGATGCGAAACTTGTCAGGGTGCAGGCATGAAAGTAATAGAAATGAACTTCCTTCCTGATGTACATGTCCCATGTGAAGCATGTGGTGGCCGACGTTACAACCGTGAAACTCTGGAAGTGCGCTACCGTGGTAAGTCCATTAGTGATGTACTGGATATGAGTATAGAAGATGCCTGTGTGTTTTTTGAAAATATGCCCGTGATCTACAGAAAGATCAAGACATTAAAAGATGTCGGGTTGGGTTATATCACTTTGGGTCAGTCATCTACTACCTTATCTGGCGGGGAAGCTCAGCGTGTTAAACTAGCTACAGAGCTTTCGAAAAAAGACACAGGAAAAACTTTTTATATCCTGGATGAGCCGACGACTGGTCTTCATTTCGAAGATATCAGTGTTCTTCTGGGAGTTCTGAATGAATTAGTTGACAAAGGGAATACAGTATTGGTTATTGAACATAATCTTGATGTAGTAAAAGTCGCGGACTGGGTGATCGATCTGGGTGAAGAAGGGGGTGCGGGTGGTGGAAGAATTTTGTTTGAAGGAACTCCCGAAGGCTTAATTCAAAATTCCATCAGTTTGACTGGTAAATTCCTTAAAAAAGAAATGAAAGCTTAAATTTTTATAAAATGCAGCAATTACTCACCACAGAGCAGATGCGCGCTGCCGACCAGCATACAATACGTCGGGAGCAGATCACAGAAAATGATTTGATAGATCGGGCAGCGGGAGCATTTGTGAGTTTATTTGCTGTAGAATACCCAGACCGGAACTTAGCTATTGATATTTACTGCGGGCCTGGAAATAATGGAGCAGATGGTCTGGTCATAGCCGGACTTCTGCAACAAATGGACTACCAGCGTTTAATTATTCATCTGTGTGATTTTGATGGAAAGGCTCAACCGGCTTTTCTTGTTAAGTTGGAATGGGTTAGGAAGAAGAAATTGACTATCAGATCTTTAGGTGTGGTTTCTGATTTTGAAGCTTTTCCAAACGGCATAATCATTGAAGCGCTTTTTGGCTCGGGATTGAATAAACCACTGGCCAGGGAATGGGCTGAACTTATAGCACTAATTAATCAGTCTGGTGCGCATATCGTTTCGGTAGATATCCCTGCCGGCCTTCCTTCAGAAGGAGTGATCAACCCGGATTGGCCCGTTGTTGAGGCTGAGCTGGTTATTAGCTTCCAGCGACCAAAAATAAACTTCTTTTTCCCTGAGTCTGCGACTGCCATAAATGGGTTTATCATAGCTGATATTGAATTAGATGAAGGTTTTATCCAGCAGCAGGATGGCGTGTTCCATCTGGTAACAGAAAATGATATAAAGCAAATAATCAAACCGAGAAAACGCTTTAGTCATAAAGGGACTTATGGCCATGCACTGGTAATTGCTGGTCATGAAGATACGATGGGCGCGGCGTTACTGGCATCTTCTGCATGTCTGTATGCTGGAGCTGGCCTAACAACTGCCGCCATACCTTCTTCTGGTCTTACGGCGTTAAATACGGCACTTCCAGAAGTAATGTATGTTCCGTCTCTTCGTTTAACCGATAAAGCTTCTTTGCAGTCATATTCGGCTATCGGTGCGGGTCCGGGTCTTGGTAAGTCAACGGAAACGCTGAATAAGGTAAGTTTATTACTGGATGCAGGAAAACCATTACTGCTAGATGCCGATGCCCTGAATTGCCTGGCTCAGGAAAAAACATTGCTGGAACAGATTCCTGCTGGTACGATCTTAACACCACATATGAAAGAGTTTGATAATCTTTTCGGTAAACATGAGAGCTGGTGGGAGCGCATAGAGACAGCCAGGGACTGGACAAGACGAAAGCAATTTGTTATTGTATTGAAGAACCAATATACATTCACTATAAATGAGCAGGGGAAGGTATTTATAAATCCTACGGGTAATCCTGCGATGGCTCAAGGTGGGATGGGAGATGTGCTAAGCGGTATTATACTGGCCTTACTGGCACAGGGTTACCATCCGGCTCAAGCGGCAATAACCGGATGTTATATACACGGGAAGTCGGCTGATAAACTCGCAAGATGCCAAGCTACAATCCGCGCCTCAGAGCTGGCAGCAGGGATTCCCCAAATACTTTATGAATTAACTAAATAGAGGAGATAAGGACCATTTTTTCCATGGTAGGGCCCGGACTGCCACCTCTTTTTTCAAGGGTTACTGCAAAGGCCTGGGCATTACCTACAGCTTTCATATCCAGGAGTACTTTTTTAGGACGTGAGTCTGCATCAAATACACCAAGATCGACAGGTTTACCCTGAACAATTGCCCAAAGCTGATACTGGTGTTCCTTGTCATTTTCGGGCAGGGACATGCTCGCATTATCCAGCATTACATGTTTACCTTCTTTATGCCAGTAAACCATTAGGGAGGCTTTTGGTGATATCTGTGTACCTGCCAGCTTCACCTTAGCCCAGGTGGGGTCGATCGTGATTTGGTTAATTTGCTGCAGATCTTTATTTTCATCTTTCATGAAATTCACTGTTGCGGCAAACTTCTCCCTATCCTGACGCATTACAATCAATTGTTGATTTGCATCTGATAAGCGACTATGTGTGGTGTATAAAGCAAAAATACTCATCGCAAGGAGTGCCAGACAAGCGGCAAGCGCAAATTGCAATGGTTTTAAAGATTTCGGTGGCGGATCGGCAGTTAACGGTGTAACGACCGCCTCCTTAAATTCTGGTTCCGCTAATGTTTCTCCAGCATTAATCTGCTGCAAGATTTTATTCATTAGTTGTGGTTTAGGCTGCACTGCTTTTTCCATGGCATACTTCTCCATAGCAAGCTCAATAGCGGCCATTTCTGACCTGATTTCAGGGTGTAAAGTAGCCATTCTCTCCACCTCCTCCTGTTCTGGGGCATCGAGCTGACCCAGAACATAAAGTTCCAGTATTCCTGATTCTATGTATGCCTTTGCTTCTTCCACCTAATTAAAATGCTTTCTTAACTCCATAATTGCCATTCTGATCCTGGTTTTTACAGTTCCTAATGGTATACTTAACTCTTCGGCAGCTTCCACATGGGTATAACCTTTAAAATAGACCATTTCCAGAACCTCATTAAATTCAGGTTTCAGTTTGGTAACCATCTCTTTTATACCCAAAGTATCTGCATTGAAAATGACTTCATTTGTTTCATTGATCAAATCTACGTTATTTTCAATGTTCTGGTTTTTTCCCCCGTTTCGAAAATCTTTGGAGCGGTATTTATCGATAGCAATATTCCTGGCGATATTCATCATCCAGGTGAAAAGCCTTCCTTTGGAAGGATCATAATGCCTTGTGGAATTCCAGATTCTGAGAAATGTGTCCTGAAGTAAATCTTCAGCAATTTCTTCAATAGGAATAATCCTTATGATTACACCCATTAATGCGCCGGAATATTGTTCGTAAAGAGCCTTTATAGCTGCAGTATCCTGTGCTTTCAAGCCCTGAACAAGTTGTTCCTCAGTAAGAGATATTTTAGTTGTTGCTGCCAATGGAATCGAATATACAGTTTGTCTAACAAGTTCTGCCATAATTTGTTTCAGGAAGCAGCATCAACAGCGTTTAAAAATCAAATAAGTGCTTTTCAGCATGATATGAGGACCTTACCAAGGGGCCGCTTTCTATATAACGGAGACCTTTTGCCAACCCAATCTCTTTATATTTTGCAAATTGATCCGGATGAATCCAGTCTACCACAGGGTGATGATTACGAGTTGGTTGCAGATACTGTCCCAGGGTCAGTATGTGTACGCCATTAGCAACAAGGTCATCCATTGCTTCCAGTACATCGTCTTCTGTTTCTCCAAGACCAAGCATGATACCGGTTTTAGTTCTTAATCCGAATTCAGAGATTCTTTTTAATGCTTCCAGACTTCTATCATATTTGGCCTGGATACGCACTTGTTTAGTAAGCCTGCGTACGGTTTCGATGTTGTGAGACATTACTTCAGGTCTTTCTTCCAGAACCCGATACAAGTTGTCCCAGATGCCTCTGAAATCGGGAATTAACGTTTCTAGTGTAGTCTCAGGACTTTCTCGGCGAATAGCCTGCAGTGTTTCTGCCCATATAATAGAACCGCCATCTTTCAGATCATCCCTGTCCACAGAAGTTATAACACAATGTTTAACCTGCATTAGCTTTACAGAATTTGCCACTCTATTTGGCTCGTCCAGATCAACGGCTTTAGGTCTGCCAGTGGCTACTGCACAAAAAGAGCAGGACCGGGTGCAGATATTACCAAGAATCATGAACGTTGCCGTGCCTGCTCCCCAGCATTCACCCATATTAGGACAATTGCCGCTTTCGCATATGGTATGTAATTTATGGGTGTCTACCAGGCTGCGGACCTGAGCATATTCTTTACCAACAGGAAGCTTAACTCTAAGCCAGTCTGGTTTACGTTGTACTGTGTTTGCTGAAACAACCGGAAGTTCGATCATTTGACAAAGTTAAGCAATAGGTTTGAATTGTTATAAACATGAAATGTTTCCCTCTTGTAATGTTATTAGTATGCCGCTGCAGCGATTTAAGATCAAGTATGCGATTCTAACTTCCGTATTTCCGGAATTAGCACTATTTTGCTCGTAAAAATATATATATATATGGCAACTTCGAAAGTAACATATCTGAGTGCGCTCAGGACCAGCTCAGTTCATGAGCGTTCGGGAAATGAAATAATTACAGATGCTCCTGTAGACAACAAAGGAAAGGGAGAAGCTTTCTCACCTACCGATCTACTGGCAACGTCCTTAGGTAACTGTATGCTGACTATAGTTGGTATCGCAGCCGCAGAGCACGGCTTCAATATTGACGGTGCAACTTGTGAAATTACCAAAATAATGGCAGAACAGCCAAGACGGGTTGCGGAGATTATTGCGGTATTGAGATTTCCAGCGAATGGATATACGGATAAAGAAAAGAAAATCATAGAGCGGGCTGCAAATACCTGTCCGGTCTTTTACAGCCTGCATCCTGATCTAAAGAAAACTGTTTCCTTTATTTTTGAATAACTTCTGCTACTTCCTCCGCAGAAATATCACTATGAGAGGCGTCGAGAACGCACTCACCATCTTTGATCAATAATATTTGCGGAGATTCATGATGAACCTGGAAATCTTCAGCTATCTGTGCGGAAATTGCACGGTGGCTGATGAGGTCCAGGAAATATAATGGCGTTTCTGCAGGTATAGCATCCCATTCTAGCTCAAAGCGTTTTCTCGCCATCATACTAACTGAACATCTTGTGCTGTGTTTAAATATTAAGCTATATCCACTGCTTGCTTTAATCTTGTCGACCTGATCTGCATCGGTCATCTGAATCCACTCCATCTCTTGTTTTTTATTTTAATTATCGCCTTCGTTTCTTTTGAGGTTGGGCCGTTGTACTCTTTATTAATTTATACAGTGGCGTTTAAATGAGCCATTTTAATGGCTGTAATAGCTGCCTCATCTCCTTTATTGCCATGCTTTCCTCCGGAGCGGTCTACTGCCTGCTGCTGGTCATTGGTAGTAAGTACGCCAAATATGACCGGTTTACTATGTTTGATACTCACATCAGTTAGTCCACTGGCCACAGCTTGGCAGATAAAATCGAAGTGTCGGGTTTCTCCCTGAATTACACAGCCCAGACAGATAACACCGTCGAGTTCCGGATGTTTACTTAAAAGGATTTCAGCAGCACCGGTTAATTCAAAGCTTCCTGGTACCGGAACAGAAATAATGTTTTCTTCGAGTACTCCGTTTGAAAGCAATGTTTTTAATGCGCCGTCATATAAACTTCCCGTTATCGCAGCATTCCACTCCGCTACGGCTATTGCAAATTTATAGTTCTTTCCGTCCGGGACGGTTGTATGAGAAAAATCTGATAGGTTCTTTAATTGTGTTGCCATGAGTCAAATATAAGTATTCATCACAAAAAAAGGCCTGCGTAATACGCAGGCCTTTGTCAAAATATTTATTTGAACCTAGTTGTTCTGTAATGCAGTAGCACGCGCAATGTATTCATCAATCATTGCAGCTTCCTGGCTTGCCGGGAAATCAACTTTGATCTTAGTATAGGCAGCTTCAGCATCCTTATATTTTTTCTGTGTCTCATAAACCAATCCTAATTTTTTAAGGAAAAGCGGAGAAGTGAATTTGTTGCTTGATTTGTCGGCGGCTTTTTTATAATAAGTTATTGCCTGATTGTAATCCTTCAATTCGCTATAAGCGTCTCCAAGCATACCTAAAGCCAAAGGATCAGCAACCACGCTACCTGTTTCTGTGTATTTGCCTAATACTTCAGTTGCTTTTTTATATTCTCCTTTGCGCAGATAAATTCCGCCAAGGTATAAATTAGCCAGGTTCGCCGATTTAGTATTATTGTACTCGTCAGCAATTTTCTCGAAACCCGGATAGCCCGCATCGCCGTTAATTGCTTTGTTAGCCAGGGAGTCCACACCGATAAATTGTTCTGCCTTGTACATTTTCGCAGAGGCTTCTTCAGCTCTGTCTTTTAAATATACATTCTGATACCAAAAGTATATAATCACCAATACGATTACAGCTGCGGCAATGAATAAAAGGCTCTTAGAGTTTTCCTCTAAAAAGGACCCCTTTCTTACATTATGATTTACTTCTTTTTCTGTTGTGGACATTTTATTTAAAAAAATTAAGGATTGCAAAAATACATTTTTCGGTTAAAGTATCAACCTCTTTTTGATGTATTTAAATAAATTTTCAGTAATAGTTCAATTTCGAACCGCCTGAATTTTATGGGAATAGCTCTTGTCGGGAAACAAATCGGCCGGGAAGCTGATTTTAAGAAACCTAAACGGTAACTTTGAGCGGAATACTATGTGGCTAAAAAATATTACTCTCCTGAATTTTAAAAATTATGCGGACGCTGATTTGCGTTTTTCTAAAACTGTAAATGCCTTTGCAGGTAATAATGGTGCAGGAAAAACTAATTTACTGGACGCAATTCACTATCTCTGTCTTTGTAAAAGCTATTTTAATCCTATAGATAGTCAGCAGATTAAGACCGGTGAAGAGCTTTTTATGATTCAGGGAGACTTTGACAGGCTGACCAAACCGGAGAAGATTACCTGTGGTGTGAAGAAAAATCAAAAGAAACAGTTTAAACGCAATAAAAAGGAGTACGATAAATTAGCCAGTCATATCGGCCTTTTTCCTCTGGTCATGATTTCACCCTATGACGTTACAATTATTATGGATGGAAGCGAAGAACGCCGACGGTTTATGGATAATGTGATTTCCCAGACGGATTCTGTTTATCTGGACGAATTAATGCTGTATAATAAACAACTGCTAAATAGGAATGCACTGCTCAAACAGATTTCAGTTACACGCAAATATGATCCTGCATTACTGGAAATCTATGATGAACAGCTTGTAGATTCGGGGCAAAAGATTTTCGAAAAAAGAAGGCAGTTTATGCTGGATTTTATACCATTATTTGATCAATACTACCGTTACTTGTGCAATGAAGCTGAAACAGTTACACTTACCTATTTGAGTCAGTTGAATGAAACGCCTTTCCCTATACTACTCAAACAGTCTCTGGAGAAGGACAAAACGCTGGAGAGAACGACTACGGGGATCCACAAAGATGATCTTGTGTTTAATATCGCTGATATGCCACTGAAAAAATTTGGTTCCCAGGGACAGCAGAAATCATTTTTAATTGCGTTAAAACTCGCTCAGTACGCTTACGTGGAAAAATATAAAGGATTTAAACCATTGCTGCTGCTGGATGATATCTTTGACAAACTTGACGAACACCGCATGCATAAATTAATGGAAATGGTGTCTCATCATGATTTCGGACAAATTTTTATTACCGACACCGGGAAGGAGAGGGTCACTAAGATTTTTAACCAGATTGATGTTCCCTTAACTATATTTGAAGTCGATAACGGGACAATAAGACATGCGTAAGCCTAATGATATGACCATGAAGGAAGCCATCACTAAGATGTTGGCTGTATACCGTCTCAGAGGTAAATATGATGAGACCGGTGTGGTAGCCATGTGGCCGGAAGTTATGGGTACCGCCATTGGAAACCGTACGACACAAATCTATATCGCCCATCAGAAGTTATTTATCCGGATTGAGTCTTCTGTAATAAAAAATGAGCTCTTAATGGTCAAAACCGGCATCATCCAAAAATTGAATGAACGAGCCGGTTCTGAAGTTATTAAAGAAATTATCTTCCTGTAGGTTTAATTTCTACCACCCCCGAAGATTTTACTGACCAGCCAGATTACTAAAGCAAGTATCAGTACAACTATAATTACACCTGACCATACACCGGCTTTGAAAATACTTTCAATAGCGGCACAGCTTGACAATGTTGTCATTAACAGGGCCACAACGGCCAACGGAAGATATTTGTTGATGTTCATGTTCGTTTTGATTAGTTTACAGATCACAACAAATATCCTTACAAATGGTTTTTAGCTTCTTATTTACCGTTCACTTTTAATAATTCGATCTCGAAAATAAGTGCACTGTATGGTGGAATATCTGCACCTGCTCCTCTTTCTCCATAAGCCAGCTGGTAAGGGATAAAGAATCTGTATTTTGCGCCGGTCTGCATTAACTGCATTCCTTCTGTCCATCCTGGAATAACCCTGTCCAGAGATAGTGATAATGGCGCGTTACGGTCATAGGAGCTGTCAAATTGCTTACCGTTAAGTAATGTTCCTTTATAGTTAACCAGGACAGTATCTGTAGATTTCGGACTGATTCCGGTACCCGGAGTAATCACTTCATATTGTAAACCGCTTGCAGTGGTTTTTACACCGTCTTTAGTGCCATTTTGCTGAAGGAAAGCCTTGCCTTCCTCTATTTCAGCTGAAAATTTATTCTCGTTCATTTTTTGGAATAGGTTTGCAATTGCACGCTGGCTGTCTTCCTGATTTATCAGAGCCTGTTTTCCAGAGAAAGTCTCTTTTAACCCTTTCACTAAAAGGTCGTAATTCAGGTTGGTCAGACCACCGCTTTTCAAACTGGCGGCCATTGAGGTACCGAAGGCATAACTCGCAGAGTCTAATGTACTCATTGATTTGGCCACAGCCGGTGCTGTATGTATTGTTTTAACGCCTGTTTTGGAGGCGGTATTGCGTACAGGTGTTTTTTTGACTGGTGTTTTAGTCTGGGCAACAACTGTGTATCCGCAAAAAGGGATTAAGAGCCCGATTAATAGTTTTTTCATGAATGTTTAAGAATGTTTTAATGGCTGATAGGTTGGTTGCATGCAAAACAAGCACCCTTTTTGGAGGTGCCTGTTTTGTTATTCTGTAATTATGGGAATGTTTAGAAACGCTCATCTGCAGTAAAGAAGAAATCTCCTTCAATTGCAGCATTTTCGTCTGAATCAGAACCGTGAACAGCATTTGCATCAATAGATTTAGCATATTTCTGGCGGATAGTTCCTTCTGCAGCTTCAGCAGGATTAGTTGCGCCAATTAATTTTCTGAAATCTTCGATAGCATTGTCTTTTTCTAAAATTGCAGCCACGATAGGTCCTGAAGACATAAAGTTTACAAGGTCTCCATAGAATGGACGATCCTTATGAACTTCATAAAATTTTCCAGCTGTTTCAGCAGTTAGTTTTGTGTATTTTAAAGCAATGATTTTAAAACCTGCAGCAGTAATGTCATTGATAATTGCTCCGATATGCCCGTTTGCTACTGCATCTGGCTTAATCATTGTAAATGTTCTGTTTGTAGTCATCTTTGTATTATTTATTTTGCAAAATTACATTTTCTACGCTTAATATTAAACATCAAATTATATACGAATCATTTCATCATTAAATTATTAGCTTTGCAGCGAAAAAATATGCTATCCCTTTTAGAACTTCAGTCATTGCTTGCCACGCCGCAGCAAATTGTAATTACAACACATCATAAACCGGATGGCGATGCTATGGGTTCATCTCTTGGCTTATACGCTTATCTGATCCAAAAAGGTCATCACGTGAAAGTGATTACGCCGACAGATTATCCTTACTTTCTGCACTGGCTGCCTAATAACTCCGACGTTATTATTTATACCGAGGCAAAAGAACATGCAGAAAAGCTTGTCAGTGAGGCTTCACTGGTATTTTGTCTTGATTTTAATACGCTTAGCAGGATCAATGAATTGGGTGAAGTGATCCGCAGCGCATCTGCTTATAAAGTAATGATAGATCATCATCTTGATCCTGAAGATTTTGATGATTACCGTCACTGGAATATTAATGCTTGCGCTGCCGCACAGCTTGTTTATGATTTTATTGTAAATGTGCTACAGGACGGAGCCCTGATGAACAAGGATATTGCAACTTGTCTTTATACTGGTATTATGACAGATTCAGGTAGCTTCCGTTTCCCTTCTGCTACATCGGCAGTTTACAGAATCGGTGCAGATCTGATTGATGCGGGTGCAGAACACTGGAGAATTCATCAGCTGGTATATGATAATGCCACTGAAAATCGTTTACGTTTCCTGGGTAACTGTCTGACCAACAAACTGGAGATTCTGCGTGAATATAATACTGCTATTATTACCGTAACTGCAGAGGAGTTGAAGCGTTTTGAGATCGTGACTGGTGATACTGAGGGTATTGTGAATTATGCGCTATCCGTAAATGGGATCAGATTGGCTGCATTTATCATTGAAAGAACTGATAAAGTTAAATTATCTTTGCGCTCAACAGGTGATTTTCCTGCGAATGAAATATGTAATAAATATTTTAACGGTGGCGGACATAGAAATGCTGCTGGTGGAGTATCGGATATGAATTTGGAAGATACGGTGGCGCATTTTAAAGCTATACTTCCTGAATATAAAACACAGTTGTTACAATAAAAGAGTTATTAAAAAAAATCTATTCATACATTGATGAAAGCTGCTGGGATAAAAATAAAAGTTTCTGGCAAGCATCATAAAAACTAAAAAAAAACAAATATATTCTGATGAAAAAATCATTCATTATTCTTGTAGCTGCCACGGTTGGTCTTGGCGCTTGTAATAACTTTAAAAAAGGTCCGGGTGGCCTGATGTACCAGATTCACAAAACCGAAGGAAAAGATAAGATTGTTGAAGGCGATATTATTAAAATCAATGCAATTCAGAAAACTGAAAAGGATTCGGTTACGAGTAGTACATACGACATTCAGCAGCCAGCTGTTTTCCCTGTTTCAAAGAAACAATGGGATGGTGATATTTCTGATGCCCTGATGTTATTGGCAGAAGGTGATAGTGCAACTTTTAAAATTGACCTGGATTCAATGGCTAAACATTCTAATCAGCCAAAACCAGCTACACAGAAAGACAGATATATGGTTTTCACTGTGAAAATCGAAAAAGTAATGCACAAAGCTTCTGGAGAAGCAGACTCAGTGTTCCAGAGAAAAGCAACTGAATTCTTCCAGAAAGATTTTCAGGAAACTGTAGCGAAGCATAAAGCTGCTGAAACAGGGAAAATCAAAAAGTTTATAGATGATAATAAACTTAAAGTTCAGACTACAGCATCGGGCTTACAATATGTAATTACCGCACCTGGTGATGCACAAAGAGCTGGTCTTACTGATACTTTAATGGTAAATTACACAGGTAAATTACTTCCTAAGAAGTCTGATGGAAAAGATAATGTTTTCGATACAAGTGTAGAAACTATCGCAAAACAAGCAGGAAAAGATAATCCAATGGCCCAATACGGTCCTCGTCCTTTTACTTTAGGAAGAGCGATTCCAGGATTTGATGAAGGTCTTAAACTGATTGGCAAAGGTGGTAAAATTACAATGATTATCCCTTCTCAGTTAGCATACGGTGAGGGCGGTATGCCACAAGCGGGTATTACTCCGTTTTCTCCACTAGCTTTCGATGTGGAAATCACTGATATTAAGAAAGCGGTAGCTGCTCCGGCAGCACCAGCTAAGAAACCATAATATTTAAACGAATATTTAGCTTAGATACAAACCCTGTCCGGCATTCCGGACAGGGTTTTTTTATTAACTTTGAATATGCTTTTAACGGATACGCATACACATTTATACTATGAAACGGATAAAGAGAAACAGGGCGAACTAATGAAGCGATGCCTGGATAACCAGATCGGGCGATTGTTTCTTCCCAATGTAGACCTTGATTCTGTTTCTAAAATCGATCAGCTTGTTTCCCTTTACCCGGAAAACTGTTTTGCAATGAGTGGCTTACACCCTTGTGATGTTAAGCCCGGATATGAGTTTGTACTGGATCAGCTTTATGCTGGAATCAGCGGACGGAATATCTGCGCAATAGGCGAAATTGGTATTGATCTCTATTGGGATAAAACGACGTTGGATATCCAACGCGATGCCTTTCTAAAGCAGATCGGTTGGGCAAAGGAACTTGGGCTTCCGATAGTTATTCACTGCAGGGAAGCATTTGATGAAGTATTTGATGTGTTGGAAGCCGAAAGAGGTCCGGAACTACGCGGCATTCTACATTGTTTTACAGGCGACCTGGAGCAGGCCAAACGAACGATAGATCTTGGCTTTTATCTGGGAATCGGCGGTGTCGTCACTTATAAAAAGGCAGGTCTTGACGCAGTTCTTGAAGGAATATCTCCTGAGCACCTGGTGCTGGAGACAGATTCGCCCTATCTCGCGCCGGTCCCATTTCGCGGAAAGCCAAATGAAAGTAGTTATTTAATTCATATAGCCCAGCGAGTTGCTGATATATACCAGCTTAGCGTGGAGGAAATAGCTCGTATAACAACGGAAAACTCTATTAAAATTTTTAACAGATAGTTTAATGACTAAAATTCTTATCATCTATACAGGTGGAACTATAGGAATGGTAAATAATCCTCTTACAGGGGCATTGATACCATTTGATTTTGCGCAAATTCAGCAGAATGTGCCGGAACTCGCCAGGTTGAATTACCAGATTGGTGTGCATTCTTTTGATCCGATTATGGACTCTTCTAACATGGATCCGTCAGTGTGGGCGGAGATTGCGCGGATTATTAAGTCGGAATATGAAAGTTATGATGGTTTCGTGGTATTACACGGTTCTGATACAATGGCTTTCACGGCCAGCGCATTGAGTTTTATGCTGGAGAACCTGGATAAGCCTGTGGTATTAACAGGATCCCAGCTGCCTATCGGAGAGATCCGTACCGACGCAAAAGAGAACCTGATTACTGCACTCGAAATTGTTGCCAGAAAGGACGACGGAGTAGCAATGGTTCCTGAAGTATGTATTTACTTTGATTACCAGTTGTTCCGCGGTAATCGTTCAATTAAATACAATTCTGAAAAATTTGAGGCTTTCCAATCTCCAAATTATCATATACTTGCCGAAGCGGGGGTTAATTTATCTTTCTATACGAATTATATTTTGCCACATCCGAAGGGAAAACTGGAAGTGCAGTCTAATTTCAACGCTAATATTGGGGTGCTTAAGATGTACCCTGGTATCACACCACAAGCAGTACAGGCAGTGACACGATCAGGTGTAGATGCTATAGTTATGGAAACTTTTGGTTCGGGAAATACGACAACAGCGAGTTGGTTTATTGATAGTTTGCAGGAAGCACTGGATCAAGGGAAACTGATTATTGATATCTCTCAGTGTCAGGGGGGCTCAGTTGAACTTGGTAAATATGAGACCAGTAAGAAATTACAGCAAATGGGTATAGTAAGTGGGTACGATATGACTTTTGAAGCTACGGTAACCAAGCTGATGTACTTGATGGGCAAAGGGTTAACTACAGCTGAAATTGCAAGCCTGATGGAACAAAATCTCCGGGGAGAACTGACAGCTTAGTAAGCGGAATGTAAATTGTCCGCCCGAAAACAGAGATCGGAACGGAATTAGCTAATTTGCACTTCGTTATGTTGCCTGAACAGGATTGTCCATGCGTCTTTGCAGGATAAATCGTCTAATAAAAAAGAAATGAAAATAGAGCAAATCTATACAGGCTGTTTGGCCGAAGCAGCTTATTATATTGAGAGTAACGGGGAGGCCGCAATTATTGACCCTCTTCGCGAAGTAGCACCATACTTGAAGAAAGCGGCGAAAGATGGAGCTAATATAAAGTACATTTTTGAGACGCATTTTCATGCTGATTTTGTCTCTGGTCATGTTGATCTCGGCATACAGTCAGGTGCGCAAATTATATACGGCCCAACGGCACAAACTGATTTTGATGCACATATTGCCACTGATGGAGAGGTCTTTAAAGTAGGTAACCTCGAAATTACAGTATTGCATACGCCTGGTCATACACCGGAGTCCACAACTTACCTGCTTAAAGACGAAGCTGGTGAACCTTATTGCATTTTCACCGGTGATACCCTATTTATAGGGGATGTTGGCCGGCCGGATCTTGTGCAGAAAGGAAACCTGACTATGGAAGATATGGCCAGTACTTTATATGATTCTCTGCAAACAAAAATACTTACCCTTCCAGACCATATTCTCGTTTATCCAGCTCATGGGGCAGGATCCGCATGCGGAAAAAATATGAGTAAGGAAACCTTTGATACCCTTGGCAACCAAAGAAAAGTTAACTATGCCTTAATGGCCGAATCACGTCGTGATTTCATCGCACAGGTGACTGATGGAATTCTGCCCCCACCACAGTATTTTGCCAAGAATGCGGCGATCAACAAGGCAGGTTATGAAAGTTTTGATCAGGTCAGGGAAAAGGGAATGGTTCCAATGGATCCGGCAGAATTTGAATTTACAGCCGAACACCATGGAGCCTTAATTATTGACACTAGGGCACCGCAGGATTTTGCTGCTGATTTTATTCCAACCTCAATTAATATCGGTTTAAATGGTCAGTTCGCTCCATGGGTGGGTGCATTGATCACGGATCTGCACCAGCCACTTCTGCTGGTCGTAGATGAAGGTAAAGCAGAAGAAGCAATTACCAGGTTATCCAGAGTTGGCTACGATCAGACAATTGGATTTCTAGATGGCGGTATCGCTGCCTGGAAAAGTTCAGGTAGAAACACTGATCAGATTCATTCGGTGAGCGCCCTGGATTTTGAAAAGGAAATGTTGTCAAACCCTGATACAGCTATTATTGATGTGAGAAAGCCGGGAGAATTCGAATCAGGTCATCTGGTCACGGGTCAGAGCCGTCCATTGGATTATATCAACGACTGGACCGGGGATTTGAAAAGAAATGAAAAATACTTTATCCATTGTGCTGGTGGTTACCGGTCAATGATAGCTGCTTCTATCCTGAAAGCCCGTGGAATAAATGAAGTGGTGGACGTGCAGGGTGGTTACGGTGCAATTAAGTCAACCGGACTTTTACGTTCCGACTCCTTTACCGAAACATCTTCAGCTCGTGAAAATGGATAAGTATGATATCCTGATCGTTGGTGCCGGGCCGATAGGGATGGCTTGTGCTATAGAAGCACAGCGTGCCGGCCTTTCATACGTTATTGTCGAAAAAGGGGCATTGGTAAACAGTTTGTTCAATTATCCTGTTTTTATGACTTTTTTTTCGACCTCACAAAAGCTGGAGATCGGAGAGGTGCCATTTGTCAGCATTAATCCTAAACCCAACCGAAATGAAGCTGTAGAATATTATCGTCGTGTAGCAGAAAAGTTCGCTATGAATATTCGGTTATTTGAACGGGTTGAGCAGGTTGAAAGATCGGCTGATAGTGTCGGAAGTAGTTTTCTCGTAAAAACATCTAAAAGGACTTACCAAGTCAGAAAAGTCATTATTGCTACTGGTTTTTACGACATCCCGTTACTCATGAATATTCCCGGTGAGGGACTACCTCAGGTTACGCACTATTATAAAGACCCGCATCTTTATGCGTTTCAGCGAGTAGTTGTAGTTGGGGCTAATAATTCTGCAATAGATGCTGCGTTAGAAACCTACCGTAAGGGGGCACAGGTTACCTTGGTTATCCGTGGAGGAGAGATTGGTTCCTATGTGAAATACTGGGTCAGACCAGATATTGAAAACAGGATTAAAGAGGGGGCTATCAAAGTATACTTTCATTCGGAATTAACGGAAATCCGTGATGGTGAGGTAACTATACAGACTCCGGATGGTCATATAATCCTGGAGAATGATTTTGTAATCGCGATGACCGGGTACCAACCGGATTTTGGCATGCTGGAACGTTTGGGTGTTCAGCTGGCAGATACGGAAAAGCATGAACCTGCGTATAATGAGGAAACGATGGAGACTGTTTTGCCCGGTTTATATCTGGCAGGGGTTGTTTGTGGAGGAAGAGATACACATCAATGGTTTATTGAGAACTCAAGAGTACATGCAGCTCAAATTATCAGGCATATTTCTGCCGAAATCCTTTAAATCTTATTTTTAGAAAGCATTAAAGCCGGCAATTAGCCGATTTTAATTAAGTTTGCCCATTAATTTTAGCGTGAATGCCGGGAATAAATCAGATCAAGAAACCTATAGCTGCAGATATCGAAGTTTTTGAAGAAAAATTTAAAGCTTCTATGCATAGTGATGCTCCATTACTGGATCGTATTACGCATTATATTGTAAAAAGAAAGGGAAAGCAGATTAGGCCGATGTTTGTCTTTTTTGCAGCCAAGCTTTGCGGCGGTATTCTGGAATCAACACACCGTGGCGCTGCATTAGTTGAATTATTGCATACAGCAACACTAGTTCATGACGATGTTGTCGACAATGCTTACGAACGCCGTGGTTTTTTCTCAATTAATGCATTATGGAAGAATAAAATTGCAGTCCTTGTAGGAGATTATCTATTGGCCAAAGGACTGCTCTTGTCGGTGAATAATAACGAATTCCGCTTGTTACAGATCGTTTCTGAAGCTGTGAGACAAATGAGTGAGGGCGAATTGCTCCAGATTGAGAAGGTTCGCCGTATGGACATCAGCGAAGAACTTTATTTCGATGTGATCCGACAGAAAACAGCCTCATTAATAGCATCATGCTGCGCTTGCGGCGCTGCCTCTGCAGGTGCTGACGATGCGCAGGTTGCGCAGATGCATGCTTTTGGTGAAAAAGTGGGGATAGCTTTCCAGATTAAGGACGATACTTTTGACTTCGGTACCGATGACGTCGGAAAGCCACTTGGAATTGATATCAAAGAGAAGAAAGTTACGCTCCCTCTAATCTATGCACTAAACCGTTCCGATAAGGCAGAAAAGAAAAGGATGATCAATTTGGTGAAGAATCATAAAGATGATCCTAAAAAGATACAGGAAATCATAGATTTCGTAAATGAAAAAGAAGGGGTTCGTTACGCATCCGAAAAAATGGCCCAATATCAGCAGGAAGCATTTGATATTCTCTATACTTTTCCCGAAAGTGAGGCCAGAACTGGTCTTGAACAGCTTGTTCGCTATACAACAGAACGTAAAAAGTAACAATCATCATACGAAAGCAGATTATCGGGACTTAATTCTTTTTGATATTAAGAAATAACTTAATTTAATCAAAAAATAAGACCATGAAGACCTCTTGCTTTCTCTTTTTATCGGCTTTCGCCGTGTCCGCTTACGCTCAGGACAATTTTTCTCCGGCATTTAAACAAATTAATTCAGAAGTCCAGCAGCATTCTAAGGCTTATTCGACGCTGAAAGATGCGACCTCTACAATCGGCCACCGTTTAACCGGATCTGCAAATGGTGCGAAAGCAGAAGAGTATGCTTTTAAGCTATTGAAATCTTATGGGTATGATGTGCGTTACCAGCCATTTGAAGTGGAGAGCTGGAGCAGGTTGACTAACGAGACGAAAATTGGTGATGGAGCTTCAAATTTACATAAAGTCGCCTCAGTAGCACTTGCGCATTCACCTGTGAAAGCTAATGTAAGTGGAGAACTCGTAGATATGGGGAATGGCCTGGATGAGGATTATCAAAAAAAAGCAGGTCAGGTTAAAGGGAAAATCGCACTTGTATATCTAGGAGTTCTACCTGGTTCACCAGCCGGAACACCGGGATTACACCGCTCTGAAAAGACGGCCCTGGCTACAAAATACGGAGCAACCGGTATCATCATTATTAATGGCGTTAAAAATGGAGTCCTGCTAACGGGTACGGCTTCGGTAACCGGTAAGCTTATTCCAATACCAGCGGCTTGTATAGGATTGGAAGATGGAATGGCTGTTAAGGCAGAACTGGCTAAAAAACCTCAGTATGCCAACTTAAATATGACCAATTTCTCCGGGATGATTAAGGCCAGAAATGTTGTTGCGACATTGAAGGGTACGGAGTTTCCGAAAGAAAAAATCGTACTCGGCGGACACTTGGACAGCTGGGATCTTGCCACTGGTGCAATAGATAACGGTATAGGCTCATTTGCCATAATGGATATGGCAAGAACCTTTAAAACGCTCAAATTAAAGACTAAAAGAACTGTAGAATTCGTCATGTTTATGGGAGAGGAGCAGGGCCTTTTAGGATCTAAAGCTTTTGTCCGCGACGCTAAAGCAAAAAACGAGTTAGGTGAAATCAAGTATATGCTGAACTACGACATGACTAATGATCCTAAAGGAGTTACGACAAGCCGGAAAGAAATGGAGGATTTGATTAAAGGCTGGGGTACACAAATTGCACAGATAGATACCGGCTATAAAAATCTCTTCAGGGCTGGAGCCGGACTACATAGTGATCATCAGCCGTTTATGCTGGAAGGTATTCCGACTGCAGGTGGAACTGGCGGCAAACTACCAAATAATTCGGGTCCTTTCTATCACTCAGATGGTGACGGTTTTCATCTAGTCGATGAGCAGGAATTGAAGAATACTGTACGTTATTCAGCTATGTTAACATATGCTCTGGCTAACACACCTGTAATCCCTGTTGGTAGACAAACGGAGAATGAATTGAAGGATTTTCTTAAACAAAATAATTTGGAGTTGCCTTTAAAGATAGCCGGTGACTGGCGTTGGAATGATTAGGCAAGGTATTTTCGGTAAAAATTGCAGTTAAATAAGGCTATTGAGGAAATTCATCTATATTTACTCTTATATTATTTGTAATTCCAGCATTTTCCATGCGTAATATCAATATCAAAGAACTAGCTAAAGCTCTAAATTTATCTACATCGACTGTTTCCCGGGCATTCCGGGATAACAGCGATATCAGCAGGGAAACGAAAGATAAGATACTTGCTGCGGCTAAAGAACTCAACTATCAGCCGAATCATTATGCAAGTAATCTTAGAGAACAGCGTAGTAAGACAATAGCTGTAATCGTTCCTGAACTGGCAAATAATTTTTTCTCTCAGGCAATTCATGGAATAGAGGGGGTTGCCCGGAGTAAGGGGTATCATATCCTGATTTACGCAACAGATGATGATTTCGAAAAAGAAGTCTCCTTTATAAGGCATTTGCATAACGGTCGGGCCGACGGGATTATTATGTCAGTTTCCGGAGAGGGGAATGATCCCACCTATTTGAACGGTCTGAATAATAAGAGGCTTCCGTTGGTTTTTTTCGATAGAGTTTATGAAGACATTTCTGCACCACGAGTAATAACTAATGATTATGAAAGTAGTTTTGCAGCCACTCAACACCTCATTAAGCAAGGTTGCCAGCGTATTGCCTATTTAGTAATCAATAAAAATCTTTCTATCGGGAAGACCAGGATGCAGGGGTATCTGGATGCATTAGAAAAGTACGGAATACCATTTGATGACCATCTGGTTGTGGACTGTACCAATAGTTATCGTAAAAACGGGCAGATTCTGAAACATATGTTGCAGGAACTGAAACCTGATGGCGTATTCACGTCGGTGGAGCGTCTGGCTTTCGCTACTTATACAGCTTGTCATGAATTGGGCGTTCAAATTCCCGAACAGTTAAAAGTCGTCGGGTTTTCAAGCCTTGAAATCGCACCGCTATTAAATCCTTCTCTGACTACTGTTACCCAGCCAGCTACCAGAATAGGTGTAGAGGCAGCATCTCTTTTATTTAAGATGCTCGAGCAGCCGGATACCGTAAATAGCAATGAAAAAATAGTTTTAGTTTCTCGCTTAATCAAACGCAGATCGACTGCCGTTTAAATCAAATATCTCTTCCATTTCTTCAGATTCAAGGACTTTTTTTAACCGGTATTTTTATGCCGGTTTCGCTGTGTTTTTCTGTTAAAAAAAGCATTGACCCAACTGAAATACGCAGAATTCCGGATAGTTTATCTTCTGAAGGCCGCTTCCCTCTCTAAGTAAGTTGGGAACGTTCCCGGTATCGTTCCCGTAAAAAGGACATAAAGTCACTTAGTGTACAAAAAACACTATTTATCATTTTTATTTACTTCAAATATTTGATAATCAATATTTTAATCACGAGTAATAGTTTTTGTTGTGATTTGTGTATAAAAATTATTCTGCCAAAATATGGCATATTTAAGTATAAAATACTGCCATATAAATTATTTTAATATAATATTTTGATTTATGGATCTCAGATGTAAATTTACCTCGAGTGTAATACACACTGCTATTATCCAAATATATACCCCCAAAAAAGTATAAAATATGAAGCTATTTTACATCATGAGATACTGTCTGTTTTTCGTGCTTACATTAAGCATAATTACCGCACAGGCTCAGACCGGAACAGTATCCGGAAAAGTGGTTGATGAAACAGGATTCGGTTTACCCGGTGCTTCTGTGCTCATCAAAGGTCTTGGTAAGAGTTCGATGACCGATGGTAACGGTAATTATAAAATTACCGGCGTTGCAAATGGTCCGATATCGTTGACTGCAAGCTATATTGGTTACACCTCAATAGAGTCAGCAGTAACTGTAAGCGGTAACACCGTACTTGACTTCTCTTTGAAACCAGATGCGCAGAATTTGAATGAGGTCGTTGTGATTGGTTATGGAACCGCACAGAAAAAAGATCTGACCGGCTCGATTACAACAGTAAGCTCTAAAGACTTTCAGGCTGGAAATATTACCTCTCCAGAACAATTAATTTCCGGTAAAGTTGCCGGTGTGTCTATTACGTCTAATGGTGGGCAGCCAGGTTCTGGGAGTACTATTCGTGTTAGGGGTGGTGCTTCTCTGAATGCCAGTAATGATCCGCTTATCGTAATCGACGGGATTCCATTTAGCGGTAACAAAATTGCAGGTTCTGCTAACGCACTGAGTCTTGTAAATCCTAATGATATTGAAACGTTTACCATCTTAAAAGATGCAAATGCAACTGCTATCTACGGTTCACGTGCCTCAAATGGTGTTATTTTGATTACCACTAAGAAAGGTAAATCGGGCGAGCCGCGCATTGACTTCAGTACAGTGAATTCATATGCTACGGTTGCAAAAAAGGTTGACGTATTATCCGGTGATCAGATTCGTGAATATGTAAATACACATGGTACGCCAGAGCAGATCGGCTTATTAGGTTCTGCAAGTACAGACTGGCAGGACGCGATCTTCAACAATTCTTTTACTACAGATAATAACCTGAGTATTTCTGGAAGCTTTAAGGATATTCCTTATCGCGTTTCTGCAGGTTACCTTGATCAGAAAGGTTTGCTAATAACCGATCGTCTGAAACGTGCATCCGGTGGAATTACGATTAACCCAACTTTCTTTGACAAGCACCTGAAAGTAGATTTGAATCTGAAAGGTACAATCAGTGAATCACGTTTTGCAAATCAGGATGCGGTTGGCGCAGCGATACAATTTGATCCGACTCAAAGTATTTATGCAAACAATCAGTTTGGTGGCTACTATGAATGGGTAGGCTCGACAGGCCAGCTGAACCCGAATGCACCAAGAAATCCCCTTGGATTAATTGAGCAAAAAAATAATACAGGTTATGCAGACAGAAGTTTCGGTAATATGCGCCTGGATTACTCTTTCCACTTTCTTCCGGAATTACATGCTAATGCAAATGTAGGTTATGACGTGTCCAAAGGATATGGAAAAACTTTAATCCCAGCATATGCTGCACAGAAATTTGCAAACTTAGGTGAATCGACACAGTACGAAGAAGTTCAACACAATAAACTAGTAGAATTTTACCTTAATTATTCTAAAGACCTGAAAGGTATTAACAGTAATATTAACGCAACTGCGGGTTACGGGTTTTACGACAATGCGGTTAAAACCTATAATTTCACGGCCTATAATGCATTGGGTGGGATTCAGACCACTCCGGTTTTTCCATTTGATGTTCAGCAAAACAGGTTGCTATCTTATTATGGCCGTTTAGTTTATACCCTTGCAGATAAATATATCTTATCAGGTACCATGCGTGCAGATGGTTCCTCTAAATTTAGTGAAGCCGGACGCTGGGGATATTTTCCATCTGCAGGTTTTACCTGGAGAGCGATTGATGAATCTTTCCTGAAAGACAGTAAGGTTCTTTCCGATTTAAAACTTCGTTTAAGCTACGGTATAACCGGTCAGCAGGATGGCATAGCGAACTACAGTTATATGCCTAATTATTACAGCAGTGTAAATGAAGCTCAATATCAGATAGGAGATAAATTTTATCATTTCTTCTCGCCGCTTGCCTACGATAAAGATTTGAAATGGGAAACTTCAGAGACTTACAATGCCGGTTTAGATTACGGTTTCTTTAACGGAAGAGTATTTGGTAGCGTCGATGTTTACTATAAAAAAACCAAAGACTTGCTAAGTACCGTACCTATTCCTGTTGGAACCAATTTTAGTAACCTTTTATTGACAAATGTCGGTAATATGGAGAATAAAGGTATTGAGGCGAGTATCAACGTCGCATTGATAAAAAGCAGCGACATAAACTGGGATATGGGTTTCAATGTTACCTACAATAAAAATAAAGTAACTAATCTTTCCTTAAACCCGGATCCGAATTTCAAGATCGGTGCGGGTAATATCACTGGTGCAACCGGTACTACATTGAAATGGAATGCCGCTAATTACAATCCTGCAGCTTTCTTCGTTTATAAACAAGTATATGATACCAATGGTAAGCCACTTGAAGGTATTTATGAAGACACGAATGAAGATGGAGTAGTGACTGAGCAGGACAGATATTTCTACCATGCACCGGCGCCTAAGTATATTATGGGTTTTACAACTTCATTCAATTATAAAAAATGGACATTAAGCACCGTTTTGCGTGCCAATCTGGGTAACTATATTTATGACAATGTGTCTTCCAATTTTGGTGTAGACAGAAATGTATTGAGTCCAAGTGGCCTGATTAACAACGCTGCGGTTGATTTGATGAACACAGGATTCTCTAATAACCAGTTCTTGAGTGACTATTATATCAGAAATGCTTCTTTCCTGAAAATGGATAATGCAGGTGTAGCTTATAACTTCGGTCCGCTTAGCGCGAATTCCAAAACTACTTTGCGGATAACCGCTAATGTGCAGAATGTGTTCGTGATTTCCGACTATAAAGGACTTGATCCGGAGATTGGCAGTGGTGTCGATTATAATTTATACCCAAGACCAAGAACTTATAGTTTAGGCTTAAACTTAGGATTTTAATCAAATTTTGATCGCCGGTTGAGTGATCAGCTGATTTCTGACTTTAAAGTCGGGAATCAGTTCTGAAACATACAACTGCTTAAAAAATATACGAATGAAAACATTACATAAAATATTAACCGGAGGGGCCATCCTATTAGCTTCTCTTACGGCTTGTAAAAAAGATCTTAATCTGAAACCTACAAATGACATCACGGCAGATCAAGTTTATTCTACTCCGGAAGGTTACAAACAGGTCTTATTTAAGGTTTATGCGAGTTTTGCGACAACCAGTGGTAAAGGTTCCGGCGACAGCGACCTTGGCGGTATTGACGCCGGTGCCTCTGACTTTTTCAGATTATACTGGAATGCACAGGAACTGACAACCGATGAAGCCCTTTGTGTTTGGAATGATCCCGGAGTGTTCGATCTGAACTATCAGACTTATACTTCTGACAATATTATACTGCAGGGATTATATACCCGCAGTATCTACCAGATTACACTTGCGAATGAATTTTTGAGAGAAAGTACGCCAGAGAAACTGGCTTCCAGGAATATTTCTGGTGCCGATGCATCAGATATTACGGCCGCGCGTGCAGAAGCACGTTTCCTTCGTGCTTATCAGTATTGGGTATTAATGGATATGTTCGGTAATCCACCATTCCTTACAGAAGCAAATGAAATCGGAAAAGTTGCACCTAAACAAATCAAGCGTGCCGATTTGTTTAACTATGTCGAATCAGAACTACTGGCTATTGAAAATGAGCTGCCCGTCAGTAATGAATACGGCAGAGCAACCCGTGCAGCCGGACAGATGTTATTATCCAGAGTTTATCTGAATGCTGCGGTGTATATCGGCACTGCAAAAAATACGGAGGCAGTTAATTATGCGTCTAAAGTTATAAGTGGTGGTTATAGCTTACACAGTCAGTATAAAAACCTGTTTCTGTCTGACAATAACCAGGGAAATCCAGAGACAATTTTTGCGATCAATTACGATGCTAATTTCACACAGAATTTCGGAGGCACAACTTTTCTGATCAATGCTGCTATTAGCAGCGATATGGATCCGGCTTCCTTTGGTGTTCCAAATGGCGGATGGGGTGGTATTCGTTCCGCTTCTACCTTACCATTGATGTTCGGTGATTACAGCGGTAATACTGATAAAAGGGCAATGTTCTTTGCCGGTAAACTGGAAAATGATAATATCGCAGTTTTCAAGGATGGTCTGGCAGTAATTAAATTCAGAAATGTTTCTCAGAATAATATCACGCCACCTTCTAATGCCGGAACATTCAGTTCAGTTGACTTTCCGCTGTTCCGATTACCGGAAGCATATCTGAACTATGCAGAAGGTGTATTGCGCGGTGGCGGCGGTGGTACAAACAGTCAGGCATTGGCTTATGTAAATCTGTTACGTCAACGGGCTTACGGTAATGATTCCGGCCGTCTGAATTCAATCAGTCTGGATGTGATTCTATCGGAACGAGCTAAAGAATTTTATTGGGAAGGTTATAGACGTACCGACCTGATCCGATTCGGAAAGTTCACAGATGGGTCTTATCTATGGCCGTTTAAAGGTGGAATAAAAGGTGGAAGAGGAGTCGAAGCCACACGTGCACTTTTCCCGTTACCATCGGCAGATCTGATTGCCAACCCTAACTTAACTCAAAACCCTGGTTATTAAAAGATATACAGATATGAAATCGATTTTCATGAATACTATAGCGTACAGTATGTTCCTGCTGATGTTTGTTTCCTGTAAAAAGGACGAGACGCAAGTCGTCGCTGGTAATGGAACTGCACCTACGCTGACTGTAAACACACAATCCATCATTCTTGATGAAATTAACGCAGATGAAACAGCGCTGAACTTTACCTGGACTGCCTCATCGTTCGGATTTAAAGCAGGGGTTTCTTATGCAGTCGAACTTGACCTTGGCGGGAATAATTTTAAATCGCCTAAAGAAGTAGCTGGCGGAGCACAACTAAACCGTGAATTTACAGTCGCAGACCTGAATAGCCTGATTAATCAGCTGGGCATGACCCCAGGAGTTTCTGCCGAGCTGGAAGTTAGGGTTAAAGCATCTATCAGTGATAAATATGCGCCCGCCTATAGCAATGTGATTAAATTACAGGTTACACCGTATCTGGTTGAAATCTCTTATCCTTCATTGTACGTTCCCGGATCCTTCCAGGGCTGGGATCCTGCTACAGCACCAAAAATCTCTTCTGTTGAAGACAATGGAATTTACGAAGGATACATTTATTTAAAAGATGCAGAAAACACTTTCAAATTTACATCTGCACCGAACTGGGACAATGTAAATTATGGTGAGTCTTCTCCAGGTAAACTGAATGAAGGCGGCGGCGAGAACATTACCATAAAAGGTGCAGGTTATTACCTGTTGAAAGTTGATACTAAGAAACTTACTTATTCTGCAGTTAAAACAACTTGGGGCATTATTGGTGATGCGACCGGTTCCTGGGATGCTGATACCCCGTTAACTTACGATGCGGTTAGCGGAAACTGGACTATTACTAAGAACTTATCCGCAGGGGCATTTAAATTCCGCGGTAATGCAGATTGGGACATGAATTTCGGTGACAACAAGCCTGCTGACGGCAAATTGAAATCAAATGGGGAGAATATCCCGATTGCTGCCGCAGGCAGCTACAGGGTAACTTTAAAGTTGAGTACGCCCGGTAACTACAGTTACAGTATAGAAAAATTATAAGAGCTTAAATGCCCTGGCCATCTGGTTCAGGGCATTTAGTGGTTAAACGAGAGGTGTCTGTTCAAACGCAAATTTAAAATTGATGAAAAAACTATTCCTGATTCTGTTCCTTTTCCTGTCCGTACAAACGATTCATGCGCAAAACCGTCTGGAACGGGTTGAGCCTTTATTTTGGTGGACCGGTATGAAAAATACAAACCTGCAATTAATGCTACATGGTAAAGATCTTTCCGGTTACACATTAAAAGTAAACTATCCTGGTGTTAAATTAGTGAAAACACATCCAGTAGAAAACCCAGACTATTTGTTTGTTGACCTGGATATTCAGTCTGAAGCAAAAGCAGGTAAATTTGTAATCAACCTGGAACAAAAAGGGAAGTCAAGTCTGAAATTTACATACGAGCTGAAAAACAGAGACAATGCTGCAGGACGTATTCAGGGAGTGACAAATAAAGACTTCATTTACCTGCTAATGCCGGATCGTTTTTCTAATGGCGATCCGTCCAATGACGTTGTTAAGGGGATGCGTGAAACAAAACTGAACCGCGATTCCATGTATTATCGTCACGGTGGTGATATTCAAGGGGTCGTTAATCATCTAGATTATCTGAAGCAGTTAGGTGTAACCACGATCTGGATGACACCGGAAATAGAAAACGATATGGTAAATGCTTCCTACCATGGATATGCAGTTACCGATCATTATCGTATTGATCCGAGATACGGAACAAACGAAAGCTATAAGAATTATGTAGAGAAAGCGCATGCTAAAGGACTTAAAGTGATTAAAGATATTGTGCATAATCATATTGGAACCGGGCACTGGATGTACAACAGCCTGCCGATGAAAGACTGGCTGAATCAATGGCCGGAATTCACGCAGACCAGTTATAGAGATGAGCCAGTTATGGATCCGCATACTAGTTTGGCAGACCGTAAAAAGATGCTGGATGGCTGGTTCGTATCCAGTATGCCGGATTTGAACGAGCGTAATCCTTTCGTACAGCAATATCTGATTCAGAATCATATCTGGTGGATTGAGTATGCGGGTATTGACGGGCTGAGATTGGATACTTATGCTTACAATGAGCCGGAGTTCATGGCAGATTGGGCAAAGCGGCTTCAAGCCGAGTTTCCGACATTATCTATTTTTGGAGAAACGCTGGTAAATTCAGTTCCTGCCCAGGCCTTCTTTACTCAGGGAAATACCGTGAACAGAGGGTTCGATACACATTTACCGGGAATTACTGACAATGTATTAAAGGCCTCTCTATTTGAAGCATTAAATGGGAAAAGTGGCTGGGTAGATGGTGTCTTCAGACTATATAATACAATTTCTCAGGACTTCTTATATCAGGATGCAGACAAGAATGTAATTTATTTTGATAACCATGATATGAGCCGATTTTACTCTGTAATCGGGGAAGACTACAATAAATATAAATCAGGCATAGCATTACTCCTCACCCTGCGTGGGATTCCTCAAATGTATTATGGAACAGAGATCCTGATGAAGAATTATTCTGATCCTGATGGCTTGGTGCGATCCGATTTTCCAGGTGGCTGGAAAGGCGATAAAGAGAATAAATTTACACCCGCAGGTAGAACCACGCAGGAGCAGGACGCCTGGACTTATGTGAGTAAGCTTGCAAACTACCGTAAGAATAACCCCGCGTTACAGACAGGGAAAATGATGCAGTTCGTTCCTGAAGATGGAATGTATGTATATTTCCGTTATGCTGACGGAAATAAAGATGCAAAAGATGTAATGGTGATCTTGAATGCCGATTCTACAGCTAAGACATTGAATACTAAACGTTTTTCTGAAAGATTGGTGAATAAGACTATCTTGAAGGATGTTATAAATAATACCGAATTTAAACTTGATCAGCCAATAGCCGTTCCGGCGAAAACTACGCTGGTTCTTGAATTAAATTAATCCTGAAAACAAAACAAATTATAAACAGATGAACACAACACAGATTGCCTGCATTTTTGATCTAGATGGCGTTTTGGTCGATACAGCAGTCTACCACTACCAGGCTTGGAAAAAACTGGCTAACTCACTCGGGTTTGACTTTAGCCATGCTCAGAACGAACAGTTAAAAGGCGTAAACAGACAACGTTCCCTGGAGAAAATATTGAATTGGGGCGGCATTACTAAAACTGCTGCCGAGCAGGAAGAACTCGCCGCACTTAAAAACAGCTGGTATGTAGAAATGATTAGTAAGATGTCTGACACTGAAGTTTTACCGGGCTCCTTGACGTTGTTAACTGAACTGCAGGCTGCGGGTGTACCTGTTGCTTTGGGTTCAGCAAGTAAAAATTCTGGGTTGATTCTGGAACGAACCGGCTTGAGTCATTTTTTTAATGCAATTGTTGATGGCAATTCGGTGACCAGTTCCAAGCCGGACCCCGAAGTTTTTCTGAAGGGTGCCGAACTGTTGAGAACAGAACCCTCAAATTGTGTTGTTTTTGAAGATGCAGCAGCCGGAGTAGAGGCCGCACTGGCCGCAAAAATGGCCGTAGTTGGAATCGGTACTGCCGAAAACCTGCCGGGGGCAGATGTCGTTATTGAAGACCTCAGCAAAATCAATCTGGAAAAGCTTAAAGCACTTTTACAACATAAAAGCTAAAAGCTTGATTGCTGCTGTTAAGTCCAAATCAGGTGCGATAAAAAAGAAAAGAACAATTAATAAAAGGCCAATTATCAGGCATTCAAAACAGAATTTTTTCTGTTAACTATAGTTTATACGCATGAAGAATTATATACAGGCAGCTGCCTGGAGCATTATTGAAGAAGGGTTTGATCCGGCTCTTCACCAGATATCAGAAAGTATTTTTAGCCTGGGTAATGGCCGTATGGGTCAGCGGGCTAATTTTGAAGAGACCTATTCAGGCGAAAGTCTCTCTGGAAATTATGTTGCGGGTGTTTATTATCCCGATAAAACGCGTGTAGGCTGGTGGAAGAATGGTTATCCCGAATATTTTGCGAAAGTGCTGAACTCTTGTAACTGGATGGGACTACAGTTTGACTTCGGCGGTACCCTATTGGATTTGCATACTGCAGAGGTGAAATCTTTCCGCAGGGAACTGCAAATGCAGAAAGGTTATTTGCAGCGTAATTTCGTCGCCACTATTCCTTCGGGCAGTACTGTTGAAGTACAGAGCAAACGTTTTTTCAGCATGGCAAATGATGAAATAGCGGCGCTCCATTATCAACTGAAAGCAACGGATTTTACCGGTACGCTTAAGTTAAAGGCCGTAGTTGATGGGGATGTCAGTAACCAAGATTCCAACTATGATGAGAAGTTCTGGGATGAAGTCGGCAAAAGCCGGACGGAAAAAGGTACGTTCCTTACATTGAGGACTAAAAAAACCGGCTTTGAAGTTATTACAGGAGTTAAAACAATTGTCCTGCTTAATGGTAAGCCACTTGAGCTTAAATCTTCAGAAGAACGGAATAAATATATTTCAGAAGAGCTGGCTGTTGAACTTCAGGCTGGCGATGTGCTGGATATCTATAAGATTGTCACTAACCTTTCCTCACAGAATTATGCAGCAGCGGAACTCTCTGCACGTGCAGAGGAAGTGCTACACGCCGCTACAGCTGCGGGTTTTGAAAAACTACTTGCAGAACAAGCTGAAGCCTGGGCACATAAATGGGCAGAAGGAGATATTCAGATTGAAGGAGACACCTCTGCACAACAGGCAATCCGGTTTAATATCTTCCAGCTAAACCAGACTTATACAGGAAAAGATGCAAGGCTTAATATCGGACCAAAAGGGTTTACCGGCGAAAAATACGGAGGGTCTACCTATTGGGATACCGAGGCTTATTGTATACCTTTTTATCTGTCCACCGCAAATCAGGAAGTAGCGAAAAATCTATTGGTTTACCGTTACAAACACTTGGAGAAGGCTATTGAAAATGCACAGAAATTAGGTTTCGATAAGGGGGCTGCACTATATCCGATGGTAACCATGAACGGTGAAGAATGCCATAACGAGTGGGAGATTACCTTCGAAGAAATTCACCGTAACGGGGCTATTGCTTTTGCGATTTATAATTATGTCCGTTATACCGGCGATCAGGATTACCTGAAACAATATGGACTTGAAGTACTGATCGGTATTGCCCGTTTTTGGAAACAACGTGTAAACTGGAGTGAAGACAAACAACAGTATGTAATGCTTGGTGTTACCGGACCAAATGAGTACGAGAATAATATTAACAACAACTGGTATACTAACACCATGGCAGTGTGGTGCCTCAACTATGCGATGGAGGCTACAGAAATCGTTCGTGCGGAAGACCCTGCGAGATTAGCAGAGATTATCGAAGCTACAGGACTAAATGAAGCAGAAGAATTTGCTGCATGGACAAAGATTTCAGCTGGGATGTATTTGCCGGAAGATAAGAACCTTGGTATTTTCCTTCAGCAGGACGGTTACCTCGATAAAGAACAGATTCTGGTCAAAGATCTGCCAGCGTCACAGCGTCCGATCAATCAGAAATGGAGCTGGGATAGAATTCTGCGTTCAGGTTTTATTAAACAAGCTGATGTTTTACAGGGAATGTATTTCCTGGAAGATCAGTATGATCTGGATGCTTTACGCCGGAACTTCGACTTCTATGAAGCAAGAACAGTTCATGAAAGCTCATTATCTCCATGTGTTCACAGTATTCTTGCTGCCAAACTCAATGATGGCGCAAGAGCCTATGAATTCTATTTGCGCACAGCGCGTCTGGATCTTGATGATTATAATAACGATACAGAAGATGGTCTGCATATCACGTCGATGGCAGGCACCTGGATGAGTATTGTAGAAGGATTTGCAGGTATGCGGGTGCGGAACGGTCAGTTGTTATTCCGTCCTTTCTTACCTCGGGAATGGCAGTCATTTGCATTTAAAATAGGATTCCGGGGCACGCAGTTCAGCATTACCATAAGGGCAGGAGAAATTACTATTTTTAACGCCGGAGATCAAATCAGCAACATCAGCATATTCGATGAGGTTTATCAGATTCCAACAGGAGAAACAGTAATTAATTATCAGGCAGCGGCTCTATGAGGCGCACCTGTAAATTTGTTATTGCCACTTTAATTATCATTTCAGGCAATTTACCTTTGGCTATGGCCCAGCAAAAACAAAAAATAATGATCTATCAGTTGTTGCCGCGATTATTCGGCAACAAACAGCAGCAGCAGATCCCGTACGGTACAATAACAGAAAATGGTAGCGGTAAATTCGATGATATCACTGTAAAAGCTTTACAGGGTATGAAAGAATTGGGTACTACCCATGTCTGGTATACTGGTGTGATTGCACATGCCACCCTTACCGATTACGGCCAATTCGGTCTGCCCGCAGATCATGCATCAGTCGTGAAAGGTAGGGCTGGATCTCCTTATGCAGTCCGTGACTATTACGACGTCGATCCGGATCTTGCCGTTCAGGTAGATAAAAGGATGGAAGAGTTTCAAAATTTGATTGAACGGACACATGGGCAGAATCTTAAGCTCATCCTTGATTTTGTACCTAACCACGTTGCCAGGCAGTATAAATCCAGAATGAAGCCTGCAGGAGTAAAAGATTTTGGTGAAGGAGATGATGTGAGCCGTGCCTTCAGTCCGGAAAATGATTACTATTATATTCCAGGGCAGCAGTTTATTGTGCCCCAGCCTCACCATGGTCAGGTGAATCCGCTGGCTTCAGTCAGTAAAGGACCTTATTTGGAAAACCCGGCGAAAGCAACCGGAAACAATGTGTTTTCCGCTGCTCCCTCCATTGATGACTGGTATGAAACTATCAAGTTAAATTACGGACTCGATGTTCAGGGTGGTTCCGTTGGTCACTATAACCCTGTTCCGGCAGTGTGGCTTAAAATGAAAGATATTTTAAGTTATTGGTCAGATAAAGGAGCAGACGGTTTCCGCTGCGATATGGCAGAAATGGTTCCTATAGAGTTTTGGGCATGGGTAATTCCCGAGTTAAAGAAGAAAAAGCCCGAACTTATTTTTATCGGAGAAGCATATGATCCTTCTACCTATAAGACATTTCTCACCACTGGTAAATTCGACTATCTATATGATAAAGTTGGTCTTTATGATGGGCTGAAGAAGCTGATCAGGAGTGAAGATCAGGCCGATGTTGCTGCAATCCGTCACGTTTGGCAGCAGGAAAGCGCAGGGTTCGGTGATCAGATGCTGCGTTTTCTGGAAAACCATGATGAAGAAAGAATTGCATCTGCAGGTTTTGCTGGAAAGGCCGAACTGGCTTTACCGGCAATGGTTTTATCGGCAACGCTTTCCGGTGGACCTGTAATGCTCTATTCAGGCCAGGAAGTCGGTGAACCAGGCAGAGGCGCAGAAGGATTTGGAGGAGAGGATAACAGAACCACTATTTTTGATTACTGGGGAGTACCGGAACATCAGAAATGGATGAACAATGGTGCTTTTGACGGGGGGCAGCTCAGTCCTGAGCAGCATGAACTCCGCGCTTATTACGGTAAGCTGCTTAAGTTTGCAGGGCATTCGCAGGCAGTTGCTTCCGGTGAGTTTCTGGAAATGCCGGCCGGGGGTAACATGAATCAGAAGATGTATGGCTTCTTCCGTTTTACAGATAAAGAGCGGTTATTGATACTTGTAAATTTTGACAGGCATTATCGTATGGAGAACCAGGTACGCATACCAGATGAAATCCTGAAAAAATACCCTTTGACAAAAGCTGTCGATCAGTTAAGCGGTGAGGAAATTAAAGTACAGGACAATCATACACTTCCGGTTTGGCTTCAACCAGTCTCAGCCCAGATCATTTCATTCTAATTCATTGATATAAATACATTCTTATCTCATGGAAAAATCTCCAGTCGCATTAAAGCCGCGGTTATCTGCTATACAAATATTTAATTTAAGCGCCGGATTCTTTGGTATTCAGTTTGGATTTGCCTTACAGAATGGAAATGCTTCCCGGATTCTGCAGACCTTTGGTGCAGATGTCGAGCATCTTTCTCTATTCTGGCTGGCTGCTCCACTCACAGGTATGATTGTACAGCCGATTATTGGTTACTACAGTGATCAGACCTGGAATCGTTTCGGCAGAAGAAGACCATTTTTTCTTGTGGGGGCTGTGCTAACAGCGATTGCATTAATTCTAATGCCAAATTCGGCGGCTTTAGCCGACTATATGCCGCCTATTATTATTGGGGCGGGAATGCTGATGATTATGGATGCTTCGATCAATGTGGCAATGGAACCATTCAGGGCACTGGTAGCAGATAAGCTACCGGAGAGCCAGCGAAGTTTCGGTTTTTCAATGCAGACATTTCTGATTGGGGCCGGAGCTATTTCCGGATCATGGCTTCCTTATATATTCTCTGAATATCTGGGTGTCTCCAAGATAGCAGAAGCAGGACAAGTACCTCATAATGTTGTTTATTCTTTTTATGCAGGTGCTGCAATTTTGCTGGTTACCATTCTGTGGACTGTACTGACAACAAAAGAATATCCACCCGAAGAAATGGCTTTATATCATTCCGCAGAACCAGAGCAGGAGGAGGCAAAGGGGATCATGTCAATTTTTACAGATTTCTCCAGGATGCCTTTAACTATGAAGCAGTTGGGACTTGTGCAGTTCTTTTCCTGGTTTGCTTTGTTTTCTATGTGGGTTTTTACGACACCTGCCATTGCACAGCATATTTATAAAGTAGTACCCGGAGATACTTCATCTGTTGAATTTGCCGATGCCGGTAACTGGGTAAGTTTTCTTTTTGGTGTGTATAATGGAGTTTCAGCTATTTATGCCTTGATACTGCCAACTATCGCCAGACTAACCAGCCGAAAAATTGCACATGCTTTCTCCTTAGTTGCCGGAGGAATAGGTCTGCTTTCTATTTATTTTATCAGCAATCCAGACCATTTACTCTATTCGATGATTGGTATTGGCCTGGCTTGGGGAAGTATTCTTTCTATGCCTTATGCAATTCTATCCAGTGCAATCCCTGCGAGAAAGATGGGCGTATATATGGGTATTTTTAATTTCTTTATCACGATGCCACAAATTGTAAATGGTATTTTTGGTGGTATGATCGTGAAGCGGTTCTATAATGGTGAAGCAATTTATGCCATCGTGATTGCAGGTATTTTCATGTTAATGGGAGCTGTTTCTGTTTTATATATTCGTGCAGACCGGGAAAAAACACTCAACTAGGTATCGAAAACGTAACATTTTTAAAGTATTGACAATACCTGGTGATCTTATCTTCATCTTTAATCTTCATTCAAACCTTATTAAACCAAATGAAGAAATTTTGCACTTTACTATTAGCCGGAGTCTGCGCATTTCAGTTTGCTGATGCGCAGCAATCCAAATTAACCAGACCCGCACTGCCGCCAAAAGCAGCAGATTCTGTAAAAGTCGGAACTACTGTTAATTCGCGTACGATCGTGCCTGAGAGTACGGTTATCACCAATCACCAGGTTACCATTAAGGGGCAACGAGTACCTTATAAGGCGACCACAGGAACCCTTCCTGTCTGGGATGATGCCGGCAAGCCAATTGCTGGTTTATTCTATACTTATTACGAACGTTCTGATGTCAAAGACAGAGCTTCCAGGCCACTAGTGATTTCCTTTAACGGCGGACCAGGTTCTGCATCTGTATGGATGCATATCGCTTATACCGGGCCAGTTGTATTAAATATTGATGATGAAGGTTATCCCGTTCAGCCGTACGGTTATAAAGAAAACCAGACGTCTATTCTTGATATGGCCGATATCGTCTATATAGATCCCGTAAATACAGGTTACAGCCGTATTGTAGGTGATACACCAGGCAGCAAATTCTTCGGTGTAAATGCAGATATCAAATACCTTGCTGAATGGCTGAATACCTTCGTTACACGGAATAACCGCTGGGCATCCCCTAAATATCTGATTGGTGAAAGTTACGGAACAACCCGTGTTTCCGGACTGGCTATGGAGCTGCAGGGTTCGCAGTGGATGTACCTTAATGGTGTGATCCTGGTTTCTCCAACGGATTTAGGTATACAAAGAGGTCCGGCTATGGAAGCTGCATTGATGTTGCCATATTATGCGGCGACAGCATGGTATCACCATAAATTAACACCTGAACTTCAGAATAAAAAATTGCAGGATATGTTACCTGAAGTGGAGAACTATACCATGAATGTGTTGGTACCTGCATTAGCGAAAGGCAATCAGTTGCCGGATGCAGAGCGTAAATCTATTGCAGCGCAGATGTCCCGGTTTGCTGGAATCAGTGAAAAATCAATTTTGCAGCAAAACCTGTCCGTTCCCGTAAACTTTTTCTGGAAGGAATTATTGAGGGATGAAGGCTTTACCGTCGGACGTCTGGATTCCAGGTATAAAGGTCTGGACAAAGCGAGTGCAGGAGAACGCCCGGACTATAATGCCGAATTAACATCATGGCTGCATTCCTTTACACCTGCAATTAATATGTATCTGCGTAATGAATTAAACTATAAAACGGATTTGAAATATAATATGTTCGGACCTGTCCGTCCATGGGATGATTCGAATAACCGTACTGGTGAGAATCTGCGTGCCGCTATGGCGCAAAATCCTTATCTGCATGTAATGGTGCAGTCCGGCTACTACGACGGAGCCTGTGATTATTTCAATGCTAAATATAATTTATGGCAGATGGATCCAAGTGGAAAACTGAAAGACAGAATGAGCTGGAAAGGCTATGAAAGCGGACATATGATGTATCTGAGAAAAGTAGATCTTAGCGCCGGTAATAACGATATCAGGGAGTTTATCACTAATTCTTTACCTAAACCCGGAGTTCCTGCGAAGTTTTAAATAAAATACCTATTTTTACTGCCCACTTATGGAACAGATAAAAACATCATTTGATTTTGAAAAACCTATTGCTGAACTGATGCAGCAAATTGAAAAGGTGAAACAGGTTGCTGATAAAACAAAAGTAGATATGTCTGCTACACTGATTGAGCTGGAGGAAAAACTGGCAAAAACCCAGAAGGCCTTATATACCAATCTTTCAGGCTGGCAGGAAGTTCAGTTATCCCGCCATCCGGAAAGACCGCAGACGCTTGATTATATCAGTATGATCTGTGATGATTTCATTGAGATGCATGGTGACCGTACCGTAAAAGATGATAAAGCTATTATTGGTGGATTTGCAACCATTGCAGGTAAGACAGTAATGGTAATCGGTCATCAGAAAGGTAAAAACACAAAAGAGCGTCAATATCGTAATTTCGGTATGGCAAATCCGGAAGGCTATCGTAAAGCACTGAGGTTAATGCGTCTTGCGGAGAAATTCAATAAACCAGTGATTTCTTTCATTGATACCATGGGTGCATATCCTGGTATTGAGGCAGAAGAACGTGGTCAGGGAGAAGCTATTGCCAGAAACCTGCTCGAAATGTCTGTGCTGAAAGTACCTATTCTTTGCTTTGTTATTGGCGAAGGTGCATCAGGGGGAGCTTTGGGTATCGGTATTGGTGACCGTGTTTATATGCTTGAGCATACCTGGTATTCGGTTATTTCTCCTGAATCATGTTCGTCTATCTTATGGCGAAGCTGGGATTTCAAAGAGAAAGCCGCAGAATGCCTGAAGCTTACTTCTGCAGATATGCTGAAGAACAAACTGATTGATGGGATTATCCCGGAACCTTTAGGTGGAGCGCATCAGAATCCGACACAAATGGGACAGACCCTGAAAACACAGATCATTAATGATTTAAATGAGTTCAGTAAAATCAAAACAGAAAAAATGGTAGAGAACAGAATTGACAAGTTCTGTAATATGGGTGTAGTTGTAGAATAAGCTGCACAATACAAATGAGAAAGCCTGGTCAGATTAATTCTGACCAGGCTTTTTTGTTGTTCCGTGTATGCTGTAAATCATAATAAAAAAAAGAGTTGCCGGTTAGGACAACTCTTTTTTACGGGTAACTCCCGTTATTCTTCAGGTACTTCCTGTGCAAAATAGACAGAGAAACGACCCTCCAGCTCAGTGAACTGTTTGCCTAGTTGCTGTGCAAGTTTTGTCTGGTTCTGTTCTGTGGCTGTTTTAACCATCTGATTCAGGAACTGCAGGCCAAGCTGGACATTCTGTCCGCCCACAAAGCGATTTTTGCTTTTCGATACATCTGCCAGGTAAGTCAATTCCTTATAGATGTAAACACCCGATTTTTCCATTAGTTCATTTGCGCGTGCGGTATCTTTTAAGATATACAGGTTTTCTGCCATGAAATATTTTCCCATCATCGAGCGAATTCCATAGAAACGTTCCGGCATGACCTCAAAATAACGGTTTACTACTTTCTTCGCGTCTTCAGTTCTTCCTTCTTTAATTAAACCCGAGATAGTTGTGTTAAACAGGTTATTGAAGATACTGATATCATCAGAAGATTGCGGGTCCAGGTACTTCGCATTTTTAACATTACCCCATTTGAATTTGTTGTAAACGTTATTAAACATGATGTCTGTATTAACCAGCTCAGATCTGCCAGCTGCAGAATCAATTTTAAGCGGGATAAGACGCATGGCAAGACCTTCAGTATATAAATAATTATCTAAACCAATAAATTGATCAGAAGGCACAGTGCTTGCAAAATAAACAGGTCTTTTCCAGTCGTTATGTACCAGGATATCCAGCAGGGCCAGTGTACCTTTGGTCACATAGTTCTTGTTGAAGGTCCATTCCATCACAGGAGCTATCTTCTCTGCATCTGCGGCTTTAACAGTCCCACTGCTAATTACCTGTTTAGGATTGATAGTTAGTTTGAAGTTTTTGGTAGGAATAAAGTTTTCCTTGCTGCCATTCTGCAATGGGATTTTGTCATCATCATCATCAGAAAGAAGTACCTCTAAAATATTTTTAAGTTCGACAGCACCAGCTATTTTATAGTCCTGATAATACATTACATCTCTTACACCCTGCACATATTGTGAAGGTTTCATACTGATAGGTAAAGGAGCAGACTCATTCTGCTTACGCTTCATACCATCTATATACCAGTCCGTATCAAACAGACTCAGGTTAACCAGACGAATATCCGGACGTATATTCTCTACTTCCTGTGCGTACCATAGCGGATACGTATCGTTATCACCATAAGTGAATAGAATAGCATTCGGTGCGCAGGATTGCAGGTAATCTACTGCGATGTCATGTGCAACCATTTTGGTCGAACGGTCATGGTCATCCCAACCCTGGGCAGCCATAATAACAGGGGCTCCAAAAAGGGAGATAACCGTAGCGCCAATTGCAGCGTTGACGGGATTGATCTTTTTAAATAAATATTCTTTTAGTGCGAGAACAGCAAAGCCGATCCAGATCGCAAAAGCATAGAATGAACCTGCATAGGCATAATCTCTTTCTCTAGGCTCAAGTGGTTTCTGATTCAGGTAAAGTACAATAGCGAGACCTGTAAAAAAGAATAATAGGCCGACGATACCCGCATCTTTCTGATTGCGCTTAAAGTGCCATATTGCGCCAATCAGTCCAAGGATTAACGGCAAAAAGAAGAAACGGTTATAAGCATTGTTTTCCGTGATAGAAGGAGGGAGGTTAGTCTGATCTCCCAGCATAAGCGCATCAATAGGTTTGATACCGCTTAAGAACTGCCCGCTATAAATGCCAGCTCCCTGTTCGTCATTCTGACGACCTGCGAAATTCCACATGAAATACCGCATATACATATTACCGATCTGGTATTTGAAAAGATAATTGATGTTATCAAATAAGCCGGGGAAGTAGGCATCATCAAAACCCATCAGGTTCTTATATTCACGGACATGTCTCGCGTCGTCGCTATACATCCTTGGGAAAGGCGTAGTTCTGTCAAATTCATAATCCGTTTTCTTTCCAGCAACTTCATATTTGGTATCGCCTTTTCTATAAAGGGTTTTACCCTCTTTAAGACTGATTTTTTCTGAATTATAATTGGGGCCGAAAAGCAACGGACGGTCACCGTACTGTTCCCTGTTCAGATAGCTCAGGAAAGAGAAGGCATTATCCGGATTACTATTATTCAGATTAGGACTTGCTTTTGCACGAATAACAATCATGGCAAACGAGCAGTAACCAAAAATAATCAGTGCTGTTGATAAGAAGGCAAGGTTTAGAATTTTGTTCTGTTGTTTAATGGAGTATCTAATTCCCCAGACCAATCCACCGATCAGCAGAATTGCGAAGAAAACGACACCTGTGCCGAAGCCAAGCCCCAGTGTATTGACAAAGAACAGGTCAAAATAGGCACCGAACGAAACTACATACTGAATGATACCGTATTGTACAAAAGCAAGGATCAGAATACCTACAAAGAAGGTTTTAATAATACCGGTATTTGTAGGATTGGCTGTTTTTTTGAAATAATATACAAATGCAATTGCCGGGATGGTCAGTAAGTTCAGCAAGTGAATTCCTATTGACAAACCCATTATATAGGCTATGAAAAGTAACCATCTGTCTGCACGGGGCTCATCCGCATGGGCTTCCCATTTCAGGATTCCCCAGAATACAATAGCGGTGAACAGCGATGAAAGTGCATATACTTCCGATTCAACAGCAGAAAACCAGAAGCTGTCAGAAAATGTATAAGCTAAAGCACCAACTACACCGGCACCCATAACTGTAACCAGGTTTGCTGTTGTTAGATCTGCATCCGTTTTAATAACCATCTTTTTGGCAAGGGCAGTGATTGTCCAGAACAGAAAGAGTATCGTAGCGGCGCTCGCCATTGCAGAACCGATATTCATGAAATATGCAATCTTCTCAAGATCACCAAAAGCGAACAGGGAGAAGAAACGCTGGATCATTAAGAACAATGGAGCGCCTGGCTGGTGTACAACCTGCATTTTTAAAGCTGAGGCGATAAATTCACCGCAATCCCAGAAGCTTACCGAGGGCTCCAGGGTGAGGATATAGGTAATCGCAGCAACCATAAAGCAGAGCCACCCTGTAATGTTATTAATTTTTGAATAGTTCATGTGTTATTGTTAATGTAAAATTCGCTTATCGCAGCTGTTTGAAACTTTAATATACTTAAACAGCTTAAAATGCTGCCGAAAATAATCAAATAGATTGAGAGCTTCTTTAAATTTTGTTTAATATTTTGCTTATCCGGCATTATGTAACCGAATTGTTTTCGTCTCTTTTTAGTTTCTGGCCATCTGATCTGTTTTTTTTATTTTTTTTATTGGAAAAATCGCGGGATATCTAAGTTGCTGATTGCTTTTATTTTAGCTGAAAATAATTAATTCCATGTTTTTAGGGCTGTATATTTTCGCCGGATTATTCTGTAGTTTTTCTGCCTGTTTTTGAATATGTTAGGTGTGAAAGTATAGGTAATACATCGAATGAACGTTATAGAGGGCGTTTTATGGTGTTCTGAAAATATTTTAAACTTTTTTTTAGAAAGATTTGCAATTCTAAAATATCTGCGTACATTTGCATTCCCAATTGAGACGAACGCTTGTCGAAAAGAAGGAAGATTGCCCGATAGTATAAAGGTAGTACAACGGTTTTTGGTACCGTTTGTCTAGGTTCGAATCCTGGTCGGGCAACTAAACATATTCGGATTGTGACTAAAGCACAATCCGATTTTTTTTTAACCCAGCATTGATACCCGTCTAATCATGCCATTGCAATTTAACCCCGTTAAACTTTTTGCCGGCACCGGTACAAAAGCATTAGCTCACAAAATTGCCGAAAGTTACGGCAAACCTCTTGGTAATGTAACCTTAAGTAGATTTAGCGATGGGGAGTTTCAGCCGTCATACGATGAGACAGTCAGGGGATGTGATGTCTTTTTAATCCAGTCTACTTACCAGCCTTCAGATAATTTAATGGAACTGCTATTAATGATTGATGCAGCGAAGCGAGCTTCGGCGCATTACATTACTGCGGTTGTTCCTTATTACGGACTGGCCAGACAAGACAGGAAAGATAAACCCCGTGTTGCAATCGGTGCTAAACTTGTTGCAAATCTGTTGAAATCAGCCGGTATTCACCGGATCATGACAATGGATCTTCATGCTGCACAGATTCAGGGGTTCTTTGACATACCAGTAGACCACCTGGATGGTTCAGTGATTTTTGTACCATATATCAAAAGCCTGGGCTTGCATAACCTCACCATTGCATCACCTGATATGGGTGGATCATACCGTGCGAGAACATTTGCAAAGTTTTTCAATGCAGAGGTCGTAATCTGTGATAAAAGAAGGAAACGGGCTAATGAAATTGAATCTATGTCTATTATCGGTGACGTAACCGATATGGATATTGTTTTAATTGACGACATCTGTGATACCGCAGGTACGCTTGCAAAAGCCGCAGCCCTGATTATGGAAAAAGGAGCGAGAAGTGTTAGAGCTGTTTGTACGCATCCGGTATTGTCAGGTAAAGCTTATGAGACAGTAGAAAGCTCTCTGTTGACGGAACTTATTGTAACGGATACTATTCCTTTAAAACAGGATAGCCCTAAAATTAAAGTATTGAGTACTGCACCTTTATTTGCGAAGGCAATTGCCAATGTAAATGAACATGGCTCAATCAGTGATTTGTTCCGGGTTTAAATTAGAATAAATAGAGGCAGCCTGGTTTTATAATAATCAGGAAGGCTTCATTTAATTATATAAAATAAATAAATAAAAGATGAAAATTATCGCAATTAGCGGTTCTCCAAGAGAGAACGTAGGGAAACGCGATGCTAAAGAGCTTCGCTATGAAGGTAAAGTTCCTGCAGTATTGTATGGTGGTACAGAGCAAAAACACTTTGCTGTTGTTATCACTGATTTAAAGGATGCTATCTACACACCAGAAGCGAACTTTGTTGAAATTGATGTTGATGGTGTTAAAGTAAAAGCAATCATCAAAGAATTACAATTTCATCCATTAACAGACGTGTTATTACACGTAGATTTCTTACAATTATTTGATGAGAAAGAAATCGTTATGGAAATTCCAGTTAAATTAACCGGTACTTCTCCAGGTGTTAAAATGGGTGGTAAATTAGTTCAGAAATTACGTAAACTGCGTGTTAAATCTTTACCAAAAGATATGCCACAGACAGTTGAAGTTAACATTTCTAAATTAGAAGTTGGTAACTTATTCCGTGTTCGTGACTTAGCAAAAGGTGCTTACACTGTGACTAATACTCAAGAAGATACTATAGCTTCTGTAATTATGTCAAGAGCATTAAAACAAGCAGAGCAGGCAGCAGGTAAAAAATAAGCTGTTTCTCTAATATAAAAAAGCCGTCTCCCCAATCGGGGCAGACGGCTTTTTTATATTTATATATCTTCTACAATAATGTTTTCCTCAGTTGAGGAGAGACCGATAAATCTTTTTTATATGCAAGGCGATTAAATTGCACATAAAAAGGAATTTATCTAAGTTTGGCCAAATGAACCGGCTGTGTGCCAGAATCCGGCTAAGCTGCTACCGGGGTTCCCAGGATAGATCCTTAAATATAAATACACGATTTCACATGAAATATCTAATTGTTGGTCTGGGAAATATCGGATCGGAATATGCCAATACTAGGCACAATATAGGTTTTAATATCGCCGATCAGCTCGTGAAGGAGCTGGGAGGTGAATTTGCGAATCTGCGCCTTGCTTATTACTCGGAAGTTTCCTGGAAAGGAAAAAAGCTGCATGTTATTAAGCCAACTACCTATATGAACCTGAGTGGACGGGCGGTTAATTACTGGATGCAGGAACTTCGTATTCCACTTGAAAATGTATTGGTTATCGTCGATGATCTGGCCTTACCACTCGGCAAGTTGCGATTAAAACTCAAAGGCAGCAGTGCAGGACATAATGGACTTAAGAGTATAGAGGCAACCTGTGGCGGACAGGATTATCCGAGGTTAAGATTCGGCATCGGGGACGACTTTCCAAAAGGCAGACAGGCAGATTATGTGCTTGGACCCTTTTACAAAGAAGAATTACCTGAGCTTCCCGCGTTAATAGATAAGAGTGTTGCGCTGATCCAGAGTTTTGTAACCGCCGGACCAGCGAAGACCATGACTGCATTTAACCAGTAATTATTTTGCAGTAAACTGGGTAATCTTCTGGTGTAGGATACCCAGTTCAAAAGGTTTGCTCAGTACATCACTGGCGCCAGCATCAATTGCAGCTTTTTTATCGTTTTCCATCACAGCAGCAGAAAATGTAATTATAGGAATGTCCTGTTTGCCAGGAATATAATTCTCTCTGATCAGTTTGGTGGCTTCCAGTCCGTTCATTACCGGCATAAAAGTATCCATCAGGATCAGGTCGTAATGATTTTCCTTTAATTTGTCGAGTGCTTCCTTCCCGTTCTCTACAACGTCAGCTTCTATATTCCATCCCTTGAGGATCTTAACAATCAGAAATTTGTTGATAGGGTTATCTTCTGCTACCAGAATATTTACGCCATTGAAGGGAAGGAGTTGTACGGTCGCGACAGATGAACTTTCAGTCTTGTCCTGCACAATTTCATACCAATTACTAAAAGAAAAGGTACTTCCTTTACCCAGCTCGCTATCTACGGTAAGCAGGCCGCCTTTCAATCGGGCCAGGTTTTTCACAATGGACAGGCCCAGACCTGTACCTCCATAACGAAGGGTCGTATTATCCTCAGCCTGCTCGAATGTTTCAAATGTCTTATCGATTTTATCTTCTGCAATTCCAATTCCAGTATCCGAAACTGAGAATTTAATCAGCATATTATTTCCCTTATGATCCATAACCTGCACCCTCAGCGTCACATTCCCCTCATGCGTAAATTTAATTGCGTTACCGATCAGGTTCATTAAAATCTGGTTCAGACGCAGGCTGTCAGCCATTACGCTTTTTGGAATTTGCGGATCGAATTCGGTAATTAGGTCCAGATGTTTTTCCTTTGCACGAATACTGAGCAGATTTAAGATAGAAAAGCTGGTCATGATCAGGTCGGTCGGGGCTCTGTTGATCTTGAATTTCCCAGCTTCAATTTTTGAGATATCCAGAATATCGTTGATTACGCCCAGAAGAGAGTTAGAAGAGATCTCCAGTAAGGATATCATTTCTTGCTGTTCTTGATTCAACGGGGTTTTCTCAAGCAGGTTGGCGATACCTATAATGCCGTTAATAGGCGTACGGATTTCATGACTCATATTTGCCAGAAAATTCTCTTTGATCTTTCTTCCCTGTTCTGCCAGTTCTTTCGCTCTGATCAGCTCTTTTTGGTAAGATTCCAGTTCTTTGTTCTTTTTGACCAGTTCACGCTGGCTGCGGACAAACTGAATGAACGAATCTACTTTTGCAGAAGTCACATATGGATTCAGGGGCTTATATAAATAGTCGACAGCACCTGTATTGAGGCCTTTGACAGCATATTTGGTTTCGGTGGATATTGCCGTAACAAAAATCACCAGAATATTTTTTGTACGCGGATTACTCTTCAGGATCTCAACGAGTTCGAAACCATCCATTTCCGGCATTTGTACGTCTACAAGAGCAATGGCAATATCCATTTCCCAGGCAAGTCTCAAGGCCTCATTCGGCAAGGTCGTGCTGATAAGATTAACATCGTCTCTTTTCAGCAACGCTTCCAGCGCAATTATGTTTTCCGGTCTGTCATCGACGATCAGGATATTTATTTTTCCATATGTTCTAATGGCATTAAAAAATTTCGGGGAGAATTAAGCTATTTTCTGATAGATATTGTTTTTCCTGTCGATGACCTTAAAGCGTCCAATTTCCGAACTTCTTAAAGTCTCTTTCGAGCCCAGGCACAGAAAACCAAAATTTGCGAGACTGTGGTAAAACAAATCAATCACTTTTTCCTGTAATGCGGTGTTAAAATAGATCAGTACATTTCTGCAGGAAATCAATTGAAATTCATTAAATACGCCTTCAGAAGCCAGGTTATGTGCAGAGAAAAGAACATTCTTTTTTAAGGAATGAACAATTGATGCGGCATCATATTTAGCAGTATAATAGTCAGATAATGTATGCGTAGCACCCGTTTTCTGATAGTTTTCTGAGTATTGTTTCATTTTCTGCAGGTCATATATGCCGTTCTTGGCATAGTTCAGTACTTCTGCGTTAATATCTGTGCCATAAAAAAAACTACGGTCATAAAGACCAGCTTCGGCAAAAAGAATGGAAAAGGAATAAAGCTCTTCTCCAGTTGAGCATCCGGCATTCCAAACCTTAATCCGCTGATACGATCTTAGATAGGGGATTATATGTTGAGAAACTGATTTAAAGAAAGGAGGGTCACGGAACATTTCTGTCACGTTAACCGTTATTTCCATAATAAAAGTTTCAAAGTATTCCAGATCATTAGTCAGCAGGGTTCTCAGATCAAAAAGACTTAACCGTTGCAGTTGCATTATACGGCTTACCCGTCTTTTCAAAGAGGCGGGGGAATAATTACTAAAGTCGAACCCATGGACATTTCTAATAAAACCCACGAGTGACTCCAGTTCGGCGTAGCTGATTACCTCGGCTATATTTTTCTCAGGATTATTCATATTAGCTTAACCATACTCTTAACATAGATAACAGTTGATCGACATCTACAGGTTTGGCGATATAATCGTTTGCTCCTGCCTCGATACATTTTTCTCTGTCATTTTTCATAGCCTTTGCAGTCAGTGCAATGATCGGAAGCTTCTTATAAGCTTTGTCCTTCCTGATCAGTCTCATTGCTTCATAACCATCCATTTCCGGCATCATAATATCCATTAACACAATATCAATCTCCGGAACTTCATCCAGTTTCTCCAGCGCCTCCTTACCATTTGTCGCAATAACAATTTTCATGTCGTAAATCTGCAGGGCACTGGACAGCGCGAAAATATTACGCATATCATCATCTGTAATTAATACCGTTTTGTGCTGCAGCGCTTTTTCGATAGTAGAAATCGTTTTCCCCTGTGTAGGGCTTTTTGAAACAGCCTTGAATTTTTCCTGTTTTTTAAGCTTGTGCATAAATAAGCTCACTTCGTCAATTAATCTGTCATTCGATTTATTGGACTTCAGAACCATCGCTTCCGTATACTTCATAATATGTGCAATACTATCCTGGTCAAGTTCCATTGCTGTGTTTATAATTACAGGGATATGCGCATACTCAGGCTTCTGCTTAATTTGGTCGAGCAAGTCAAATCCAGATATATCAGGTAGGTTCAGATCCAGGATAATGCAATCAAAACTCCTGGAATTAACTAGCTCCAATGCCGCTTCGCCAGTAAATGCCTGGACTACATCGATTCCTCTTTCAGTTAATTGCTCCTTTACGGCCATACTTTGCAGTTCATGGTCTTCTATGACAAGAACGCTGTTAAAGTCGAGATGAATGTTTTCCGACTGCCAGGTCTGGAAGGCTTGGTCCAGCTGATCTTTTTCAATCGGTTTTTTAAGGAATCCAATAGCACCTTCCTGCAATGCTTTTTCACTTTTAAATTCACCGGCAGACATCATGTGTACAGGAATATCTTTTGTTTGTGGATTGGATTTAAGCTTTTTTAGGATTGTCCATCCATCCATTACTGGTAGCATAATATCCAGGATAATGGCATCAGGTAATTCCTTTTGAGCCATTTCCAGCCCAACATCGCCACTATGGGCAAGCAGCGGATCGAAGCCTTTTTCGATTGCATAATCTTTCAGGACGTCCGCAAAAATCAGATCATCTTCTACAATTAACAGTGTCTGTCTCCTGTTTTGATTTACAGCCTGCAATACTGGTTCCGAAACTAATGGAATTGTAATAGGCACTTTTGCTGCTTGTAATGGAGCCGGGCGTTCTTCGCCTGATTGTTTTGCTGGCAGATACAATGTGAAAGTACTTCCTGTGCCAGGTTCACTTTCAACCTGTATTTCCCCTCCAAGGATATGAGAAAGCTCTTTGCTGATGGAAAGCCCTAAACCTGTACCTCCATATTTTCGGCTTGTAGTTCCATCGGCCTGTTTGAAGGCTTCAAAAATTAGCTTTTGCTTATCTGATGGAATACCTATTCCACTGTCTTTTACACTGAAAGATATAATCTGATCTTTGCTCGTCTGCAAATTCTCTGCATAATAGGTAAGCTCGGCGGGAGCTTTACTTATTTCCAGATTGATCTCTCCATTTTCCGGCGTAAATTTAAAGGCATTCGAAAGCAGGTTTTTAATAATCTGCTCGGTTCTGGAAAGATCCGTCATGAAGCGTGGCGGAAGGGCCTCATCAATAATGGTGCGGAAAGTGATCTTTTTGCTTTTGGCAATTTCAGAGAACAACGATTCCATGTTTCTGGCAATTTCTTCCGGTCTTACCGGTTCAATATCAAGATCTACCTTTCCGGATTCGATTTTTGACAGATCCAGGATATCGTTAATCAGAGTCAGGAGATCTGAACCGGCATTATGAATGACGCCGGCATATTTAATTTGTTCTTCATTTAGGTTTTCAGGTCTGTTTTCTTTTAGAATACGGGCCAGGATCAGAATACTGTTCAGCGGGGTGCGAAGCTCATGGCTCATGTTTGCCAGGAACTCCGATTTATAGCGGCTGGATATGGCCAGTTCTTCAGCTTTCAGGCTCATGGCCTCTCTAGCCTCAGTGATCGATATATTTCTTTCTTCCAGTAGGCTGGCCTTTTCTTCGAGCTCTGCATTGGTTTGCCGTAATTCTTCCTGCTGAACACGAAGTTCCTCTTCGGAAGCCTGAAGTTCTTCTGATTTATGCAGCAATTCTTCGTTAGTGGTTCTCAATTCTTCCTGCTGGCTTTCCAGTTCTTCTGCCTGCTGCTGTGTCTGCAGGAATAATTCTCGCAACTGCGTTCTTGCCTGCGCGCTGTTTATACCAACACCTATCGCATCAATTACAGTATCGATAAAGTTCATGGTATCTACCGCTGCATTTTGCAATAAGCCTATTTCAATCACAGCGATGGTCTCATCCTGGAATAATACAGGTACAATAATCAATTCTGTAGGTTTCAGGCTGCCTAATCCGGTGCTTACCTGGATATAGTCATCCGGAATTTCACGCAGCGTTTTGCTCTTTTGCTCCAGCGCCGCCTGACCAACCAGTCCCTGGCCGAGTGCGATATCTTTTTTTCGTTTTCTGGCATCATCCCAAGCATAACCATTGCTGAAACTGAGCGTCTGTTTCTGCGTGTTCACCAGGTAGAGCGCTCCGACAGGTGCATTTACATAATTGCAAAGCTGTGTAATAATATGTCCTGTCAGTTCTTCGATTTCCTGTTCCCCGCTCATAACATCATTAATTTCAGCGGCACCGGAAAGAAGCCAGTTCTTTTTCTCATTTTCTCCGGACAATTTTTCCAGTTGGGTATTATTCTTACGGATCTGCTCTTCGGTAATTTTTTGGGTATCGAATGTCCGTCGAATAAAGCTGAACAGATATAGGATCAGCGCAAAAATAATTGTGGAACTAAGCGTAATGATAATGGTGCTGCGCGTTGTACTATTCTGCCGTGTTTTAGTTCTTAATTTAAGCATCTGCTTTTCTGACTTAATCAGATTTGAACTGGCATTTAGAAATTTGTACTTAATATCTGATCCATGGTTATTAAGGATCATATCTATTGCAGCAGTTTTCCCCTCAGAACTATAAACTTCCAGTGTTTTACTCATATCCCGAACCAGTTCCGTAGCATAGAACTGAACAGAGTCCAGTTGTGCATCGTCTGCCGTATTTTCTTCAGACATGTGTCTAAGATCTTCCATTGTGGAATCTATCTGACCGATGTTCTCTTCGTATGGCCGCAGGTATTTTTTGTCACTCGTCAGAATAAAACCACGCAGGCCTGTTTCTGCATTCAGAAGTTTAACTTCCAATCTTTCCGCACGATCTATGAAATCATAAGTATGATTCTCCCAGTCGGAGTCAATATCTACGGAGCGGATGCTGAAATAAGAAGTTACCGCCGAGACAAGTACAAACAATAGCGATATGGCAAAGCCTGTTAAAACTTGTTGCTTAAAAGTAAGTTTAAACATAAAATACGAAATAGTGGTGATGAAATATCCTTCAGCATAAATTAGTCCCAGGTTATTTGCTGAAGTGGAATATAGTGTTAGAATTTATAACAATAATAAGTATAAATCCGGGTTTCAGGAGTAAAGAAGTGAATTTTGGAGAGAATTTTTCTAGAGATCTTGCATACATTGGGCATAACTGGGCCCTATAGGGATTTGGAGCGTATCAATCCATACTTGATTGCGGTCAAATCTTGTGATAGATTTTCTTGCGACAATGAATGCGCGGTGTGTTCTGATGAACTGTCCGGCGGGGAGTAAGCTTAACATCTCGCTAATTGGCATGCGGGTACTGACCAGGGGCTGTTCCTTTCTGTGCACCTGCGTGTAATTTCCTGCAGCCTCAATATAGAGGATGTCGGACACATTAATTTTTATCTGTTCATAACCATCTTTGATGAACAAGTGCAGGTCCGTATTTTGCTGGTCTGCATTCTTTCTGAGCCTGAATAACTCTTCGGCCTTGTTACAGGCTTTTAGAAACCTGGAAAGAGAAAATGGTTTCAGCAGGTAGTCCAAGGCGTTTAATTCAAACCCTTTAACTGCATGCTCAGCATAAGCAGTTGTGAAAATTACGAGCGGAGGATGGGAGAGGCTGTTCAGGAAATCTATTCCATTGATATCGGGCATCTGGATATCCAGGAATATCAGATCCACCGGATTTTGTTTCAGGTAAATAATCGCATCAAAAGCATTGGTGAAACAGGCTTTGAGGTCGATAAATGGAACCTTTCCGGCCAGGGAACTGACCACATCCAGGGCTATGGGTTCATCATCTATCGCAATGGCATTCATCTTTTATAATTTCAGGGTTAAATGTACAAAAAATTCTTTCGCACTCTCTCTGATGAGTAATTCATGTTTCCCGGGATATAGCAGCATCAGGCGTTGTTTGACATTTTCCAGTCCGATTCCGCTGTGCGTTCTTTCCGGGTCATTTTCCGATTTAAGGTGAATGCTGTTATGTACATCAAAATACAAGGTGTTTTCTTTAGTTTGCAGCGTAATTTTAATATGCGAAGGCTGTTGCAGACTTATGCCATGTTTAAATGCATTCTCTACAAAAGGGATAAGCAGCATCGGTGAAATCTGCAGCTCGGTAAACTGCTCCTCTATTTGGGTGCTGATCGTAATATCTACTGACTGTGAAGTCCTGAGTTTCTGCAGGTCGATATAATTCTTAAGATAATCCAGATCCCTTATCAGCGAAATTTTATCCTGCATATTTTCCTGTAGCATAAAACGCATCATATCTCCCAGTTTTTGAATTCCTTCAGACGTACGGTCTGCTTTTTCCTGCAATGCAGTTCCATAGAGCGTATTTAAGGCATTGAACAGAAAATGCGGATTGATTTGCGATTTGAGAAAATTCAGGTTGGCGTCGGTTTGGCCCAGTTCCTTCTTTAACTTATAGATCTGTTCGGCCGTAGAATTTCTTCTTTTGTAGATCTGCCATGCCAGGGGCGCAGTGATCAGGTATTGCACAGGCAGGTTAAATGCAATCACAATAGGGATAAGCTGATTTCTGCCACTGATTAGAAATGCAAGCAGACACGTAGCGATAAGGCTTATCAGGATAAGTCCGCTTAGTTTATAGAGATAGGTACGCAACGGTTTTTTTGCCGTATCAAAGATTTGAGGAATCAATTCGTATACCGAATGGATAAATAACCATATCGCTGTGGCAGAAATTAATGTCCAGCAAATAATTACCTGAAACCCCGCGTTTGTGGCCAGCCAGAATAAAATACCCGCAAACCAGATAATTGAGCCAAACAAGATCTCCAGTTTTTGCTGACTGAGATCATTCCGCTCTTGTTGGTTGGCAAAATGAAAGATGAGGTTTTTTAAGGCGACATAAATTGCAATTAGTACGACCAGCCATGCCGCATAACCAAAGCCATTAAAAAATATTTGTTCATAAGCGTCCTGAATAGTATCGTAACGAATTAGCAGAAAGGCCTGGCTATACGTTCTGGTGATACTGATAATTAGGCCGGCAAACACGAATACAATAAAGATCAGACATAAATGCATTCCAGTATTTGTTTTCCTGTACAGGGCAGGAAGGCTGCAAAAATTAAGGAGCAGAAAACTGAAATATAGAAGGGAATATTTAAATACTGCGGGAATGAAGTAGTTATAAATATAATTGAAACGGATACCCGCCTGACTGAATTCGTAGGGAATATCATGGGCATTATTTCCGCTTGAAATTAAGGTTAGAATCGCGAAAGCATAAATTGCGCTGACAATTTTGAATTCTGTTTTTTGAAGTTCCTTAAAACTGAAGGGAAGTTTAATATGGGTCATAAATTGTTAATTTCTTCTACAATATTACGGAAGTCGTTTTTAGGCCTGATGAAAATGTGACGAACTGGAGAATAAATGTGATGAATAATGAAATATGGGTTAAATTGCGCCTATGGAAGCAACAATTACAGTTTATGGTATTCCAAATTGCAATACTGTAAAAAAAGCCAGAGTCTGGCTGGAAGAACAGGGTCTGAATTATACTTTTCACGATTTTAAAAAAGCGGGGATTACAAGGGAAAAATTAGCACAATGGTCGGCAGTTTTTGGCTGGGAAATTGTACTTAATAAAAAAGGAACGACCTGGCGTAAGCTGGATCCTGCTGTGCAGGCTGGAGTGAAGGACGAAAATTCGGCTATCGCTGTACTGCTTGAAAATACCAGTGCGATCAAAAGACCTGTTGTCGAAGTAAACGGAAAACCTGTATTAATCAGTTTTGACGCAGAACAGTATGCTGTTAATTTTTGTTAAAATATCAGCCGTAAACCCGTCAATCCTTAGCTTTACCTAAATCTATCTCAACGCATGAATAAAATAAAAATCATATTAGCCGCTGTCATCTGCGCTTTACCCTGGGTTGCTTCTGCACAATCGGGTATTAGTGGTGGAGTTTTTGATCAGGAGAACAAAAGTATGCCGTTACAAAAGGTAAGAGTGAAAAACCTGACCAAAGACGTAACGATGGAAACAGGTGCCGCCGGGCAATTTTCTATCCGCGCGGAAAAAGGAGATTTACTGGAGTTTTATCTTCCGGGCTATCATACTGACACTTTGTATCTAACCAGTATGCAAAGTAAAACTATCTATTTGCCACCACTTTCCAACAATCTTAAACAGGTTGACGTTCAGAGTGCCCGGCTTTCTAAAGATCTGGATTTGAAAGCAGGACAGGGGCAGGCATTCAAACGTGTATCTGGAATTGCACCTACCAAAAACATTCAGCGTGCCGGTGGAATTGGGTTGGCTTTTGGCTCGGGTAAAGCAAGGAGAGAGAAAATTAAGGAAGAGGCATTGGAAGAACGTGCCTATTATGAATCGGAGATCAATCATTATTTCAATGAAGAGTATATCAGTGGCATGTTGAAGATTAAAGGACAGGAACTGAAAGACTTTATTAATTTCTACCGCCCTACAGTAGCTACTGTAAAAACCGATCCTCCATTTAATTATGATTATTATATTGCGCAGGCATATCAGGCCTGGATGAAACTTCCGCCGGATCAGCGCAGAACTCCGCCTATGCCTAAACTCATTAAAAAATAGAACCAATGTATAAAACCTTTACACGAATGAAGAACCATTTTGTTCAGAAAACACTCCTGATGGCAGTGTTTTTTGTTTATAGTATCAGTGCTGTTGCTCAGGATTCAGCTAAACAGGGTTATGATCCACATGTGGCTTTTAGTCCATTGTTCTATACCCAGAATGGTAATGAATACCGTTCGGCAAGTGGATATCCGGGCCCTAAATACTGGCAGAACCGTGCCGATTATAATATTTCGGCAGTATTAGATGAAACGCAGAATAAAGTTAGTGGTACAGTAACCATAACCTATAAAAACAATAGCCCGGATGCTTTACCTTATTTATGGCTTCAGTTAGATCAGAACCTTTTTAAAGAGGGTTCCAGAGGTAACAGTCTGATCAAAGCGGGTAGCCGTTACGGAGCCAGGGGAGAGAAAGTCGAAGGTGGGTATACCATCTCAGGTCTGAATGTAGCGCAAAAAGGAAAAGATTTAAAGTTTACTTCGATCATTGAAGATACCAGAATGCAAATCCGTCTGGATCGCCCGCTTGCTGCCAACGGAGAAGTAATCACTTTAAAGATGGATTTCTCTTTTATTGTCCCTAAAAATGGCTCTGATCGTATGGGACATCTGGAGACTCAAAACGGAGAAATTTTCACTATTGCACAATGGTTCCCTAGAATGGCTGTCTATGATGATGTAACCGGATGGAACACTTTGCCTTATTGGGGTGCATCTGAATTTTACTGTGAATATGGAGATGTTAACTTTTCTGTAACCGCACCTGCCAGTCATATTTTGATGGGGTCAGGTGAATTGCTAAATCCGCAGGAGGTGTTTACCGCAGAACAGTTGAAACGCTGGAATGCAGCTAAAAACAGCGACCAGAAAATTGCAATCCGCTCTGCTCAGGAAGTGACAGACCCTAAATCACGTCCTTCCGGTAAACAGCTGACCTGGAAATTTAAGATGAACAATACGCGTGACGTAGCCTGGGCTTCTTCTAAAGCTTTTGTGCTGGATGCGGCAAGGATTAATCTTCCTGATGGTAAGAAGTCATTGGCGGTTTCTGCTCAGCCTGTGGAGAGTAATGGCGATGACAGCTATGGCAGGGGAGTGGAGTATGTAAAAGCTAGTATTGAGCATTACTCTAATAAATGGTTTTCTTATCCTTATCCGATGGCGGTTAATATTGCTTCTAATATTAGCGGTATGGAATACCCTGGAATTGTCTTTTGTGGCTGGAAAGCTAAAAATGGAGATGTATGGGGTGTGGTAGACCACGAGTTTGGCCATAGCTGGTTTCCAATGATAGTTGGCAGCAATGAACGCAAATACGGATGGATGGATGAGGGTTTTAATACCTTTATCAATGGTATTTCTTCTGCAGAATTTAATAAAGGCGAATATAAATCACCGGCGGTAGATATGCATAAAGTTGCGCGTTATCTGGCAAATCCGGAGCGGGAGTTTATTATGCTGACGCCAGATGCAATGGAAGAGAAAAATATAGGCGTTAATCTGTACAGTAAACCAGGATGGGGACTTAATCTTTTAAGAGACCAGATTCTTGGTGAAGACAGGTTTGATTATGCTTTTAAACAATACATTAGCCACTGGGCATATAAACATCCTACACCATTCGATTTCTTCCGCTCTATGGAAAATGCAGCTGGTGAAGATCTTTCCTGGTTCTGGAAAGGCTGGTTTATTGGCAACTGGAAATTAGACCAGGCCATCAGTTCTGTAACGCCTGTAATGAAAGACGGTAAAATTGAAAGTTATCATTTGAAGATAGATAACCTTCAGCAAATGCCGATGCCGGTGATCTTACGTGTAACTAGAAAAAGCGGACGTAAAGATACTATCAAGTTACCGGTTGATATCTGGATGAGTAATAAAAGCTGGGTAGTGGATTATCCGACAACAGAAGAGCTGGTTTCAGCTGAGCTGGATCCGGACAAGGTTCTGCCAGATATAGACCCGGCGAATAATACGTGGTTTAAATAAACTAATAAAAAGAAAGGCTGTACATTTTATCAATGACAGCCTTTCTTTTTATTAGTTTATTCCAGTGTTTCAGGTGAGATACGGCCTTGTGCCTGTGTACTGTCAAGCTCTCCGATCTGCAGATTGAAATAAGGTGCTGCTGAAATTACATGGTCAAAAATATCGGCCATAATATGTTCATAATCTATCCATTTGGTTGTTCCCGCGAAGACATAGATTTCAAGTGGCAGTCCGTAAGGTGTGGGAGCGAGGTGGCGCACCATCATCGACATGTTCTTGTGCGTTCCGGTATGATTGGAAAGGTAATTGTCTATATATTTCCGGAAAAGCCCGGCATTAGTCAGGTTGCGGCCGTTGACCAGTAAAGATTTATCTGCTCCAGACCGCTCATTACTTTTGTCAATATCCTTCTGCCGGTGTTCTATATAACTTGTCAGTGACTGGATCTGTTTCATCTGCTCAACTTCCTCCGGAGTTATAAAACGAATAGAGGACTGTTTTATATAGATAGCCCTTTTGATCCTTCTTCCGCCTGTTTTTGTCATGCCTCTCCAGTTTTGGAAGGAATCTGAAATCAGCGAGTATGTGGGAATAGTCGTAATAGTCTTATCAAAATTCTGAACCTTTACTGTAGTCAGGTTAATTTCCACGACGTCACCGTCAGCCCCGAATTTGCTCATCGTAATCCAGTCTCCGATGCGTACAGTGTCATTTGCTGTAATCTGAATGCTGGCGACGAACCCCATGATGGTATCCTTGAACATTAAGAGTAATACTGCGGAGATGGCACCCATTGCTGTGAAGAATGCCACAATTGACTGTCCGGTCAGGTTGGAGTAGATGACTACTGCACCAATTAAGAATAAAATTAGTCTGATTACCTGCAGATAACTATCTATAGGCTGTCCGCGGAATGCAGGTTTATTGCGGAAATCATCTGCGCCCGCTTTAATCAGCGTCATCAGAATCCAGATCACTACAAAAACCATATAACAATCTGCTATAATATTTGCCGGTTTAATCCATTCCGGGAAATCTGCCAGCACAACTGGTAAGACCAGTTGTACAAAAACCAGAACCACACTTGAGGCGATATAATGCGGGAGCCTGTTATTCAGCAGATGCCTGAAAAAATTAAGCGGGTAGGTTTTGCTTATTCTGATAAGTATGAGCCTGAGTATCCGACGGATACCCCTGTGGACAACATAGACCAGAACAATTAGTGCGAATACTAAAGCAAATAAATTCAGAAAAGATGCAAGATCATGGTCTACGCCCCATTTGGTAAGTAAATTGTAGGTCCAGCGGCTGACAGGGGAAATATGTTTAAGCAGTTGAGGTTCAGTCATAAGCGATTATCTGGGGTACAGGCTATCTAGCCTTAAAAAAACTTTCTTTAAGAAGTTGTGCATCTATAAGCGGGGCAGGTTCATCCAATCTGATCTGCCAGCCTTTCTGTTTGAGTAGGGGAATGTCAACTTTGGCAACTGAAAGGTCTTTTCCACGCAGCTGCTGTTTATAATGTAAAGCCGGAAGCGGTTCAATATCGGCAGCGGTCGAAAAAAGAATATCGATTCTGAATTCAGGCCACAACTGAATATCACCCAGATTTGCACTGAATACTTTCTTCGTAGTCCCCGGAGCAATCAATGCCGCAAATTCTCCTTTGAAGTGTCCGGATTTTGCAGTGGTAAATGAACCCAGCAATTGAAACGAAGTTTCATTCACCAGGTGGAAATGTGCAACTGCTGCGCTATGCTGATCGGTAATAACTGCCAGGTAAACGCCTTCCTTTTTAAATTCGGCCACCGGTGCAGCAGCCTGCGGGCGGTTGGAAACCACTGCGTTGTCTTCCGGAATATCGCCATGAACCAAGGTGACTTTACTGGCTTGAACAGGAATTTCAAAATCATTGGAATCCGTTACGCCAATAGTATCTTTATCAATAATCTTTGTGATATAACCTTCGATGTTTTCGTCTACAAAACGAACAAAATCTCCTAAATTTAAATTCATATACGCTGGTTTTTATAAAGCCGGGGGTGATTCCCTTACCTGCAAACCTAAGCATAATAAAATAAATTTTATCTTTGGGGCTGAGTCCGGGAATGACCTGCTGTCAGCAGAAAGGTGCCTCAGTTTCTGATCCTCCGGACTTAATAATTTTCAATATGACAACAGACGAAAAACAAGTTAATAATCCTTTACACGGTAAAACCCTGGAATTTATCCTCAAGCAACTGGTTTGGCATTACGGTTGGGAAGAATTGGGTACTCACGTTAAAATCGCGTGTTTTACGAATGATCCGAGTTTGAAATCCAGCCTTAAATTCCTTCGTAAAACAGATTGGGCGAGGAAAAAAGTAGAGAAACTATATCTGGATACTTTTGATTAGTCTCCCAGCAGTTTAGCTGCCTAAACCATTAAGTATTCTTTTGTTTTTCTTCGGGGTTGCGATACCCTTCCTTTACCCTTGGTATACCGTTGCGATACCCTTGGTATACCCTTTGGGTAAAGGAAGGGTATACCAAGGGTATCGCAACGGTATATCAACTCCGAAGATTTACAGGTGTAAAGCCACCTGCCGTCACCGCAAAACCGCACCAGGGCCTTCCTGCACTATCTGGCGATATCCCGGGCAGAATATTTAGAGCTTAAATCTGCTCCCGGCTTCAGCATCAGTATTTTACCCCTTCGTTATTTTTTTTGTTTGTATTCATTAAAATTAGGTTAACCCCTTGATTTATAAAATGTATTGTCATACCTTTGCAGTCCCTTAATTAGGGGTAAAGTTTTTAGTAACAACATAGAAAACAAAAAAAAACAATGCCAACCATTCAACAATTAGTTAGAAAAGGTAGAGTAGCACTGGAGTTCAAGAGTAAGTCTCCGGCGTTGGACAGCTGTCCACAGCGAAGAGGTGTATGTACACGTGTATATACCACTACCCCTAAAAAACCAAACTCAGCAATGCGTAAAGTTGCCCGTGTACGTTTAACCAATGGTAAAGAGGTGAATGCCTATATTCCAGGTGAAGGTCACAATTTACAGGAGCACTCAATCGTATTGATCCGTGGTGGTCGTGTTAAAGATTTACCAGGTGTACGTTATCACATCATCCGTGGAGCATTAGATACTTCAGGTGTTGCTGGTCGTAACCAACGTCGTTCAAAATATGGTACTAAACGTCCTAAACCAGGACAAGTAGCTGCTGCACCAACAAAAGGTAAAAAGAAATAATTAGGAGGAACAACAAATGAGAAAGTCAAAACCAAAAAAGAGAATTATCCTTCCTGATCCAAAATTTAACGATGTTCAGGTGACAAGATTTGTAAACAATATGATGTATGATGGAAAAAAATCCATCGCATATTCTATTTTTTATGATGCTGTAGAATTAGCAGAGAAAAAAGCTGGTGAGAACGGTTTAGAGATCTGGAAACGTGCGTTAACAAACGTTATGCCTGCAGTTGAAGTGAAATCACGCCGTGTAGGTGGTGCAAACTTCCAGGTACCAACAGAAGTAAGACCAGACCGTAAGATTGCTTTAGGCATGAAATGGTTAATCTCTTTCGCCCGCAGACGTGGTGAGAAAACAATGAAAGAAAAATTAGCTGGTGAGATCGTTTCAGCTGCCAAAGGTGAAGGCGCCGCAGTTAAGAAAAAAGAAGATACGCATAAAATGGCTGAGGCTAATAAAGCGTTCTCTCACTTCCGTTTCTAATCTTAGAAAATCATAAAATGTCAAGAGATTTAAAATTTACAAGAAACATTGGGATCGCGGCTCACATTGATGCGGGTAAAACCACAACAACTGAGCGTATCCTTTATTATGCCGGAGTAAATCACAAGATTGGTGAGGTACACGAAGGTGCATCTACCATGGACTGGATGGTTCAGGAAGCGGAACGCGGGATAACAATCACGTCTGCAGCAACAACAGTTTTCTGGCCTTACCGTGGTGAAAAATACCAGGTAAACGTTATTGACACACCAGGTCACGTGGATTTTACCGTTGAGGTAAACCGTTCATTACGTGTACTTGATGGTTTAGTATTCTTATTTTCAGCTGTTGATGGTGTTGAGCCTCAATCTGAAACTAACTGGCGTTTAGCTAATAACTATGCTGTTCCACGTATCGGTTTTGTTAATAAAATGGATCGTTCAGGAGCTGATTTCCTGAAAGTTGTGAAACAAGTTAAAGATATGCTGGGTAGCCATGCAGTACCTTTACAGTTACCAATTGGAGCAGAAGACAGTTTTACTGGTGTAGTTGATTTAATCAACAACCGTGGTATTATCTGGAATGAGCATGATAAAGGTATGACCTTTACTGAAGTGCCAATTCCTGAGGATATGGTAGAAGAAGTTGCACAATGGAGAGAGAATTTATTAGAAGCTGTAGCTGATTATGATGAATCTTTGATGGAGAAATTCTTCGAAGATCCAAACTCTATCACGGAGCGTGAAATTCTTGATGCATTGCGTAAAGCAACTTTAGATGCTAAGATCGTTCCTATGGTTTGTGGTTCATCTTTCAAAAACAAAGGTGTTCAGACTATGCTTGACCTGGTTATGGAATTATTGCCATCACCAATGGATGTTGACGGTATTACCGGTATCAATCCAAATACAGGTGAGGAAGTTACCCGTCAACCGGATATTAAAGAGCCTTTTGCAGCTTTAGCATTTAAAATTGCAACAGATCCTTTCGTAGGTCGTTTATGCTTTATCCGTGTTTATTCAGGTAACCTGGAAGCTGGTTCTTACGTATATAATGCACGTTCTGAAAATAAAGAACGTATTTCACGTATTTTCCAGATGCATGCTAACAAGCAAAACCCAATTCCTAATGTAGGTGCTGGTGATATTGCTGCTGTAGTAGGATTTAAAGATATCAAAACCGGTGATACACTGTGTGATGAGAAACATCCAATTGTTCTGGAATCTATGGATTTCCCTGAGCCGGTTATCGGTTTAGCTATTGAGCCAAAAACTCAGGCTGATGTTGATAAATTAGGTCTGGGCTTATCTAAATTAGCTGAAGAAGATCCTACATTCAGAGTTCAGACAGACGAGGAAACTGGTCAGACTGTAATCTCTGGTATGGGTGAGCTTCACTTAGACATCCTGATTGACCGCTTAAGACGTGAGTTTAAAGTAGAGGTTAACCAGGGAGCGCCACAAGTTGCTTATAAAGAGGCTATTAACGGTACTGTTCAGCACCGTGAAACGTATAAAAAACAATCTGGTGGTCGTGGTAAATTCGCGGATATTCAGGTTATTATCTCTCCAATTGATGCTGATTACGAAAAAGGTGGTTTACAGTTTGTAAACGAAATTACAGGTGGATCTATTCCACGTGAATTTATTCCTTCAGTTGAGAAAGGATTTGCAGCTTCTATGTCTAACGGTGTATTAGCAGGATATCCACTTCCTGATATGAAGGTTAGATTAATTGATGGTTCATTCCACGCAGTCGATTCAGATGCTTTGTCATTCGAACTTGCTGCTAAAATGGCTTACCGTGAGGCATTGCCTAAGTGTAATCCAGTATTGATGGAGCCAATCATGAAAATCGAGATCCTTACTCCAGAAGAAAATATGGGTGATGTAATCGGTGATATGAACCGTCGTCGTGGTCAGCTTTTAGGTATGGATACCCGTAACGGTGCCCAGGTAATTAAAGCTACTGTGCCTCTTTCTGAGATGTTTGGTTATGTAACTCAGTTACGTACAATCACTTCAGGTCGTGCAACGTCTACTATGGAATTCGATCACTATGAGCCAGCTCCAAGAAACGTAATGGAAGAAGTTATCGCTAAATCCAAAGGCAGAATCAAATCTGCAGACTAGTTTTTAATCAGCTGCCTGTTATTAATAGCTCTAACAGGCAGCTTTAATTATAATCCAATGAGCCAAAGAATCAGAATTAAATTGAAATCTTACGATTACAATCTGGTAGACAAATCTGCTGAGAAAATCGTAAAAACTGTAAAACCTACGGGTGCAGTAGTTAGCGGACCAATTCCGTTGCCAACTGAAAAGAAAATCTTCACTGTTTTACGTTCACCACACGTGAACAAAAAAGCACGTGAGCAATTTCAGTTATGTGCTTACAAACGTTTGTTAGATATTTATAGTTCTAACTCAAAAACTGTTGACGCACTGATGAAACTTGAATTACCTAGCGGTGTTGAAGTTGAAATCAAAGTTTAATGAAATTTTGAGTAAAAGAAAAAGCCTCCGGATTCCGGAGGCTTTTTCTTTTTAAGCGGTTTTTTTAATTTCCTCTTGTTCGGAGTTCCTCTAGTTTATTTCTTTCGTCTTGCAGTTCTCTGGCAAGTTTCTTTTCCTTCTCGTTAGATTTTACCTTATAAGTTTGATACTCCTGCGCGATCTCTTCATACAGACCGCTGCGATATTTTGCTTCCTGAATGCTTTTCGCAGAACGAATCGTTACAATCGCTAATGCGATAGCCAGCAGGATAATAAGCACCCACACGATCGTATTATAAGTCCCTTTGTCGAAAGGAATTCCCAGGAAGCTTATCTGATCCAGTCTGGCATTTGAGGTCGCCAGAGAGGCTTCTTTTCCTTTTATTTCATTATTGAGGCCAGCAATCGTTGCAGCTTGCTCTTTTATTTTAGTCTGGGCGCCAATATGTCCCTGTCTTTCTTTCCTGATTGTATCGGTTACGCTCTTATAAAAGCTTGTGAGTCTGTACGGATTAATCAATTTGTATCCGTCTAAAGTTCTGGATTTAGACAGCATCAGCTGATACTGTCCTTTAAGACTAGGGTCTACCATTGTACTGTCCTGCGCGCTTGTCTGGGAAGTTATCAGGCACATCAGAAACAGGCCAAGCAGTGGTAAAAGGGTTCTTTTCATCATAATTATAAATAGTATTCTAATTTAACTGTCATTTTTCGGGTTTATTGTACGCCCGCAATTAACATTTATTCTTTCTAATGTCGGCAAATCAATTCATAATTATGCAATTGACAGCGTAATCTCCTGCGAAAACATCTCGTTTTTAGCTTTATAGGCAGGTGCTTTCTATTTCGCGAAGGCTTTGAGAAGAACGGGTATGCCAAAGATTCTGAGTGGGGCGGGCTTTGCGATGTTTTTTTACCGATCTATCTGGTAATGTGGATAATATTTATAAAAATAATTCGCTAACTCTTTGAAAATTAAGATTTCTTTCCTATTTTTGCCCTCCCTTAAAGGGAATTGTATCCACCTTGAACGAAGCCCTACTGCTTCGATGGGTGTTAAACTAAAAAAAGAAAATGTCAGGTATTATTGGAAAAAAAGTAGGAATGACCAGCATTTTCGACGCCGATGGAAAAAACATTCCATGCACGGTGATCGAAGCTGGGCCATGTGTAGTAACACAGGTTAAGACCGAAGAGAAAGACGGTTACGTTTCAGTTCAATTAGGCTTCGATGAAGCTAAAGAAAAAAACACAACCAAGCCTCTGAAAGGCCACTTTGCGAAAGCAAGCACAACTCCAAAGCGTAAATTGGTTGAATTTGAGCCGTTTGAAGAATCACTTAGTTTAGGTGATACTGTAACGGTAAACATTTTCAACGAAGGTGATTTTGTAGATGTAGTTGGTACTTCTAAGGGTAAAGGTTTTCAGGGTGTTGTGAAACGCCATGGATTTGCTGGTGTGGGTGGTCAAACTCACGGTCAGCACAACAGAATGCGTGCTCCGGGTTCACTGGGTGCTGCATCTTATCCAGCACGTGTATTTAAAGGTATGCGTATGGCAGGAAGAATGGGTGGAGATAGAGTGAAAATTCAAAACTTACAGGTTTTGAAAGTTTATGCAGATCAAAATCTTGTTGTAGTTAGTGGTTCCATTCCAGGAGCTAAAGGTTCTTACGTAATCTTAGACAAGTAAGCAGATGGAAGTTAATGTATTAAACATTTCAGGAAAAGAGACAGGTGCCAAGGTGCAGCTTCCTGAGTCGGTATTTGGTGTTACTCCAAGTGACCATGCAATTTATTTAGATGTAAAACAGTATTTGGCTAATCAACGTCAGGGTACTCACAAGTCTAAACAACGTAATGAGATCGCTGGTTCAACCCGTAAATTATACAAACAAAAAGGTACTGGTGGCGCTCGTGCTGGTAGTATTAAATCTCCTTTGTTTAATGGTGGTGGTCGTGTATTCGGTCCTCAACCACGTGATTACAGTTTTAAACTAAACAAAAAATTAAAATCTCTGGCACGTAAATCTGCGTTGTCTTACAAAGCTCAGGATAACAACATCCTTGTTTTAGAAGATTTTAGCTTTGATTCAGTTAAAACTAAAAATTATGTGAACTTGGTTAATGCTTTAAGCTTAACAGGTCAAAAAACATTGTTGGTTTTACCTGCACAAGATAACAATATCTATTTATCAAGCAGAAACATTCAGAAAGTGAAAGTTATTACCGCTGATCAGTTAAGTACTTATGATGTATTAAACTGTGGTAAACTTTTGTTAACTGCTAATACTGTTAAAACATTGGAGGAGGCATTTGCCAAGTAATATGGAATTTTTAAAGAAACCAATATTAACCGAGAAAGCTTCTGCTCTTACAGAAAAGTCTAGCCGCTTTACTTTCAAAGTAGAACACAAAGCAAATAAATTGCAAATCAAACAGGCCATCGAAAAGATGTATGGTGTTAATATTCTGGCAATCAATACAATGATTGTAAACGGAAAATTAAAATCTAGAAACACTAAAGGTGGTTTAGTTACCGGCCGTAGCCCGAAATACAAAAAAGCTATTGTAACCCTGGCAGCAGGTGAAACAATTGATTATTACGCGAATATTTAATAAGAATTGAATAATTTATAACTATGGGCTTAAGAAAATTTAAACCAGTCACTCCGGGTACCCGCTTTAGAGTCGGTGCCAGTTTCACGGAGATTACAGCAACCAAGCCCGAAAAATCATTGGTTGTTTCTTCTAAAAAATCGGGAGGACGTAACAATACAGGAAAGATGACTATGCGCTACATGGGTGGTGGTCACAAAAAATCTTACCGTTTAATTGACTTTAAACGTGATAAGTTTGATATTCCTGCAACAGTTGCAACTGTTGAATACGATCCAAACCGTACAGCACGTATCGCATTATTACATTATGCGGATGGTGAAAAACGTTACATCATTGCACCGGATGGATTGCAGGTTGGACAGAAAGTAGTTTCAGGTGATACAGCTGCTCCAGAAGTAGGTAACACATTGAAATTGTCTAACATTCCTTTGGGTTCAATTATCCACAATATTGAAATTCAACCAGGACGTGGAGCACAATTAGCACGTAGTGCTGGTGCTTATGCTCAATTAGCAGCACGTGATGGTAAATATGCAACTGTTAAAATGCCTTCAGGTGAAGTAAGATCTATCTTAGTTACTTGTTTAGCAACGATAGGTTCTGTTTCAAATTCGGATCACGCAAATGAAGTATTAGGTAAAGCAGGTCGTAAACGTTGGTTAGGACGTCGTCCTAGAACACGTCCGGTAGCGATGAATCCTGTCGATCACCCAATGGGTGGTGGTGAGGGTCGCTCATCAGGAGGTCAACCTCGCTCAAGAAACGGTATGTATGCTAAAGGCTTCAAAACCCGTTCACTTAAAAAATACTCAAATCGTTTCATCATAGAGAAAAGGAAGAAATAATGGCTCGTTCGATAAAAAAAGGACCTTATATTGACCATAACGTAGAGAAGAAAGTAGTCTCTATGAATGATTCAGGCAAAAAGTCTGTCATTAAAACTTGGTCTCGCAGATCAATGATCTCACCAGATTTTGTGGGTCATACATTTGCAGTGCATAACGGTAATAAATTTATACCGGTATACGTAACAGAAAACATGGTTGGTCACAAGCTGGGAGAGTTTGCTCCAACCAGAACATTTAGGGGTCACTCTGAAAAGAAAAAATAATTAAGAGATGGAAGCAGTAGCGAAATTAAACAATTGTCCAACCTCACCACGTAAGATGCGTTTGGTTGTAGATCTTATCAGAGGTGAGCGTGTTGAGAAAGCATTACATATTTTAAAATTTACCAATAAAGAGGCAGCAATAAGAGTTGAGAAACTTTTATTATCAGCCATCAAAAACTGGGAAACTAAAAATGAAGGTTCTCGCCCTGAAGAAAACCAATTATATGTGAAAACCATTATGGTTGGTGGTGGCCGTCAGTTGAAAAGACTTAGACCGGCACCTCAAGGCCGTGGATACAGAATACGTAAGCGTTCTAACCACGTAACTTTGATAGTAGATAGTAAAAACGTTGAAACTCAAACTAATTAGTAGAAATGGGACAAAAAGCACATCCAATAGGTAACAGGTTAGGAATCATCAGAGGTTGGGATTCTAACTGGTTCGGTGGCAACAACTATGCTGACAAATTAGTTGAGGACGAAAAAATAAGAAAATACCTTTCAGTACGTATCGCTAAAGGCGGTGTATCTAAGGTGGTTATCGAGCGTACATTAAAACGTATCACGGTTACTATCCACACTGCACGCCCGGGTATCGTAATCGGTAAAGCAGGAGCTGAGGTTGATAAAATCAAAGAAGAGTTAAAGAAACTTACAAAAAAAGAGATTCAGATTAACATTTTTGAGATCAAACGTCCTGAGCTTGATGCACAACTGGTAGCAGAAGGTGTAGCAAAACAATTAGAAGCAAGGATCTCATTCCGTAGAGCTATGAAATCTACAATCGCGTCTACGATGCGTATGGGTGCAGAAGGTATCAAAATTATGACTTCAGGTCGTTTAGGTGGTGCTGAGATGGCTCGTAATGAGCAGTATAAAGAAGGAAGAATTCCTTTGCATACTTTCCGTGCTGATATTGACTACGCATTAGCTGAAGCATTGACTACTTATGGTAAGATCGGTGTTAAAGTTTGGATCTGCAAAGGCGAGGTTTACGGTAAACGTGATCTTTCTCCAAACATTGGCGCAACCAATAATGCTCCTGGTAAAGGTGGCAGACCTGAAGGTGCTTTTGGTGGCGGCAGAGACAGAGATAACCGTGGCGGTGGCGACAGAAGAAACGACAAAAGTCGTGGCGGAAGAGGTCCAGGTCAAGGCGGTCCAGGTGCAGGTAGAGATAACAGAGGCGGAAATACTCCTAACAGAGGTCCTCGTAAATAATTATTAACAAATCGTTTTACGATAATATTCAAATAAAATGTTACAGCCAAAAAGAACGAAGTTCAGAAAGATGCAAAAGGGCAGAATGAAAGGTTTAGCAACACGTGGTGCTGAATTGTCATTCGGGTCTTTCGGGATTAAATCTTTAGAGGCGACATGGATTACCAGTCGTCAGATAGAGGCAGCCCGTATTGCGGTAACTCGTTTCATGAAACGTGAAGGCCAGGTGTGGATTAGAATTTTCCCGGACAAACCGGTAACTAAGAAACCAGCTGAAGTACGTATGGGTAAAGGTAAAGGTGCTCCTGAATACTGGGTAGCAGTTGTTAGACCAGGACGCATCATTTTTGAAGCTGAAGGCGTTTCTTTAGAAATCGCTAAAGAAGCAATGCGTTTAGCTGCTCAGAAATTACCTATCCAAACAAAATTTGTAGTACGTAGAGATTACGTAGAAGCATAAAAAAGTTTTGGGGTCAATGTTGTAAGTAACTTGTTATTATAACCGCTAGACCCAGAACATAAATATTAATAAAATGAAGAACTCAGAAATCACAGGGCTTTCACAAGAAGAACTAGTAGTCAGGATTGCAGAAGAGAAAGAAAACTTAGTTAAGTTAAAATTTGCACACACAATTTCGGCTATTGAGAATCCTACCCGTATCAATAAGGTAAGAAAAGATATCGCCCGATTAAATACTGAAATGACAAAGCGTAAAGCGGCGTCAGCTAGTGAAACTAAATAACTTTAGAGTCGAAATGGAAAGACAATTAAGAAAAACAAGAACCGGGTTGGTGGTAAGCAACAAAATGGATAAATCTGTTGTTGTGGCAGTAGAACGTAAAGTGAAGCACCCGATCTATGGTAAGTTTGTTAAGAAAACTACCAAATTTATGGCTCATGACGAGAAAAACGATTGCGGTATTGGTGATACAGTACTGATCATGGAGACTCGTCCGCTGAGTAAAAACAAGAACTGGAGATTAGTGGAAATTTTAGAGAGGGCTAAATAACATGGTACAACAGGAATCAAGATTAAACGTAGCCGATAATAGCGGCGCAAAACAAGTATTGGTTATCCGTGTACTTGGTGGAACCGGCAAGAGATACGCTTCTATTGGTGACAAAATCGTTGTTACCGTTAAAAGTGCAATCCCTTCAGGTAACATTAAAAAAGGAACAGTTTCTAAAGCAGTTGTTGTAAGAACGAAGAAAGAGATCAGACGTAAAGATGGTTCTTACATCCGTTTCGACGATAATGCAGCTGTCTTGTTAAATGCACAGGATGAGCCGCGTGGTACCCGTATTTTTGGCCCGGTTGCGAGAGAACTGCGTGAAAAACAATTCATGAAAATTGTATCATTAGCACCGGAGGTATTATAAAATGAAAAATAAAGTAACTGTTCAACCAAAGATAAAAATCCGTAAAGGAGATTTAGTAAAGGTTATCGCTGGTGATTCTAAAGGCCAGGAAGGTAAAGTACTTTCAGTATTAATTACTAAAAGTAGAATTCTGGTAGAAGGTGTGAACCTTGTATCGAAACATACGAAACCAAATGCTGCTACTCCTAACGGAGGTATCATTAAAAAAGAGGCTGCTCTTCATATTTCTAACGTTGCGTTAATTGATCCTAAATCTGGAAAAACTACGCGTGTTGGCAGAAAGCTTAATGCTGATGGGAAATTAGTTAGGGTATCTAAAAAATCAGGAGAGGAGATCAAATAATGACTTACATACCAAGATTAAAGACTAAATACAAAGAGGAAATCGTAACGACGTTGAAAGAAAAATTCAACTACAAAAGCGTTATGCAAGTTCCTAAGTTAGAGAAGATTGCTATCAACCAGGGTGTTGGTCGTTTCTCTGTAACAGACAAGAAAATTATGGACACTTCTATTTTAGAAATGTCTACAATTGCAGGTCAGCAGGCTGTAGGTGCGAAATCCAAAAAAGATATCTCCAACTTCAAATTGCGTAAAGGTATGCCAGTTGGTGTACGTGTTACATTGCGTGATAATAACATGTTTGAGTTTTTAGATCGTTTAATTTCCGTAGCTTTACCACGTATCCGTGATTTCAAAGGTATTAACGATAAAGGTTTTGATGGAAAAGGTAACTACACATTAGGTATTACTGAACAAATCATCTTCCCTGAATTGAACATCGATAAGATCTCTAAGATCTTAGGTATGGATATTACCTTTGTAACTTCTGCTACTACTGATGTTGAAGCATTGGAATTATTAAAACAATTCGGTTTACCGTTTAAAAATCAAACCCCTATTAATACAGATCAATAATGGCAAAAGAAGGTGTAAAAGCTCGCGAAATTAAGCGCCAGAAATTGGTAGCTAAATATGCTGACAAACGTGCAGAATTAAAAGCTGCAGGTGATTTTGAAGGATTAGATAAGTTACCAAAAAACTCATCTCCTGTACGTTTACACAATCGTTGTAAACTGACTGGCCGTCCTCGTGGTTACATGCGTACTTTTGGAATTTCAAGGGTATTGTTCCGCGACATGGCTTTAGCAGGTAAAATTCCTGGAGTTACCAAAGCAAGCTGGTAAAAACAAATCGTGTACGTTAGTGACCGCTGAGACAGCGATCACTAACGTAATGCGTTAACAGAAAAATTAACCGATGGAAGGTCGCTCCGAATAGTTCGGAAAGGAAACCACTATCACAAATCAATAAAAATGAATACAGATCCAATAGCAGATTATCTTACAAGAGTAAGAAATGCCATCAAGGCAAATCACAGAATTGTAGAAATTCCTGCATCAAATCTTAAAAAGGAAATTACTAAAGTACTTTTTGACAAAGGTTACATTGCCAACTACAAGTTTGAAGAAACTACAGTTCAGGGCACAATTAAAATCGCTTTGAAGTACAATCCGATCACTAAAATTCCTGCGATCCGCACTTTAGCGCGTATCAGTAAACCAGGTTTAAGGCAATATGCAGGCGTAGGTAATATGCCAAGAGTATTGAACGGTTTAGGTATTGCTATCTTGTCTACATCTAAAGGTGTTATGACTGATAAAGAAGCAGCTAGATTGAACATTGGTGGCGAAGTTTTGTGTCACGTTTATTAATTAAAGGAGGATAGCAAAATGTCAAGAATAGGAAAAGCCCCAATTAGTATCCCTGCTGGAGTTACAGTTTCAATTGATGAGAATAACATCGTTACTGTAAAAGGTCCAAAAGGTGAATTAAAACAAACAGTTGATGCAGACATCACTGTTACTCAGGAAGACGGTGTGATTACTGTTACACGCCCGACTGAACAAAAAAGACATAAAGCATTACACGGTTTATACCGTTCATTGCTTAACAATATGGTTATCGGAGTTACAGAAGGTTATAAACTGACTCAAGAATTAGTAGGTGTGGGTTACCGTGCAACTAATACAGGCAACACGCTTGATCTTGTTTTAGGTTTCTCTCACCATTATGTATTCCAGTTACCGGAAGAGATTAAAGTTACTACGGCTTCAGAAAAAGGTCAAACTCCTAAAATTATTTTAGAAAGTATTGATAAACAACTGATCGGTCAGGTAGCAGCTAAAATACGCTCGTTACGCGCTCCGGAACCATACAAAGGTAAAGGTATCAAGTTTGTAGGAGAAGTGTTAAGAAGAAAAGCAGGTAAATCAGCTTCTAAAAAATAATCATCATGGCAGGGAAAAAATTATCTCGTAGAGATCGTATAAAAAAAGGAATCAGAAAAAGATTGACCGGTTCTGAAAGCCGTCCACGCTTATCAGTTTATAGAAGCAATAAAGGAATTTATGCTCAAATCATTAACGACGTAACTGGAAGCACAATCGTATCAGCATCTTCATTATCAAAAGATTTTTCTGGTAATGGCAATAAATCAGAGCAATCTGTAGCTGTAGGTAAATTAGTAGCTGAAAAAGCAATCGCAGCTGGCATTAAAGAAGTTGTTTTCGATAGAAATGGCTATTTATACCATGGTCGCGTAAAATCGTTGGCAGAAGGTGCCCGTGAAGCTGGTTTAGTATTTTAATCTGAAAATAGGATAAGAATGTCAACTATCAATATAAAAAGAGTTAAGACTAGCGAGATCGAATTAAAAGATCGTTTAGTTAGTATCCAACGCGTTGCCAAAGTAACTAAAGGCGGACGTACTTTCAGCTTCTCAGCTATCGTAGTTGTAGGAGATGAAAACGGAATCGTAGGTTACGGTTTAGGTAAAGCGAAAGAGGTAACAGAAGCAATTGCTAAAGGTATCGATGACGCTAAAAAGAACTTAGTAAAAGTTCCTTTACTAAACGGTACAGTGCCTCACGAACAAATCGGTAAATTCTCAGGTGGTTTTGTATTAATCAAACCAGCTGCAGTAGGTACAGGTGTTATCGCTGGCGGTGCAATGCGCGCTGTATTAGAGAGTGCTGGTGTACATAACGTATTAGCAAAATCAAAAGGTTCATCAAATCCTCACAACGTGGTTAAAGCAACTGTTGATGCTCTGACTAAGATGCGTGATGCTTATACAGTAGCACAGCAGCGTGGTGTTGATTTAAACAAAGTTTTTAACGGATAAGAACATGGCTAAAATCAGAATTACCCAGATCAAAAGTATCATTGACAGAAGCGAACGTCAAAAAAGAACTATGCAGGCATTAGGTTTAAAAAAAATGAACCAGTCTGTAGAAGTTGAAGCTAACGCTGCTATCATTGGAATGGTAAGAAAAGTGAATCACTTAGTTGCCATAGAGAGTATATAATTTATAGAGGTTGCAGAAGTAGTTTATATGATTACATTTGCAACCTTTATATATGTTTAACCGTTGTCCCTGATTAGTGAAAGCGAAGGGCAACACAATAAGTTTCAAAATGAACTTAAGTAATTTAAAACCTGCAGCAGGTTCTACAAAAAATAATAAGAGAATTGGTCGTGGTACTGGTTCTGGCCGTGGTGGTACTTCCACTCGTGGTCATAAAGGTGCTGGTTCCCGTTCAGGTCACAAAACCAAAATTGGTTTTGAAGGTGGACAGATGCCATTACAACGTCGTGTACCTAAAGTAGGTTTCAAGCCAATTAACCGTGTAGAATACGTAAGTGTAAACTTAGATGTATTACAAGGTTTAGCTGAGAAATTTAACTTAACCGTTATCGACTTTGCAGCTTTACAAGCACACGGTTTAGCACACAAAAATGACCTGGTTAAAATCTTAGGTCGTGGTGAAGTTAAATCTAAAATTGAAGTTAAAGCACATGCTTTTTCTGCTACCGCACAAAAAGCCATTGAAGCTGTTGGAGGCTCAATCGAAAAATTGTAATTAATGAAGAAGCTGTTTACTACTTTAAGTAATATTTGGAAAATTCAAGAATTAAAAGAGCGTATATTATTTACGCTCGTAATTCTTTTGGTCTATAGGTTCGTTTCACACGTGGTTCTTCCAGGTGTTGATGCAACAGCCCTAGGCGATAATGAGAAATCTGGAATCCTGGGTCTGCTGGATATGTTTGCCGGGGGATCCTTCTCCCGCGTATCAATCTTAGCCCTGGGGGTTATGCCATATATTTCTGCATCAATTGTAGTTCAGTTATTAGGTATTGCTGTGCCTTCATTCCAAAAAATGCAAAAGGAAGGCGAAAGCGGCAGGAACAAACTTAATCAGATTACCCGTTACCTGACAGTGGCAATTACTGCAGTGCAGGCGGTTGGTTATGTGAAAACGCAGGTTCCGGTAGAGGCAATTCTGATTGACCATACCTTATTCTTTGTGCTCTCAACTTTTGTTTTATCTGCAGGTACATTATTCGTCATGTGGCTGGGTGAAAAAATTACAGATAAAGGTGTCGGTAACGGTATCTCTCTGATCATTATGGTGGGTATCATTGCCCGTCTTCCTATTGCCCTGCAACAGGAGATCAGCTCTAGATTCGTTGGTGATGGCGGTCTTATTGCCCTTGTCCTTGAAATTGTAGCTTTATTCGCGGTTGTAATGTTTACTATCCTGATTGTTCAGGGTGTCCGTAAGGTACCTGTACAATATGCTAAACGTATTGTCGGTAACAGACAGTTTGGCGGGGTAAGACAGTATATTCCATTAAAAGTAAATGCTGCTGGTGTTATGCCGATCATCTTTGCTCAGGCTCTGATGTTTATCCCAACAACACTTACCCAGTTTTTCCCATCACTGCAAAACACGTGGTTAATCCAGTTTAGTGATCCAACTTCACTGGCTTACAGTTTAACTTTTGCATTTTTAATTATTGCTTTCACTTTCTTCTATACCGCGATTACTGTTAATCCGGTGCAGATGTCTGATGATATGAAGAAAAACGGTGGTTTTATTCCGGGTATCAAACCAGGTTTATCTACCTCGTCTTTTATTGATGATGTAATCTCAAAGATCACTTTCCCGGGATCAGTTTTCCTGGCGATCATTGCAATCCTTCCTTCTATCGCTGTTAAATTTGGTATCAAATCTGAATTTGCGCACTTCTACGGTGGTACATCACTGTTGATTTTGGTGGGTGTTGTATTAGATACATTGCAACAAATTGAAAGTTACCTGCTCATGCGCCATTACGATGGTTTAATGAAGACAGGAAGAGTTACTGGCCGTACAGGTTTACCTGCTGCGACTACTACAGGCAGCAGTAGTGCAGTAATTTAATATTGAATGTCTAAGATCTATTATAAGTCTCCGGAAGAGGTTGAATTAATTCGTGCCAGCTCTTTAATGGTTTCTTCTACACTCGCTGAAGTAGCGAAAGTAATCGGACCCGGAGTAACCACTATGCAATTAAATAATATTGCGGAGACTTATATAAAAGATAACGGAGGTATCCCCGCTTTTCTTAATTATAACGGATTCCCATTTTCACTTTGTATTTCGCCTAATGAGCAGGTTGTTCATGGGTTTCCAAGTGATTATGTGATACAGGAAGGCGATTTGATTTCTGTTGACTGTGGCGTGATTCTGAATAATTATTTTGGTGATTCCGCTTATACCTTCCCGATTGGGGAGATTAGCCCGGAACGCCGGAAGTTAATTGAGATTACCCAGGAATGTTTGAAACGTGCAATTGACAAAGCAGTGGTCGGCTCCCGTATTGGTGATGTCGGTTTTGCTGTACAGTCTCTCGCAGAGGAGAATGGTTATGGCGTAGTACGTGAATTAGTAGGTCATGGTGTCGGTGTTAAGCTGCACGAAAAACCGGAAGTTCCGAATTATGGAAAAAGAGGATCCGGTATGAAGTTAGAGGAGGGTATGGTTATTGCCATTGAACCGATGATTAATGCCGGTACAGCCAATGTAAAGTTCTGGTCTGATGGTTGGACCGTAACTAGCCGTGACAATCAACCGTCAGCTCATTTTGAGCACACTGTTGCGGTTAAAAAGGGTAAAGCAGATGTTTTATCTACCTTTTCTCTGATCGAAGAAGTTTTAAAAGAAAAAAGGTAAATAATTAAATATTTTTAATTAATTTTGCAACCCTGTTTAATAGCAGCTAATCAAGTAAAAATCAATATTATATGGCTAAACAAGCCTCAATTGAACAAGACGGTGTAATTAGAGAAGCATTGTCAAATGCAATGTTCCGGGTCGAACTGGAAAATGGGCATGAAATCATTGCTCATATCTCAGGTAAAATGAGGATGCACTACATCAAAATATTACCTGGTGATAAAGTAAAATTAGAGATGTCGCCTTACGATTTATCAAAGGGCAGGATTACTTATAGATATAAATAAAATGAAAGTTAGGTCATCAATTAAAAAACGCAGCGCTGATTGCAAGATTATTCGTCGTAAAGGTAAACTTTACGTTATTAACAAGAAAAATCCTAAATACAAACAGCGTCAAGGTTAAGCAAATTATTGAAGTATGATTAGATTGAATGTACAGGTTACTCAATCTGTCGTCAAATAATCAAACATTTAGTACACATATGGCAAGGATATCAGGTATAGATTTACCAAGAAACAAAAGAGGCGAAATTGGACTAACCTACATCTTCGGAGTAGGCAGATCAACTGCTCAGCGTATATTAACTGAAGCAGGTATCGATTTTAGCAAAAAAGTACAGGACTGGTCTGATGATGAGTTATCAGCGATTCGTACAATCATTAACGATGGCATTAAAGTAGAAGGTGCTTTACGTTCAGAGGTTCAATTAAACATTAAACGTTTAATGGATATTGGTTGCTACCGTGGATTACGTCACAGAAAAGGTTTACCAGTACGTGGACAACGTACCAAAAACAATTCCCGTACACGTAAAGGCAAGAGAAAAACAGTTGCTAACAAGAAAAAAGCTACTAAATAAAATTAGTAACGAATAATAATTATGGCTAAGAGTAAAAAAGTAACCAAAAAGCGTGTTGTTGTTATTGAACCAGTTGGTCAGGCACATATCAATGCGACTTTTAACAATATCATTGTTACCTTAACAAATAACAACGGTCAAACTATTTCATGGTCTTCAGCAGGTAAAATGGGCTTCAAGGGTTCTAAAAAGAACACTCCATATGCTGCAGGTCAAGCTGCATCTGATTGCGGTAAAGTAGCATTTGATTTAGGTCTGCGTAAAGTAGAGGTTTTTGTTAAAGGTCCGGGTTCTGGCCGTGAGTCTGCAATTAGAACATTGCAAATCTCCGGTATCGAAGTAACCTCTATCAAAGATATCACACCGCTTCCACACAATGGATGTCGTCCTCCTAAGAAGAGAAGAGTTTAATTTATTAATTTTTAAAGCTAAGAGTCTGCAGCTTAAGGTTGCATGATACTTTAAAACAAAGCACAATGGCAAGATATACAGGACCCAAGTCCAAAATCGCGCGTAAATTCAGAGAGCCAATTTTCGGCCCTGATAAGGTATTAGACAGAAAAAATTATCCTCCTGGACAGCACGGTGCTTCCAAAAGAAGAGGTAAACAATCTGAGTATTCAGTACAGTTAATGGAAAAACAAAAAGTGAAATATACTTATGGTGTATTAGAGCGTCAGTTCCGTAACTTGTTTACTAAAGCTTCTTCCCGTCAAGGTATCACGGGTGATAACTTATTACAATTATTAGAAGCTCGTTTAGATAATACAGTATATAGATTAGGTATTGCTACTACTCGTTCAGCTGCTCGTCAGTTAGTTAGCCATAAACATGTCACAGTTAACGGTGAAGTAGTAAATATCCCTTCCTATCAGTTAAAAGCTGGTGATGTGGTTGCAGTTCGTGAGAAATCAAAAACTCTGGAAAGCATCACTAATTCAGTAGCAGGCAGAATGATCAATAAATTTAATTGGTTAGACTGGAATGCATCTGAGTTATCAGGAAAATTCCTGGCTTATCCGAATCGTGACGAGATTCCAGAAAATATCAAAGAAAACTTGATTATCGAGTTATACTCTAAGTAACAATATCTAGTTAAAGCCTGTATGGGCTTTAACTATTTTTTGCGTTACCTAATATTTAATAACGATCTAAAAACATTATAAATGGCAATTTTAGCATTTCAGAAACCCGATAAGGTCATCATGCAGAAATCAACTGATTTCGATGGTATATTTGAATTTCGTCCTTTAGAACCCGGTTTCGGTGTAACAATTGGTAATGCCTTGAGAAGGATTCTTCTTTCTTCTTTAGAAGGTTATGCCATTACAAGTATTCGTTTTTCTGGCGTATCACATGAATTTTCTACCATGAAAGGTGTTGTAGAAGATTTAACTGAAATTATCTTGAATTTAAAACAAGTTCGTTTTAAAAAAGCAGGTGATTCAGGTGATTCTGAAAAAGTTTTTATTGTAGTTAATGGCCAGGATCAATTTCTAGCAGGTGATATAACTAAATTCTCTAACAATTTCGAAGTCCTTAATCCGGATTTCGTAATCTGTAACATGGAGAAAAGCGTTACTTTGGAGGTTGAATTAACAATCAACAAAGGTCGTGGTTATGTTCCGGCTGAAGAAAATAAAATCAATGATGCTGTAGTTGGCGTAATTGCGATCGATTCGATCTTTACTCCAATGAAAAATGTAAAATACTCGATTGAAAATTATCGTGTTGAGCAGAAAACAGATTATGAGAAGTTAATTTTAGAGATCGCTACAGATGGTTCTATCCATCCTGAAGAAGCTTTAAAAGAAGCTGCTAAAATCTTAATCCAGCATTTTATGTTGTTCTCTGATGAGAATTTAGTTCTGGAATCTCAGGCTAAAGAAGAGACTAAAGAAGTTGATGAGGAAATTTTACATATGCGTAAAATCCTTAAAACTGAATTAGTTGACCTTGACTTATCTGTACGTGCATTAAACTGTCTTAAAGCTGCTGATATCCGCACGCTTGCTGACTTGGTTTCTTATGACGTTGCCGATATGTTGAAATTCAGAAACTTCGGTAAAAAATCATTGACTGAAATTCAGGAGCTGGTTAAATCCAAAAGTTTATCTTTCGGGATGAACCTTGGGAAATACAAACTGGACGAAGAATAATTTCAATATAAATAACAATATTGTTAATAGTGTATAATTCCCTCTTCAATGTAGAAGAGACGGTATGCACTGAATAAAATCAAAATGAGACACGGTAAAAAAAACAACCACTTAGGCAGAACTGACTCCCATCGTAAAGCGATGTTGGCTAACATGTCATCATCACTGATCAAGCACAAAAGAATTACTACAACTTTAGCAAAAGCTAAAGCTTTACGTATGTATGTTGAGCCCCTGATCACTAAATCTAAAAATGATACTACGCACTCTCGTCGTATTGTATTTAGTTACTTACAGGATAAAGATTCAGTTACTGAATTATTCCGTGACATTGCTGCTAAAGTTGCAAACCGTCCGGGTGGTTACACCAGAATTATCAAGTTAAACAACAGGTTAGGTGATAATGCTGAAATGGCATTGATTGAACTTGTTGATTATAACGAAGTTTATGGTGTTGAAGCTGCTACAGAAGAGAAGAAAACAACTCGTCGTGGAAGAAGCAAAACAGCTAAAAAAGATGAGGCTGTTAAAGCTGAGCCTGTTGCTGAGACTGCTGCTCCTGTTGCTGAGACGGCTACTCCTGTTGAAGAAGCTGCTGCTGAAGAAACCAAAGAAGATAAAGGCGAATAATTTCCCTTTTATTGGAAATACAAATGCCTCTCTGAATTTCGGAGAGGCATTTTTTTTAGAGCTAAATTAATTGGAAATGTTAAATACGCCTGTAGTCATCCCTGCAGAATTTTTAACCGCATTAGCGGAGAGTTTCGCACAGGATACATTTATTAAGCTCACGCTGGGTAAATATCGCGGAGAGCTCGCCGGACTGAAGAATATCTATGTCAGAAAGGTAAATATCAAAGGGAAACCTCATCTCGCCTTCACATCCCGCTTTAAGACCAGGGACATTGTTAAGAACTATCCTTTTGAAGAGGGGGCGGCGAGAATTGCCGAAGAATTGAATCAGGGATTCCAGCACTGTACTTGTTTCACCTTACAGAAAGATCTGATCCTGGACTTGCAGCAGGGACAGGGATTCCGGTTTCGGCAGGCTGCGCCTACATCGCAAACCCCGGTATCAGATACACATGATAAAACTAAAAAACGGTTAATATCCGCTTTGGATAAGCCCTATCTGCATGCTTTACAAATTACTGATGCTGTCGGTAATGTTTATAAAAATGCGCAGGATAAGTACAAGCAGATTAACCAGTTTATTAACTTGTTACATCCGATGATCAGTGCAATCTCAGCAGGCAGTTTAAAACAGGTTGTCGATATGGGGTCGGGTAAGGGATATTTAACCTTCGCGCTATATGATTATCTGCATCATGTAATGGGTTCGGATACTGCTGTACGCGGGATAGAATTTAGACCGGATCTGGTCGCACTCTGTAATGAAATAGCAGCGAGCTCCGGATTTCATAAGTTAGATTTTGTCGAAGGATCAATTGCAGATTATCCAGCAACCGGAATTGACATGCTTATCGCGCTGCATGCTTGTGATACCGCAACTGACGATGCGATTTGTAAAGGAATTCTCGCCGGGGCAGAACTAATTGTGGTTGCACCTTGCTGTCATAAACAGATACGGCGGGAGATGTCGAAAGTTAAACAACAACCTGAGATCGCCGCACTGACCGACCATGGTATCTTTATGGAAAGACAGGCTGAAATGGTTACCGATGCACTTCGTTCACTCATTCTGGAATATCATGGTTACAAGACCAAAGTATTTGAATTTATTTCAGATGCACATACCCCGAAGAATGTACTGGTTGTTGGCACGAAAGCTACCATAAGTCCTGAACATCAGGAAGAAGTATTAAAACGAATTCATGCAGTCAAAAATTTTTATGGCGTAAATTGTCACTATCTGGAAAAGCTGGTAGGGCTTTAGATTAATCGCGTTGGCGCGGTATTTCTGCCAAGCTGTCAGCATTTATAAATCAATTTGATTTACATTTCCTGATAAACTGCAAAGCACTGTCTGTTTTGCTGACAAAAGTCAATTGGCACATTGCTTGATGAATAGAATAAAATTAAGAATTCATAACATAAACAAAGATAAATAACATGTCAAAAATTATTGGTATAGACTTAGGAACAACGAACTCTTGCGTAGCCGTAATGGAAGGTAACGAACCTGTAGTTATAGCCAACAGTGAGGGGAAACGTACTACGCCATCCATTGTTGCATTTGCAGAAAATGGTGAGCGTAAAGTAGGTGATTCTGCAAAGCGTCAGGCGATCACTAACCCAACAAAAACAATTTATTCAATCAAACGCTTCATGGGAAGCAGCTTTGCTGAAGTTTCTAAAGAAGTAGGCCGTGTACCATATAAAGTGGTAAAAGGTGATAATAACACGCCACGTGTTGAGATTGATGATCGTAAATATACTCCACAGGAAATTTCTGCAATGATTTTGCAGAAAATGAAAAAAACTGCTGAAGATTTCTTAGGACATGAAGTGACTGAAGCGGTTATTACTGTTCCTGCTTATTTCAATGATGCACAACGTCAGGCTACTAAAGAGGCTGGTGAAATTGCTGGTTTAACTGTTAAACGTATTATCAACGAGCCAACTGCAGCTGCTTTAGCTTACGGTTTGGATAAAGCACACAAAGACATGAAAATTGTTGTCTTTGATTGTGGTGGTGGTACACATGACGTTTCTATCCTGGAATTAGGTGATGGTGTATTTGAAGTTAAATCTACTGACGGTGATACTCACTTAGGTGGTGATGACTTTGATCACGTGATCATTGACTGGTTAGCAAGTGAATTTAAAAATGAGTACGGCATGGACCTTAATCAGGATCCAATGGCTTTACAACGTTTGAAAGAAGCTGCTGAGAAAGCTAAAATTGAATTATCAAGTACTACTTCAACTGAAGTAAACCTGCCATATATTACTGCTGATGCCAGCGGACCTAAACACTTGGTTAGAAACTTAAGCCGTGCTAAATTTGAGCAATTGGCTGCTGATCTGATTAAACGTACTATCGATCCTTGTAAATCTGCTTTGAAAAACGCAGGTTTAAAAACTTCTGACATTGATGAAATTATCTTAGTTGGTGGTTCGACACGTATTCCTGCTATTCAGGATGCAGTTAAAGCTTTCTTCGGAAAAGAGCCTTCTAAAGGTGTTAACCCGGATGAAGTTGTAGCGATCGGTGCTGCTATTCAAGGTGGTGTATTAACAGGAGAGGTTAAAGACGTATTATTATTAGATGTTACTCCACTTTCTTTAGGTATTGAAACTATGGGTGGTGTAATGACGAAATTAATCGAATCTAACACTACTATTCCATCTAAAAAAGCTGAAACTTTCTCTACAGCTGCTGATAACCAGCCTTCTGTTGAGATCCATATTTTACAAGGAGAGCGTCCAATGGCTGCTCAGAACCGTACAATTGGTCGTTTCATTCTGGATGGTATTCCACCAGCACCTCGTGGCGTTCCTCAGGTTGAAGTTGCATTCGATATTGATGCTAACGGTATCCTGCATGTATCTGCTAAAGATAAAGCAACTGGTAAAGAACAAAAAATCCGTATTGAGGCTTCTTCTGGTTTAACTGACGAAGAGATCAAAAGAATGAAAGAAGAAGCTGAGCAAAATGCTGATGCTGATAGAATCGCTAAAGAAGAAGCTGATAAAATCAACAGTGCAGATGCATTAATCTTCTCTACTGAGAAACAACTGAAAGAATTCGGTGATAAATTGGCTGCTGATAAAAAAGCACCTATTGAAGCTGGTTTAGCTAAGTTACAAGCTGCTCATGCAGCAAGAAACTTTGCTGATATTGATGCGGCTCAGGAAGAATTGCAAACTGCATGGAATGCAGCTTCAGAAGATATGTACAAAGCTGGACAAGATGGTGCTACTGCTGAAGGCGGCGCTGATCAGGCAGCTAACGGTCAGGCAGCTGACGGTGGTGACAATGTTACTGATGTTGATTTCGAAGAAGTAAAAGACGATAAGAAATAATCGACTTTAACACATAAAAAAAGAGGATGTCCAAAAGGCATCCTCTTTTTTTATGTGTCAGAATTGGTATTGTCAAGCCTGTCAAATTATATATAAGGTATAATAAAAAAAGGCTTCAGTAATGAAGCCTTTTTTTATTATTTCCAAAGGTTTTCGGGATATTTTCCGTCTTTGATTAGCTGATCTATACTTGCCTGAACAATTGGTTTGTCTTCTTTATAAGTAACGCCGAACCATTTACTGTCTGTAGGAATAACTTTGAAGTCTGCAGTTTCCGCACTCAACAGGTTTTCTGCAACCAGGGGAATGAAGAACTCAGATTTAGGATTTTCTTTGTTTGCCTCTACAAAATCCCTGAACATTTCTTCTGCATGTTTAAATACTTCGGGAGTAAAGCCCCAGAAGTTCATAGATACGCGGCTTTCATAGGGTAAAGGATACTGTTTTTCGTCTTCCTCGTAAACGATCGCCTCTCCGGAATACATTACCTTGGTTCTTTCTATAATTTCTTCCAGGTAACCATCTGCACTTACTTTGCATACACCTCTGGAAACAGAACCGAAATCGGATAATGTTTTGCCGATTTCATAACCGATCATCGAATAATTACTGCTGGTTACATCTTCGGTTAAAAACTTAACCATTTTCTGGTAAGCATCCAGACCATAGAAATCATCTGCATTAATTACACAGAAAGGCTCCTTTACTGTATTTCTTGCCGCCAGAACTGCATGGGCAGTACCCCATGGTTTAGTTCTTTCTATTTCATAGTCTATTCCATATTGCTTAAGATCCAAATTTTGGAAGACATAATCAACCTCTATTTTTCCGGCTAACTTCGGATCAAATATGGCTCTAAAGTTCTCTACAAACTCTTCTTTGATGATGAATACAACTTTTCCGAAACCGGCCTGGATGGCATCATATATTGAATAGTCAATAATAGTTTCCTGGTTCGGGCCAAAGCCATCAATTTGTTTCATGCTTCCATAACGGCTCGCCATACCGGCTGCAAGAATTAATAAGGTTGGTTTCATTTCTTTTTTCTAAGGGTAATTAAGCGCCGCATGCGCTAATCGTATCAATTAATTTATAAAATATGGTCTCTTCTGTCCCCGAAACAATCCAATTATCATCGCTTCAGTGTTTGCGCAACTACCTAGCAAAAATTTAACCATTTTATCTCCCAAAAGGCTGTAAATGTATATTTCTGAAATTAATAGTAACCATGTCGTTTCGCAGATAAAAAAAAGCGTATCCTGAGCAGGATACGCTTTTTTATTTAAGAAGATAAATTGTTATTTATTGTATTTAAAATCGTGATCTTTTTTGATATTCAGTAGGGAGTGATAGATCAGGTTGATTACGTTATCTACATCTTCTTTATGGATCATTTCTACTGTCGTATGCATATATCTTAATGGTAGGGAGATCAATGCAGATGGAACGCCACCATTGGAATACGCAAATGCATCGGTATCAGTTCCTGTGGAACGTGAGGAAGCCTGGCGCTGGAATGGAATGTTATGCTGCTGAGCAGTCTCAATTAATAACTTATTCAGATTGGTCTGTACAGCTGGTGCATAAGATACGACAGGACCTTTACCGCAAGCCAGGTCACCCTGAGTTATTTTATTGATCATCGGTGTGGAAGTGTCATGTGTTACGTCTGTAATAATAGCCACATCTGGCTTAATACGGTGGGCAATCATTTCAGCACCTCTCAAACCAATCTCTTCCTGTACTGAATTGACAATATATAAGCCGAATGGTAATTTCTGTTTAGTCTCTTTCAGTAAACGGGCTACTTCAGCGATCATAAAACCACCTGCCCGGTTGTCCAATGCGCGGCCGACATAATATCTGTCGTTCAGGACCATGAATTCATCTTCATATGTGATTACACAACCTACATGAATTCCCAGGTTTTCGACTTCTTCTTTTGAAGTACAGCCACAATCCAGGAAAATATTTTTTAGAGCCGGAGCTTCTTCTTTTTCACCTGCGCCGCGTGTGTGGATTGCCGGCCATCCGAATACTGCTTTAACCAGTCCGTTGTCGGTGTGAATATTGACTCTTTTAGAAGGAGCGATCTGATGGTCAGAACCACCATTTCGGATCACATAAATAAGACCATCGCTGGTAATATAATTAACGAACCACGAAATCTCATCGGCATGTGCTTCAATTACTACTTTATAAGTCGCTTTCGGATTGATTACGCCTACAGCTGTTCCGTAGTTATCTATAAAACTCTCATCAATATATGGTTTCAGATAATCCAGCCAAAGCTTTTGGCCAGGATATTCAAAACCGGTAGGGGATGGATTATTGATGTATTCTTCAAAAAACTGCAGTGATTTTTTATTGACTACAGCAACGTGTTGCGGTTTCTCGTCTTTCTTTTTAGCCATTATTGTATTTTTTAATCAGAACAAATATATCAATCAACCATTAAGCATCAAGTTTATTATCGAGTTGTAACTCCATCATGACAAAATTGAGCCGGTTTCGCTGAACAGATTTTTATTACCAACGGTATTGCAGACGCATAGTAAATACATTATCGCGGATATCATCCTCATATTTTTCTAATGCTGTAGGGCCATTTTTCACCTGTTCATTATAGACCGTGAGTTTAACACGGGTATTAAACAGGTAGGTGAAACCGTAACCTAGTGTAGCGAAACGGATATCACCTGCGGTTGTATTGTCTGCTACACCGATCTGGCCTTCCGACACGTCGGTATTCGGGTCGTATACATCATAGGCTAGCAATGCCGAAAACCTCGATTTAAGAATCTGCTGTGTAAACCAAATATAGTATCCTGAGAAATTCCTCAGATAAAGGTCTGTCTGCGGCTGCGTAGAGAAACTTGTACTGGCTTCCGGCCCCTTAACTCCCGATGAAGCTGCGATTCCAGGCTGTACACCCGCTACATATTCTGCTTTCAGACCGGACTTCCCGAGCGAGTGGGTATACTCCAGCTGTACATTTGCTCCAAAGTAATCTCTCTTCAGATTTGCACCCTTATTTTCTTCCGCAGTGTTTTTAAGGAAACCAGCCGCGGAAGCTTTATAATATGTATCTGTATTGTTTCTTACCGTACCCTTATAAATCGATCCTCCGAAAGCTACGTTTATCTTTTTTGCAGCTAGACTGTCAAATTGAAAATGCAGGTTACCAACCATGTCTTTTCTGGAGTCATAGTCTCTGGCGAATAGGCCGGCTCCGTTAACCACAGCAAAATCGGCGGTCAGGAAATGAAGCTGCTTGACAGGATTAATTGTAATCATTCCACCGATATCTCTTTCTCTGGGCATTAGTGTCTGGTAAACCCGGGGACGTTCCGGAAAATCCCGGTACCCAGAAGAATAGGCAATTGCATACCCGAACGGTCTGTTAAAAACGCCGGCAGTGAATCTATAAGCTTTATAGTCCGGATGATTGAGCTGTAGGAAAGCATCCATAAGCTGAACACCGTTTTGTGTCGCATCCAGCTGAAATACGATGCTGGAATAAGTATCTACGCGGTCGACTTTAAGTCTGCCCCTGCGAATCATAAAACGATTGTCCGAATTTTCACCAAAGTCTCCGCCAGAGAACGACGAAATGCCGGGTGTTTGTGCTTTTTGAAACTGGGTCTGCAGATATCCGGTTATTTTGATATCATGTATATCATAAGAGGACGGGGCATTATTGTTTTGCGCGAAAACCAATGCGGGGAATGCAGTCAGGAGACTAAGACAGATTTTTCTCATAATGTATTTGCCATGAAAATGACATATCTCGCAAATATAAACAAATCGCTGAAATCCCGGCGAATTTTGGTATAATTAATGTTCCAATACGTATAATTACATTTATTTTACCATTTTGTTTATTAATCTACATTGATTCTTATTTACATTTGGGGAACACAAAAATTATAATGATCAAAATACTCAATGCGCCTTCGTAAATTCCGGTTACATATAGTCATCGTATTTATCAGCATTTTCACTGCGAAAATGTTCATTTCAGCAGCGCCCGTATTTATTGCTCATTTTGATAAAGACCTGATTAACTCCGTAATTTTACAACTGGAGCATGAGCATGCACCAGAAACCGATACGGGAAAGGATAAAGTTAAGTTTATAGATTATAAACCACTTGAGCCTTATCTGGTTTCGAATATACTACCCCCTTTACATGATTTTGCCTTAACAAACGCATTTTTCGATCATTTCAAGCGGTACATATCATCTTATTATCCTTCCGTTCCGACACCGCCCCCTAACTGCTGTTAATTTTTTTTGAACTGAATGCGGCTTCTTTATGGCCCATTCTATTGTGTTTAAGGAATACTTAATATTTTATTATGCAGAACGGAAATTCAATCTTTTCAAGATTAGAAGTGAGGAAATATATCCTTAAAAAAAATTTAAAACGCGACCTGCCAGCTAGTATAGTTGTCTTTTTAGTCGCACTCCCATTGTGTCTGGGTATCGCCCTGGCGTCTGGGGTTCCATTATTTGCCGGAATTATAACCGGAATTATTGGCGGTATTGTTGTCGCTAGTATCAGTGGATCCCAGTTAAGCGTAAGTGGTCCTGCCGCAGGACTTACTGTAATTGTACTTGGTGCAGTAGCAGCTTTAGGCAGTTACCCTATATTCTTGCTGGCAGTTGTTCTGGCTGGTGTATTTCAGGTCATACTTGGTATGATCAAAGCAGGAACAATAGGTAATTATTTTCCGTCAAGTGTTATTGAAGGAATGCTGGCCGCGATCGGTATTATTCTGATTATGAAACAGCTTCCTCATGCATTGGGCGTAGATCTGGATTTTATTGACGAAAGATTGGTCGCTTCCGGCGGTACATCTGTATTCGCCGATTTAAGCGAAGCAATACAGAATATCAATATCCCGGCCTTCGTGATTACAGTACTTTCCATTGCTATATTATTATTCTGGCCAAAGATTAAAAAACTGAGCAGTATACCAGCGCCTTTAGTAGTGGTCGTGCTGGGTATTGTCGCTGCCATTTTATTCCAACAGTCCGGACAGGCACTTCGTGCAAGTCAGATGGTAGAAATACCTGTTGTAAATGGTGCTGGCGAATTCTTCAGTTTATTTACAATGCCTGATTTTACTGCGATTACCAATATCAAAGTCTGGGAAGTTGCTATCACTATTGCGGTAGTTGCCAGTTTGGAAACTTTACTGAGTATTGAAGCTATTGATAAGATAGATCCAATGAAAAGGACTTCTCCAACTAACAGGGAGCTTGTCGCACAGGGAATTGGAAATATGGCCAGTGGAATGGTCGGCGGTATCCCAATGACATCAGTTATTGTAAGAAGTTCAGCCAATGTGAATGCAGGTGGAAGGACAAAAATATCTGCCATCTTTCACGGAAGCTGGTTATTGCTGTCTCTTTTATTTATACCTGGTATACTGAATATGATTCCTCTGGCTTGTTTAGCAGCGATTCTACTTGTTACAGGTTATAAACTGGCGAGAGTTAGTCTCTTCAAACATATGTATCATAAAGGATGGGACCAGTTTGTACCATTCGTAATTACCATTATCGCTGTTTTACTAACCGACTTGCTAAAAGGTGTCGCTGTAGGGATGTTACTATCTGTATTTTACCTGCTGCGTACCAATATGAGGAATCCGTATTTTTATAAAATACATCAGGAAGGTGACAATAAGAATCTTAGAATTAAACTTTCTGAAGAAGTGTCCTTTTTGAATAAGGCTGCCATACAGGTAGTACTTAACAAAATTCCAAAAGAAACCAATGTCGTAATTGACGGCGGAAACTCCCGCTATATCCACCCGGATGTACTGGAAACAATTCACAATTTTAAACACAGCGCATTCTCAAAAGGGATTATTGTATCACTGGAAGATATCAAAGACCATTATACAGTACCTATAGTTGACGACATGCCTATTCAAAACCTAAAAAACCACAAATAATATGTGCGCAAAAATTGAACACCACACAAAACATATCACATACGAAGCCCTTTTACAAGGAAACAAAGACTGGGTTGCAGCAACATTAGCTGAAGATCCAGAATATTTTGCCAGACTTTCTGCAGGACAGACGCCGCCAGTATTATGGATCGGATGTTCAGACAGCAGGGTGCCTGCAAATCAGATCACCAATACCAATCCCGGAGATATTTTCGTACACCGGAATATTGCGAATGTTGTAGTCCACACAGATATGAACCTTTTAAGCGTCCTGGATTATGCAGTAAACGTACTTGAAGTTGAGCACGTGATTGTTTGCGGACATTACGGATGCGGTGGAGTACAAGCTGCCCTGGGCAATAAGCAATATGGTATTATTGATAACTGGCTGAGAAATATTAAAGATACTTACCGTCTGCATTACCATGAGCTGGACAGGATCACTGATGATAAGAAACGTGCCGACCGTCTGGTGGAATTGAATGTTATTGAGGGTGTCTTTAACCTGACTAAAACTTCCATTATTCAGAATCGGTGGTCGAATGGTAAGAAATTGGGTATCCATGGTTGGGTATATAGTCTGGAGACAGGTCTGATTAAAGATCTTAGTGTGACTACAGAATCTAACGATAATATATCGTCAGTATTCAAGATAGACATGTTGACTAAATAAACAGCACTGTCCCAATAGAAAGCGCCAGCCCTTTATAGGAGCTGGCGCTTTTGTTTATATATAAATCTGAATAAAACAAATTAGCCCAGGAAAGGGTAGCGGTAATCTTTAGGAGGATCGAAAGATTCCTTAATTGTACGTGGCGACACCCAGCGTAATAAGTTGATCATTGATCCTGCTTTGTCATTTGTTCCCGAACCTCTGGCTCCGCCGAAAGGCTGCTGTCCAACAACAGCTCCCGTACATTTATCGTTGATATAGAAGTTACCGGCTGCATTTCTTAAAGCATTAGATGCCTTCTCAATTGCATACCTGTCCTGTGCAATTACCGCTCCGGTCAGCGCATAAATGGAAGTCGAATCAATAGTAGTTAAGATGTCATCGAATGCTTCATCTTCATAAACGAATACCGTCAGTACCGGACCAAATAGCTCCTCGCACATGGTAATATATTTAGGATCGTCGGCCACTATAACAGTTGGCTCTATGAAATAGCCCTTTGATTTATCGTAATTACCGCCTGCAATAATCTCCACACTCCCATCAGCTTTTGCACTGTCTATATATTTGGCCAGCTTATCAAATGAGCGTTCATCGATAACAGCATTAATAAAATTACCAAAGTCTTCTGTACCGCCCATTTTAAAGGTCGCAAGGTCACGTAGCATCAGTTCTTTGATTGACGGCCAAAGGCTTTTAGCGATATAAACTCTGGAAGCTGCAGAACATTTCTGACCCTGGTATTCAAATGCACCGCGTAAAATAGCTGTACTCGATACTTCTGCATCTGCCGAGCCGTGAACCAGTATAAAATCCTTACCGCCGGTTTCACCTACAATTCTGGGGTAGGTTTTATATTTATGAATATTGTTGCCAATAGTTTTCCAGATATTCTGAAATACAGCAGTGGAGCCTGTAAAGTGTATTCCCGCAAAATCGGGACTGTTAAAAATCACCTCACCAGCTTCCGGACCATCTACATATACCAGATTAATTACTCCGTCAGGCAGACCTGCTTCACGGAAGATCTCCATAAGGAGGTTTGCTGCATAAACTTGTGTATCTGCCGGTTTCCATACGACTACATTTCCCATAAGGGCTGCCGAAGTTGGCAGGTTTGCGGCAATAGCAGTGAAGTTGAACGGTGTTAAAGCAAAAACAAATCCCTCCAGCGGGCGTTGCTCGACCCTGTTCCAGACACCTTTTGGTGACACAGGAGGCTGCTGCTGATAGATTTCCGTCATATAGTTTACATTGAAACGCAGAAAGTCAATTAACTCGCATGCAGAATCAATTTCGGCCTGATAAGCATTTTTAGATTGCCCCAGCATCGTTGCGGCGTTCAGTTTATAGCGGTATGGACCTGCAATTAAGTCTGCTATTTTCAGAAATATTGAGGCACGTTGTTCCCATGCCAGGTTCTCCCATTGAGGTTTAGCCGCAAGCGCAGCATCAATTGCCTGTTGAACATGTGTTTTGTCTCCAATACTGTATTGAGCCAGTAAATGCTGATGATCGTGGGGTGGAGTAACTTTCCCTTTTTTATCGGTATGAACAGCTTTACCTCCAATATACATTGGTATATCACCTTCTACCGCACGTGCTTCAGCCAGTGCAGACTGTAAGAGCTCACGTTCCCTGCTTCCCGGAGCATAGTCCTGAATGGGTTCGTTTACAGCTGTTGGCACATTGAAAAATCCTTTTAACATGATATATAATTTATGAATAGTACAAATATAGCTCTTTATTTACCCGGCCATTTAATGCGGCTGGCATTATGATATTTAGCTAACATTAAATTAAACGCAGAAAACACTGCGCTGATTATCACTTATGGAACATTATAAACATACCAGGTCAATCTTCGCTGAAATAATTCTTATTTTTGATTCACTCCTATGCTTAAATACTTAAGAATCCTTTTATTACCGCTCTCGTTGATTTATGGCCTGGTGGTTTACCTCAGTAATCAGCTTTATAATTTGGGTGTTTTCCATTCCACAAAATTTGACCTTCCGGTTATTGTAGTGGGCAACCTTGTTGTGGGAGGTTCAGGGAAGAGTCCCGCTACTGAATATCTGATTAATCTGTTCAGGGATCGTAAAATTGCAGTACTCAGCCGTGGGTATGGCCGGAAGACCAAAGGATTTATCAGGGCCGGTGCAGCAGATACGGCCTTAACTATCGGCGACGAGCCCCTCCAGTTTTATCATAAATTTCCGCAGATTACGGTTGCTGTTTGCGAAGACAGGGTGAAAGGAATCCGGAAATTGCAGTCAGATCATGACTTGATATTGCTCGATGATGCTTTTCAGCACAGAAGTCTGAAACCGGGATTCAGCATTTTGCTATTTGATTTTAACCAGCTTAATAAGACACAGTTTTTATTACCCGCGGGCAATTTGAGAGAAGCCTTTAGCAGTTACCGCCGGGCAGATTTACTTATGATTACAAAAGTGCCATCCGAAACTACTGCCGCGGAATTAAAACGAGTCAAGGATAAATTTGATGCGGAGCACGCTGTATTTTGCTCTTCCATTGTCTATCAGCAGCCAGTCAGTTTATATGATAGTGAAGAATTTCCGCTTTCCGCATTAAAAGATAAAACAATCTTTCTATTAACCGGAATAGCTAATCCTGCGCCTTTACTAACTTATCTAAAGCAGTTGGGCAGCACAATAGTTCATCATGATTATCCAGATCATTACTTGTATAAATTTTCAGATTTACAACGGTTAAGGGATGCATTTCATGCGCATTCGGGAAAAGAAAAAATCATCCTCACAACAGAAAAGGATGCTCAACGTTTATTTGATGTTACAATCAAAGAATTACTACTAAATTTGCCTGTATTTTATTTGCCGATCCGTATGGAAATCGGGCAGGGGAAACAATCTATTTTTGATCAAAAGCTATTAACTTATGTTTCAGACATTACAAGAGACCGTCACTTATATCAATCAAAAAACTAATCATTTTCAGCCTGAAATTGGTATCATCCTGGGAACCGGTTTAGGTGGTCTGGTACAGGAAATAGCGGTCGAATTTAGTTTGATGTATTCCAATATTCCGAATTTCCCGATCTCTACACTAGAGTTCCATTCGGGTAAACTTATTTTTGGCATACTGAATGGCAAAAAAGTAGTGGCCATGCAGGGAAGACTCCATTATTATGAGGGTTATTCTATGCAGCAGATTACTTTTCCCATTCGTGTAATGAAAGCGCTGGGAGTTAAAAACCTTTTTATTTCCAACGCTGCAGGCTCATTGAACCCTGATTTTAAAAAAGGAGACCTGATGATCATCAGCGATCATATCAATCTTCAGCCGGAGAGTCCGCTACGTGGCAGAAATGATGAAGATATGGGGCCACGTTTCCCGGATATGAGCCAGCCCTACAGACGTAATCTTGTTCAAAAAGCCCTGGAAATAGCTTCAAATGAAAATATAACTTGCCATCAGGGTGTCTATGTGGCCGTTACAGGACCTAATCTTGAAACTAAAGCAGAATATAAATATCTTAGAATTATTGGGGGCGATGCCGTTGGAATGAGCACTGTACCTGAAGTGATTGTTGCTAACCATATGAGTCTGCCCGTTTTCGCGATATCGGTATTGACTGATGAGGGGTTCCCGGAAGAATTGAAACCAGTAAGCCTTGATGAGATACTGGCTACTGCCAGGGCAGCAGAACCATTAATGACCAAAATATTGAGCCAGTTAATCCTGACCTTAGATGTATAAAATTATAGTATTGGTATGCTTTACCTGGATATTGGCAGGTTTCACGAGGATTAGTGCTCAGGATTTGAAAACTACTGTCCGGGATAATAAGGAACTCGACTCCCTGCGTAATAAGCTGGAGAACGGCCCTGATTCTGTGGTTTTTACGTCCAGATTTGTACGTTACACAACATTAAAGCTTACCAGAGATAGTATTCAAACATTGCCACTGGATACAAGTTTAAATGGCATGCAGAATTATAGTCCTGTGGAACAGCCCAGAAGACCTACCGTATATAATGGTAATATTGGGCTGGCGGCAAAAGACCTGCTTTTCAACCCGGATAAAACAATAGGTTTTAACCCAGGTTTTCATGCACTTGATTGGTACGCAAAAGGACATGATGATATTATTTATTATCAGGCACGCACGCCTTTCAGTAACCTCTTTTACGGGGGACAATACAGCGGAGACGAAGAGCAGTTATTCAGGGTTTTGCATTCACAAAACATTAAAAAGAACTGGAATATTGGAGCGAGTTATAACCGGATAGGTGCAAATGGTACTTATGCCAGACAACGTGGAGATGTATTAAATGGTACCATTTTTACCTGGTATACTTCACCTAATAAGCGCTATACTTTATTTGCGAACGCTATATTCAATACTTTGAAGGCCTATGAGAATGGTTCGCCGGTTGCCGATGTGTTCGGTACCGACGAAAATGGGGTGGCCAGAAATGCGCAGGCCGTACATCTGAATAACAGCAGGCAGATCTACAGAAAGAATACCATCATGCTGAAGCAATCTTATTTTGTAGGCCGTATTGATACACTGGACCAGGAAATCACAAAAAAGGTGCTGCCCACTAATAAGGTTACTTATACTTTGCAGTATGATAAAGACGCTTATGCTTTTCAAAAAACTGAGCTGGATGATCATACGTTACTCCCTGCTGGTATTGCAGACCTGAATTATACTAACGACAGTACGGGAGTGGTTCACGTGAAGAATGAGATCGTATATAGTTTCTTTCTGCGCGGAAAAAGCAGTACACTTATTAAAAATGAACTCAAGCTGGATGCAGGTATCAGGCATGATTTCTACGATTATACACAGCAAGTGCAGCGTTTAAATGCTCAGCCTTTTTACATTAATCAGAAGTCATTTCAGAACGTAACCTTACTGGGTAACGCCGGCTACAGGTTTAGTGATCGTGTGGATCTGAATGTAGATGTACAGCAGATCTTTCAGGGAAGACAAACAGGAGACTTTTTATATGAAGCGAAAAGTAATGTTCTGGTGAGCCAGAATATTGGGCGTGTTATACTTGGCGCATATTTACAGCAAAAATCTCCTGAAGAAATTTATAACAAATATTATGGCAACCATTTCAGCTGGGAAAATGATAACAATATCAGCGGTTCTGGTATGAATGCAGAACAGATTAACACGCTGTATAATGGCAGACATTTTAACCTGGGCAAAGACTGGTCAAAAACTAAAACAACAAACCTGTCATTCCGGTACCTGAATGAAAAGTTGAAACTCGATGCAAGCGCAGAATATTTTCTGATTAATGATTACTTATACTTCAAACAGCCAGGAGATCAGGCAGACTTGACTGTGGTCGTTCCCGAACAATATACCGATGCGATCAGTTTGCTGAAATTTACGCTGGGGAAGAAGTTCCGTTTTGGGAAATTCTCACTGGAAAGTTATATGGTCTATCAGAAGTCTAATGCACAAAATATACTCAGAACTCCCGATTTTTATACTTTCAACAGCTTCTTCGTAGATCAGACGGTATTCAAAGTTCTTAGAACGAATATTGGTTTTGATGTAAAATACAATACGAAGTACTCAAATTATTCCTATTCCCCGGCAGTAGGTCAATTTTATTTGGGAAGCGATGAGAAACTCGATACCTATCCTGTAGTAGATTTCTGGATCAGGGCAAGTTTGCGTAAAGCCAATATATTCCTGAAATATGAATACATTAATCAGGGTTTACAGTCGAACGGATACTATACAGTGAACCGTTACCCGATGCAAGACAGGGTGTTTAAGGTTGGCTTAAGCTGGAATTTCTACGATTAACACGAAAACATCTTCAGGTATTTATACGATTCCGATGATTTTATATACATTTACAGGTCGGGGTATTTCAACCCGGCATTTAACTTTACGCACATTTTACTAAATTTGCAGATTACAATAACGAAAATATGAGCAAAGCAATAATAAAAACAGAAAAAGGCGACATGACTGTCGAGTTTTATGAGAAGGATGCACCAAAAGCAGTTGCGAACTTTAAAAAATTAGCTTCAGAAGGATTTTATGATGGTGTTACTTTTCACCGTGTAATCCCTAATTTTATGGTTCAAACCGGATGTCCTAACTCTAAAGACGCAGCTACTGCGCATTTGGCAGGTACTGGTGGTCCGGGTTACAAAATTGATTGTGAGCTGTCAGGTGAGAACCAATTTCATGACCGTGGTGTCCTTTCTATGGCGCATGCAGGCAGAAATACAGGAGGATCACAATTTTTTATCTGTCACAGCAGAGCAAACACTGCGCACTTAGACAGAAACCATACTTGTTTTGGTAAAGTTATCGAGAACGTAGATCTTGTTGATGATATCAAACAAGGCGATAAAATTTTAAGTATTGAAGTTTTAGCAGATTAAGTATATGAATTTAAGAGGAATTGTAGCCGTATCCGGCAGACCAGGACTATATAAATTGGTTGGACAGAATAAAGCAGGTTATGTACTTGAAGGCTTAGATGCTCAGAAAGTTAAAATCGTAGCTAGTATTTCTTCCACTAAATTAGCATCACTGGAAGATATCACTATTTATGGTGAAGAAGAAGATCTGAAATTGGTTGATGTACTGGCTAATATCGCTGCGGTAAAAGGAGAAGTTCCTGATGCTAAGGCCGATGCAGCAGTACTTAGAGATTTATTTGTTGATGTTGCTCCGGCACACGATCAGGATAAAGTTTATACTTCAGACATGAAGAAAATCGTTACCTGGTTCCATCTCTTAAAAGACCTTCCTTTATTTTCAGAGGAAGCTCCTGCAGGATTAGAAGGTCAGGAAGCCCCAAAAGCTGACGATAAAGCAGATAAAAAAGCTAAAGCAGCAACTAAGCCTGCAAATGCTAAAGCACCGAGCAAAGCTGCTCAGCCTGCTAAAAAGGTAAATATGACAAGTAAAAAAGGAGTTTAGTCTGCTTTTAACATAAAAAAACCGGGTTGTTTAGCTCCCGGTTTTTTTATGCCTTTAATTTCGGTTAAAACTTAAAAACATAACCAGATAACCAGAAAAGCAATAATAGAGATGACAATAGCAATTGTGTAGCTCCACCGGTCATTAGAATTGCTGCTTTTAAAACGATATTTTCTTTTAAAATCTGATGGTTGCATATTATCCTTCCTTTTTAGTTATTAATTCCTGTTTAATGATGCGTCATTCTGCGGTTTTCCACAAATTTATTGATGATGGTACGGCTCGCCCTTTAATATACTGAATGCGCGGTAGAGTTGTTCCACAAAAAATAGCCTGACCATCTGATGGGAAAAGGTCATATCAGAGAGTGAGATTAAACCGTTAGCCCGCTGATATACCGATTCGTCAAAACCATAGGGGCCGCCAATGACAAATGTTAATTGCTGAACACTTCCGATCATCTGTTTGTTCAGATACTGTGCAAATTGTACGGAGGAGTATTTTTTACCTTTCTCGTCCATCAGAATTATAACATCGGGGTTACTGATCTGTTTCAGGATCAGTTCTGCTTCTTTACTTTTCTGCTGTTGTTCAGTCAGATTTTTGGTATTCTTTAATTCTGGTATGACCAGCAGGGTGAAACCTATATAGTGTTTCAGTCTTGACAGATATTTTTCTATGCCTTCAATCAGGTATTTGTCTTCAGTTTTGCCGACAACAAGCAGTGTAATCTTCATGCTTTTAGCTCAGTATAGTATGTATATTTTTATTTCTGCATAAAAACAGCCTGTTTCTAGCAGAAATAAGTTATAATCGCGTTTAGCGTAAAATCAAAGGTATGGTAAATTCCAGAGATAGTATTTTAAAGGACTATCAAAATAGTATAAATGCCCAGAAAACTGAAGTAGAAAGGCTTAAAAAGAAGCTCAATGCCATCTCTTTGTCGCGGCTGGGTTTGTTTGTGGCAGAGATTATCCTGGTGACACTCATTATTAGCATTGGCTTCCATCCAGTATTGGGTGTGGCTACAATTTTACCGGTTCTGATCTTTCTATGGCTCGTTAAAAAACAAGTTAGAGTGGAGAACGAACTTAGTTATGCCGGTCAGCTCCTGACCATTTACGAAAATGAGGACAACCTGATTCGGCGCCATAAAAGTATTTATGCAGATGGTACAGCTTATGAAAATGAACTGCATCCCTACAGTTCAGATCTCGATATTTTTGGGAAAAGATCTTTATATGCGAAAGTGAACCGTGCAACTACAAGACTGGGTAAAGACCTGCTTGCCCAAAGTTTTTCAATCCCCGCTGCTGAGGCCGATATTCTATTGCGGCAACAGGCGATTACAGAACTGAGTGGTAAAATTCAGGAAACCTTTCATTTTCGTGCTGGTCTGCAGGGACAGAAAGAAAATCAATTGGAAAATATAGCTGCAAAACTAGAAAATGACCTGCCAAAGCAGCTGGAATTTATAAAAGGTAAAGCGCTGCGGGTATATATTTCAATGGTTCCTTATCTTTCTCTGGCCGGGATTATTCTGGGCTATATTTATGGAGACCGAGCCTGGAGTCTTTTCGGGGTATATCTTTTTGTCAATATTTCTCTGGTCTTATATCGGTTCAAATTTATTAATCAACTTTATTATGGCTTTAGCGGAGGTTCTACATTGTTGAATTCATTATCCGGAACAATAAGATGGGTTGAAGAAGTAAATTGGCAAAGTAGCTATATCCAGCGTTTTACGATACAAGATGAGCAGGGTAAGCCTTTAAGCAGGCAGATCAAAGAACTTTCTGGTATTATCGTGTCATTCGATGCGCGCCTCAATGTTCTGGTGGGAAGTGTATTAAATCTGTTTATGCTGCATGATCTAAAGTGTGCTGTCCGTTTGGATAAATGGTATATACAATCTGCTGCAGGAATGCTCAGAGGACTCGAAACGATTAGTCACTTTGAAGAACTGATATCACTCGCTACCTTGCGGCATAATGAACCAGAATGGGTATATCCGGTTATCAGCAATACTTTCCGTCTTGAAGCCCTAGCCTTGGGACATCCCCTGATTGACGAGAAAAACAGAGTAGTGAATAGCTATAGTTTTGAATCCAGGCCGACAGTAGATATTGTGACAGGGTCAAATATGGCAGGGAAAAGTACTTTCCTTAGAACTGCAGGAGTAAACATGGTGCTCGCTTATGCCGGAGCCCCGGTTTGTGCGCATTCTTTTAAAGTCTCAATTTTTAGTTTGCTTAGTTATATGCGGATTAAAGATTCGTTGAACGACCAAACATCCACCTTTAAAGCAGAACTGAATCGTTTAAAAATGATTTTGGATGGTGTTGCCCGAATGCCTGATGCGCTGGTACTGATAGATGAAATGCTGCGGGGTACGAACAGCAGGGACAAGTATTTGGGTTCTAAAGTTTTCATAGAACACCTGATCGGTAAAAATACACCAGCTTTGTTTGCCACACATGATCTGCAGCTTTCAGAAATGATCGGCGATCACCCCAAACAAGTGAGAAATTATCATTTTGATATTCAACTGGCAGAAGGGGAGATGAATTTCGATTACCTGCTGAAAACAGGCGCTTGTAAAACATTTAACGCTGCCATTTTACTCAAGGAGATTGGCTTGGAATTACCAGCATCTATGGATCTTTAACAGGATGTAAAGACCTGATGAAATAACATAGGCTTAACGCGGTGTTTAAATAACCTGTTGATATTTAACGTTATTCCGAAAAATATGAAAGCAGCCGATTTTGGGGACGATTTTGTCTGGGGTATCGCTATAGCAGCAGCACAGAATGAAGGAGCAGCAGATCTGGACGGTAAGGGGCCGTCGATCTGGGATGCTTTTGCCAGGCGTAGCGGCAAAATTAAGAGGGGCGCTGGTCCAAACCCGGGCTGTGACTTTTATCATCGCTACGCTGAGGATATTGCTCTTGTGAAAACCCTCGGGTTTGACACCTTTCGTTTTTCTATTTCCTGGCCGCGATTACTTCCTGAGGGTACTGGCAAAATAAATGAAGCCGGAATTAATTTTTACCATCGGGTTATCGATTGTTGCCTGGAGAATGGCCTTGTTCCTTATGTCACATTATATCACTGGGATTTGCCGGAGGCGCTGGAAAATGAAGGGGGCTGGGCAGCATATAGCGTCAATGGAGCGTTCAATACATTTGTGAGTCTTTGTGCGCAGACTTACGGAGATAAAGTTAAGAACTGGATCATTCTAAATGAACCCTTCGGATTTACTTCTCTGGGTTATATGCTCGGCATTCACGCCCCTGGTCAGACAGGTGTTACCTCATTTTTTACTGCAGTACATCATGCCGCTATAGCACAAGCTGACGGAGGTCGTATTATACGTGCAGAAGTTCAAAATGCGCATATAGGAACGACGTTCTCCTGCTCTCAGGTGTTTCCCCATACTGATGCTGATAATGATCACCTGGCCGCATACCGAATGGATATATTACTCAACCGGATGTTTGTCGAGCCTCTTCTGGGGATGGGCTACCCGGGAATGGACTGGGAGGTGATGGAGAAATTTGCTATTTCGCATTCCACCTGGCGGCATACGGAGAAACTGGCTTTTGATTTTGACTTTATTGGATTGCAGAATTATTTTCCCTTAACTGTAAAATATAATGCTTTCGTACCAGTGGTTCAGGCATGGGAAGTAAAGGCAAAATCCAGACTTAAGCCGCATACAGCGATGGGTTGGGAAGTTAATCCCGACAGTTTTTATGCGATTATCAAACAATTTGCCGCGTATCCGGGAATACCAAAATTGTATATTACAGAAAATGGGGCAGCTTATGCTGACAAGCTTACAGATGGAAAGGTCGATGATCAGGAAAGGATTCGTTATTTTGAATTATACCTGGGGGCTCTATTAAAGGCTAAGCAGGAGGGATTGAATATAGCGGGCTATATGGCCTGGACATTAATGGATAACTTTGAATGGGCTGAAGGTTATCAAACCCGTTTCGGCCTGGTTTACACCGATTTTAAAACCCAGCAGCGGATTATTAAATCTTCCGGTTACTGGTGGCAGGATTTCTTGCGAAAATAAAAAAAGCTGTCCTTTTTTGGGACAGCTTTTTTAGATGTTAAGTAAATATTAGCTCTTTACTTGTTTGCGGATAATATTCAGCGCACCACCGGCTTTAAACCATTCGATTTGCTGTGCATTATAACTGTGATTTACAGGGAATTCTTCCTGAGTACCATCAGAATGGTGTAAAACAATAATTAATGGAACATTCGGAGCGAAAGTAGTCAGTCCTGTGATGTCGATAACATCATCCTCCTGAATCTTTTCATAATCTTCTTTGTTCACGAAAGTAAGACCAAGCATACCTTGTTTTTTCAGGTTAGTCTCATGAATACGGGCAAATGATTTTACCAATACCGCACGAACACCTAAATGACGAGGTTCCATTGCCGCATGCTCACGAGAAGAACCTTCACCGTAATTTTCATCACCAACAACGATTGAACCTATTCCAGCAGCTTTATAAGCACGCTGAGTTGCAGGAACCGGACCATACTCACCCGTTAAAGAATTTTTAACGTCGTCAGTTTTGTCGTTGAAGTAGTTGACAGCACCAATCAGCATGTTGTTAGAGATATTGTCCAGGTGGCCTCTGAATTTCAACCATGGGCCAGCCATAGAAATATGGTCAGTAGTACATTTACCTTTAGCTTTGATCAGTAGTTTTAAACCTTTCAGGTCTGAACCTTCCCATGGGGTGAATGGATCCAGTAATTGAAGACGGTGTGAAGTTGGAGATACCAGTACTTCAATACCACTGCCATCAGCAGCTGGTTGCTGATAACCTGCGTCATCAACAGCGAAGCCATTTGCCGGTAATTCAGAACCAGTTGGCTCATCAAGTTTCACCTGCTCACCTTTGTTGTTCGTTAAAGTATCAGTCAGGGGGTTAAAGCTCAGATCACCTGCTATAGCCAGTGCAGTTACCAGTTCCGGAGAACCAACAAAAGCAAAAGTGTTAGGGTTACCATCTGCACGTTTTGCAAAGTTTCTGTTGAAAGAGTGAACGATAGTGTTTCTCTCCTGTTTTTCAGAACCAACCCTGTCCCACATACCGATACATGGTCCGCAGGCATTAGTGAATACTTTAGCACCAATCTGGTTGAAAACATCCATAAAACCATCACGCTGAATGGTGAAACGGATTTGCTCAGAACCTGGGTTGATACAATATTCTGCTTTTGCAGTCAGTCCTTTCTCAGCTACTTGTCTTGCCACACTAACAGCTCTCGAAATATCTTCATAAGAAGAATTTGTACAAGAACCAATCAGTCCGACTTCAATTTTCATTGGCCATCCGTTAGCGGCAGCTACTTCTTTCATTTTTGAAATAGGTGTAGCCAGATCCGGTGTGAACGGTCCGTTCAGGTAAGGCTCCAATGCAGAAAGATCAATTTCAATCAGCTGGTCAAAATATTTTTCAGGCTCAGCGTATACTTCTGCGTCACCAGTTAAATGTTCTTTAATTTCGTTTGCAGCGTCAGCAACATCAGCTCTGTTTGTAGCGCGTAAATAACGCTCCATACTTTCATCGTAACCAAACGTAGAAGTTGTTGCACCGATTTCAGCACCCATATTACAGATGGTACCTTTACCAGTACAGCTCATGCCAGTTGCGCCGTCACCAAAATATTCTACGATAGCACCTGTTCCACCTTTTACAGTCAGAATCCCAGCTACTTTTAAAATTACATCTTTAGGAGAAGTCCAGCCGTTTAATTTACCGGTTAACTTTACACCAATCAGTTTAGGGAATTTAAGCTCCCAAGGTAAACCAGCCATTACGTCGCATGCATCAGCACCACCAACACCAATAGCTACCATACCTAAACCGCCTGCGTTTACTGTGTGTGAGTCAGTACCGATCATCATTCCACCTGGGAATGCATAATTTTCCAATACAACCTGGTGAATAATACCAGCACCCGGTTTCCAGAAACCGATACCATATTTGTTAGAAACTGAAGCCAGGAAATCAAAAACTTCTTTACTTTCTGTATTTGCTGCAGGTAAGTCAATTTCAGCACCCAGTTTTGCTGTGATCAGGTGATCGCAGTGTACAGTAGAGGGTACTGCAACTTTCGGTCTGCCAGCCTGCATAAATTGTAATAGTGCCATTTGGGCCGTAGCGTCCTGCATAGCTACACGGTCAGGTGCAAAATCTACATAGTCCGTACCCCTAACGTAAGAGGTATTTGTATTTTCATCCCAAAGGTGGGTATATAAGATTTTTTCTGAGAGTGTTAAAGGTCTGCCTACTAGTTTACGGGCCGCCTCAACCCGGGGTCCAAAGTTTGCATACACCTTTTTGATCATTTCTATATCAAAAGCCATTGATAAATGTGTTAAAAGGTAATATATTAAGAATTATTTATTGCGAATTTACAAAAAAAAACAGGGGTGTGGGTTGATAAGCAAATCATTATATTATTTATATATGTTCTAAATAATTGAATAATCATAACGATGGGGCAAATTAAGACCATAATCAGCGTGGTGTTCATTTTTAAAAAGCACTGTCCGGTACTGAACAGATGAAGGGCGATTTTCCATTAAAAAGCCCTGTATCTGCTGTTGAGACACCTCTCATAATTCTGGCCTGAATTTTCTGTGCGGGTTTTAGAGTGTGCGGAAACTGTAGCCTTTTTTCTTTAGCGATTCAATGACAGCCGGCAAAGCTGTCTGCATCCTGTCGAACGCCTTTAAACTGTCGTGGAAGACAATAACAGATCCGTTTCTGGTGTAAGATAGCACATTGCTAATGCATTTTTCAGCGGAAATGGAAGTGTCGAAATCTCCACTGAGTGTGTCCCACATAATAATCTGAAGGTCCGGATGGATTTTTCTGAGTGCCCGGATCTGTGATTTTTTGATCCTTCCGTAAGGCGGCCTGAATAGATTGGTGCCTGTCAGCTCCTGACACCGGATGAAATTAGTGACATATACATCCGTTGGAGTTTTCCAACCTTTCAAGTGATTGAAGGTATGATTGCCTATAGCATGACCTTCGGTTTTTAAACGCTCAAAAATATCAGGATGTTTTCTGATATTGTCACCAATACAGAAGAAAGTTGCTTTGCACTTGTAAGTTTTTAAAGTATTTAAAACAAACTCTGTAACAATCGGCATAGGGCCGTCGTCAAAGGTTAAGTAAACAACTTTTTCAGCGCGTTCCTTATGCCAGGTTAAGCCTTTGTAATACCACTTTAAAAGAAGGGGAGATCTGACCAGGTACATGGCCAAAGATAAAAATAAACCAGGATTTGCCACTGGTTAGCTGAAAAACATATTGTTTAAACAACGTATATATAAATTATGAAAACTTTTACGCCTAAGAGCCTGCGCGGGCCTGTTACCTTCAGTATGACATTATTGGTCGCTGCTCTCGGATTTAGCGGAACGGCTGCTGCCCAGGAAAAACTGACTATTCAGCAGGCAGTAGAAAGGATGTTGCAGAATAACCTGACTATTAAGCAAGCCGCGCTGAATGTTTCTACATCAGAAGTGAACTTGCAGCAATCGAAAGCAGCGCTTTACCCTTCACTTAACGGTGGTCTGGACAATAGTCTGAATTTTGGACGAAGTCTGAACACGGCCACAAATCAGCTGGTTAGTAATAAGTTTTATCAGGGTACGGGTAGTTTGAATGCATCGGTAGATCTTTTTGGTGGCTTTGCCAAACTGAATCAGATCCGTCAGAATAAGATTTTACTGGAGGCAGGAAACAGCAATCTGGACAAGATTAAAAATGATCTGACCCTGCAGGTTGTCACAGCATATTTTCAGGTGGTTTTTAATGAAGATTTATTGAAAGCTTCTAATGAGCAGCTGATCGTTGCGCAGGAAACTGAGGTAAGAGAGCAGGCATTGCTGGAGGCGGGAAATAAAACACTGGCAGATATCTCTCAGGCAAAGGCTCAGGCAGCGACTGCAGAATTAAATGTGACCAATGCGCAAAACCAGCTGACTATATCTTTTCTTACACTGTCTCAGTTAATGGAGATGCGTCCGGATTCTTCGAATTACGAGGTGGTTGCGCCAACTATTGTGGATATCGCAATGGCCCGTAAGAACTATAATGTCAATGAGGTTTATAACTCTTCACTCGCTATATTCCCTGATATTAAACTGGCTAAGTTAAACCGCGAAGCTGCCGAAAAGGGAGTGGCAGTGGCGAAAGGCGCTTTGAGTCCACGTATTTCCCTGGGTGGGGGAATCGGTTCCAGATATTCTTATCTTCTGGGTACAGGTTTGATGGGCTCCATCCCCAATCCGCATTTATTTGATCAGATCAGCAACAACTTTTTTCAGAACGTAGGACTTTCTGTTCAGATTCCTATATTTAACGGATTACAGGCAAGATCTAATGTGAAAAGAGCAAAAATAAATTATGAAGATTTTAAGATCCAGGAGCAGCTGGCAAAAAATAATTTGAATAAGGTAATTGCGCAGGCTGTTGCAGATTTGCGTGCCGCAGATAGTCGTTATAAGTCTAACGAAAACACATTTAATGCGCAAAAAGATGCATTTAATGTGATTGAGCAGCGCTATAATGTAGGTCTGGTTAACTCATTGGATTATAATACAAGCAGAACAAATAGAAATAAAGCAGAAATTGACCTGATCCAGGCAAAATACGACCTGTTATTCCGGTCAAAAGTTATTGATTATTACCTGGGGAACCAGATTACATTTTAACGCAATTCAAACTATAATTATCAAACGATGAAATTAAAACACATACTCATTGCAGTTGGCATGCTGATTGCCTTACTGGTAGCAGCAAAAATGACCGGTCTGATAGGAGGTGAAACAGTGGAAAAGGTTACTGTTGAGAAAGCAGAGGTCAGGAAAGTTATAGAAACGGTAACTGCCAGTGGAAAAGTACAGCCGGAGACAGAAGTGAAACTGAGTTCCGAGGTGTCGGGAGAAGTAGTTGAATTGCTGGTTAAAGAAGGTGATGTGGTTAAAAAAGGCCAGTTATTGTTTAAGATCAGACCGGATATTCTGCAATCTGGATATGATAAGGCCAGCGCTTCCTATAATTCTCAGAAGGCGAGTGTGAGTTCCGCTGAACAATTGTTGAAACAGTCTCAGGGTACCTTCGCAAACGAAGATGGAATCTATAAAAGGAATGTAGAACTCTTCAATAAAAAAGTGATCTCTGTTGCAGAATTTGATGCAGCCAAAGCCGCATATTCCACAGCAAGAACGAATCTTGAGAGTGCAAAACAATCTTTGATTGCTGCTAAATTTAATCTAGCACAATCAGGTGCCAATGTTCAGGAAGCCGGTGCCAATTTGGCTAAAGCAACTACTTTCGCTCCGGTGGATGGTGTAATTTCAAAGTTATCGGTTGAGCTTGGCGACAGGATCCTGGGAACAGCTCAGTTTGCTGGTACAGAGATCATGCGTATTTCAAACCTGAACTCTATGGAGGTGAACGTAGACGTAAATGAAAATGATATTAACCGTGTGAACGTAGGTGACAGTGCAACGATAGAGGTAGACGCGTTTGCTGATAAGAAATTTAAAGGAATCGTTACAGAAATTGCCAGTTCTTCTAAAGATGTGGGCACAACAACAACAACAGTTGACCAGGTGACGAATTTTGTTGTCAAAGTAAGAATCTCAGCAGATTCATACAGTGGCGTTCAGGGTGGTGCTAAAGATTTACCCTCGCCTTTCAGACCCGGATTATCGGCTACAGTTGATATTGAAAGTTCATCTGTGAACAGTCTTTCTGTTCCGATCCAATCCGTATTTACAAAGAGCGAAGGTGGCGGCAGCGACAAAGAACAGCAGGGAAATGACGCAAATGCAGATAAGCAGAAGTCAAAACTGACAGATAAAACTATTAAACAATATGTTTATACCTATGCAGGTGGTACAGTAAAACAAGTTGAGGTTACAACCGGTATTCAAAATGATCAGTTCATTGAGATCAAGAGTGGTCTGAAAGCAGGAACTGAAATTGTTAGCGGACCTTATTCTGCCATACAGAACCGTTTGAAAGATGGTGCGAAGGTAGAAAAAACTACTAAGGATCAGTTATTTGCAAATCCTGATAAAAAGTAAAAACGACGCTTCATAATAATTTAAGTAATTTGTCCCGGTTTAAAACATTAAACCGGGATTTTTTATTTGACTATGATGAGACCAAAAGTTGCAATGATTGGCGGCGGAAGCTGGGCGACGGCCGTTATCAAGATGCTTTCGGATAACCTTACCGAGAAAGACATATACTGGTGGCTGCGGGATACCGAAGTAATCGAACACCTTAAAAAATATAAACATAACCCTAAATACCTGAGCTCGGTCGAGATCAGGATACCTGAATCGCATATTTCCGATCAGCTGCCAGCTATACTGGAACCGGTAGACTATGTCATCCTGAATGTGCCGGCTGCATTTCTTAAGGAAAGCCTTCGCGGTGTAACGCCGGAGATGCTTGCCGGTAAGAAAATAGTTTCTGCAATTAAAGGAATCGTGCCAGATGAGAATCAGATTATAGGCGAATTCATGCAGGAAAAGTATGGCATTCCAAAAGAAGATCTGATAGTAATCAGTGGACCTTGCCATGCAGAAGAAGTCGCATTGGAGAAACTCTCATACCTGACTATCTCTTCAGTTACTTTGGAATATGCAGTTGAATTTTCTAAACTGCTTAATACAAGGTATATTAAAACTAATGTTTCAGACGATATTTACGGTACAGAATACGCTGCGGTGCTTAAGAATATCTATGCGGTAGCGAGTGGAATTTGTCATGGTTTGGGTTATGGCGATAACTTTCAGGCAGTGCTTATCTCTAATGCGGTCCGTGAAATGAAAGATTTTGTAGATGCTGTCCATCCAATTGACAGGGATATTAAAGAATCCGCTTATTTAGGTGATTTGCTTGTCACAGCCTATTCGCAGTTTAGCAGAAACAGAACTTTTGGTAATATGATAGGCAAGGGATACACGGTTAAGTCTGCTCAGCTCGAAATGAATATGATAGCTGAAGGTTACTATGCAACTGCCTGTATGCATGTGATTAATAAAAAGTACAAAGTTGATATGCCGATCAGCCGCGCAGTGTATGCAATATTATACGAAAAAAACTCGCCGCAGATAGAAATGAGGTTATTGACAGAAAAACTGATCTGATTTTATTCGGCCTGGAAATTGATTTAACACAATCGTGAAACCATCTTCAGGCCTGCTATATATCCTATACTGCAGGCTGCCTGATCTTAGCTTCATTACTGCTAAATTAAATTCTAAGAATATGAAAAAAACTTTTGTATTGGGTTTCTTCGCCCTAGCTCTGGCATCGGTATCTTTATCGGTACAAGCCCAGGAAAAAAAGACAGTTGGTCAGAAAATTGAAAACACCGCCAGTAAAGTAGGTAACAAAACAGCAGAAGTTGCTGTAAAGGGTACAGCTAAAGTTGCTGACAAAACTTATAAAGGTAAGAAAGCACCAGATGGTACAGATGTATATATTGACGGTAAAAACCGTAAATATTACGTTGATAAAAAAGGTGGTAAAGTTTATCTGAAAGCCTCTCAGATCAGAGACAGAGTAGACTAGTATACGCTAAGTTATTGTGATAACGCTAAATTTGCGTAAAAAAAAGACGTGTCAGCAATGGCACGTCTTTTTTGCTTTATAGCTGCCGCGGCTTTGTCTTATGTCCGGAATATAACATGATAATTTTCTGTAACTTAAGGGTTAGGTTAAATAAAGCACTAAATACGACTAGGTATGTAGTGTTTGTCGTTTAATCGAATATATTTGTTTGAGAATCATCTAATAACCTAAATCAATTCTATGAAAATTAAATTCTACTCAATTTTAACAGGTCTTACTTTACTGGCACTGGGCAGTCAGGCACAAACTATCCGGGGGGTCGTCAGCGATACATCGCAGACCATTATCGGTGCCACTGTTGCAGTTTCCGGAAATGGACCAAAAGCCGGTACTAATTCTGCCGGCCGTTATGAACTAAAATTGCCAAGCGCGGGCACTTATACCATTTCAGTTACTTATCTGGGCTATCAGGCGCAGCAAAAAAGAATCACTATAGGTGAACAGGAAACACAGACAGTAGATTTTTTCCTGTTGCCTAACAGCAATGAGCTGGATAATGTGGTTGTATTGGGCTCCAGAAGTGCACCAAGGTCTAACCTGGATACACCTGTTCCTGTTGACGTGGTTGATATCAGCAGGATCACTCAAAATATACCGCAGGTATCCCTCAACCAGATCCTGAATTTTGTGGCCCCATCATTCACGTCTAATGTAATGAGCTTAACAGATGGAACCGATCATATTGATCCGGCGTCTCTGCGTGGTCTGGGCCCAGATCAGGTTCTGGTTTTAATTAACGGTAAAAGGAGACATACCACAGCTCTTGTAAATATCAATGGAAGTTTGGGTAAGGGTTCTGTCGGTACAGACATGAATGCAATTCCTACTTCTTCAATTAAACGGGTTGAGATCCTCAGGGATGGTGCTGCCGCGCAGTACGGATCTGATGCGATTGCAGGCGTGATTAATATTATCCTGAATAATGATGTCAATAAGCTTACAGCTAGTGTTTCAGGTGGCGGTTATACTGGCAAGCATTCCGATGGATTAGACGGGGAAACTGTACAAGCTAACGTCAATTATGGAGTCGCCCTGAATGATAAAGGTGGTTATCTGAATCTATCAGGATCATTCGACTACCGTGATTTCGCCTCCAGAACTACGCCATACAGAGGTGCAATCTATACGGATTATAATAATCCTTCACTCTATCCAACCCCAACGGGTGTGGATATTACAGATGCAGAACTAGCCCGCAGGGGTCAGAGCCGTTCAGATTTCGTTCCTAATATCGGCCAGTCCAGAAACAGGGGAGGAGCTTTATTCTTCAACTCGGTAATTCCTGTTGCACAGGATGCAGAAGTTTATGCTTTTGGAGGTGTTAATTACAGGAATGGAGTATCTACTGCGTTTTACCGTACACCGCGTCAGCTGAATCAGAATAATGCAGTAATTTATCCAAATGGATTCCTTCCTGAGATTATTACCAATAGTCTGGATCAATCTTTCGCAGTTGGTATCCGCGGGACTGTCGGCAAATGGAAGTCAGACTTCAGTAATACTTACGGCCGCAATGTGATCGATTTCAAAACCGGTAATTCAGTAAATGCATCTATGCTTACTGCATCTCCGACTTCCTTTGAATCGGGTGGATATGAATTCGCTCAGAATACCACCAATCTGGATTTCAGCCGTTTCTTTGAAGGACCATTAAAAGGAATTAACGTTGCTTTTGGATTTGAGAACAGATATGAAAATTATAAGATCAATCCGGGCGAAGAAAGCTCCTGGAGGAATTATGGCAATGCATTGCAAGTAGGTGTAGACGGTCAGGGTAAACCTATTCTGGTTTCCGATCCAAATGGAAATATTCCTACGCGTTTTGCACCAAATGGTGCAGCCTATGCCGGTGGTGCGCAAGGTTTCCCAGGTATCAATCAGGCTAATCTGACTAATGAATCCAGAAACTCTGTAGCAGCTTATGGCGATGTCGAATTTAATTTCACGGAAAAATTCCTCGTAGATGCAGCTGCCCGTTTCGAGAATTATTCAGATTTCGGTTCCACGGTGAATGGAAAACTGGCAGCGCGTTATAAATTTTCAGATGTTTTCCTGTTGCGTGCAGCAGCGAGTACGGGTTTTAGGGCGCCGTCATTACATCAGCAGTATTTTAGCTCTACATCTTCAGTTTATGTGGATGGTAATATCGTAGAGTCGGGCACATTTGCGAATGACAGCCGTATTGCCCAGCTTCTGGGTATTCCGAAATTGAAACAAGAAACTTCAAAAAGTATCAGTGCAGGTTTTACTTCCAACCTGGGTAAACTGAAAATTACTGTCGACGGGTACTTCATTAGAATTAATGACCGTGTAATTTATACCGGACAATTCGTGGGTAATAATTCACCTACAGCTTCTGATCAGGATAAGGAGATTTTCAACCTGCTACGTCTGGCCAATGCAACAACGGCAAGGTTTTTCGCCAATGCAGTAAATACAGAGACCAAAGGTCTGGATGTTGTCTTGTCTTATAATACAGCGCTGGGTAAAGGAAACCTACGTGCAGACTGGGCAACCACTTTTACCAAAACCAGTATTGTAGGCCCGGTTCATGCATCTCCGCTGCTTGCAGGAAAAGAAAACATTTATCTGGATAATGCCAGCCGTATTCTTATCGAAAAAGTAACGCCGCGTATGAAATCCAATATTACATTTGACTACACAATTGGCAAATGGAATGCTTTTATCCGGAATGTATATTTTGGAAAGGTTGAACAGCCCACTAACGTAGATGCTAATCGTCAGGTGTTGACAGGCAGAGTTATTACCGACCTTGGTGCCGGTTATAACTTTACTAAAAGCCTGAAGCTAACAGTCGGTGCTAATAATATATTTGACGTATATCCTCAGGAATTATTATTGGGTTCTCAGGGAACTTCAGGTATTTTATATCCTAATCAGGCTCCGCAATTCGGATTCCTGGGCAGATATGTATTTACCCGTCTTTCTCTGACATTATAAAATACCGGTTTTTCTGTAAAGAATATTTAAGATGTGTGGAAGAGAGTTTTCCGAAGGCTGAATACCTTTGGAAAACTCTTTTTTATTACAACCTTTATGGCATGAAAGATGCGGATTGAACGCCGTAGCTGTAAGCTGATAAAATAAAATCTATTATCAATGAAATTCAAAAAAGTAGTCCTTTCAGCAGTGTTCTATGCAGTGCTTCTGGAAGGCTTCAGTGTTACTGCCGCTTTTGCTCAAGGGCAAAACCAATTTAAAAACGCTGCAGTAGTTACTGCACATCCTGAGGCTTCCAAAGTGGGCGTGGAGATTTTGAAAAAGGGTGGCAATGCTATAGATGCTGCTGTGGCTGTACAGTTTGCACTAGCTGTAGTCTATCCGAATGCAGGCAATATCGGAGGTGGAGGTTTTCTGGTTTACAGAAATAGCAAAGGCCTGACCGATGCATTAGACTATCGGGAAAAGGCTCCTGGTAAGGCGAAACGAGATATGTATCTTGATGAGAAAGGAAACGCGATTACAGATAAAAGTTTATATGGTGCACTGGCATCTGGTGTCCCTGGTACAGTAGACGGCATGGTCCGCGCCCATTTTAAATATGGTAAAATCAGCTGGAAGAAAGACTTGCAGCCAGCTATAGATCTCGCTGCTAACGGTTTTAAGTTAACCAGCCAACAGGCTGCTGAGCTGAATAAGAATAAAGAAGGTTTTTTAAAATACAATGATTACAAACCAGCTTTTGTAAAGGACGGGCTTTGGAAAGAGGGCGATCTGCTTAAACAGCCGCAACTCGCTAAGACGCTAAGACTCATCCGTGATAAAGGTCGTGGAGGTTTCTATGACGGACCTGTAGCTGCGGCTATAGTGAAGTCTATGGCACATACTTCAGGACTGATCACCGCTGCAGATCTGAAAGACTACAGGGCTGTATGGAGAACGCCGTTAAAAGGTTCCTATCTGAATTATAATGTGATTTCTATGCCACCTCCTTCCAGTGGCGGGATTGCTCTGCTAACTATGCTTAAACAAGCTTCCCGTTTTCCTTTAAAGGAATGGGGTTTCCAGCGTGATTCGACCGTTCAGTTGATGGTAGAAACGGAAAGAAGAGCCTATGCCGACCGCGCTGGATACCTTGGTGATCCCGATTTCTTTAAAGTGCCGCAAAAAGCATTATTAGATACAAATTACATGCTTTCCAGAATAAAAGATCTGAACTTTAGCAAGGCTACGCCAAGTTCTGAGGTTAGCGAAGGTAAATTGCCAGTTTATGAAAGTGAGCAAACAACTCATTATTCTATCGTCGATAATCAAGGAGATGCTGTTTCTGCTACCACGACATTGAATGGTTCCTATGGCTCGCTGGTGGTTGTTAATGGTGGTGGTTTTATTCTGAATAATGAAATGGATGATTTCTCTGTGAAACCGGGTACACCTAATATGTATGGCCTTGTAGGAGGAGAAGCTAATTCAATTATTGCAGGTAAAAGAATGCTGAGCTCAATGACTCCCACTATAATAGAAGAAAACGGGCAGCTTAGAATGGTTGTGGGAACGCCGGGAGGATCGACTATTATAACCTCAGTTTATCAGACTATATTGAATGTACTAGCCTTTGGTAAAGACATGCAGTCTGCAGTTGCTGCCCCAAGGTTCCATCATCAATGGCTGCCGGATGAGGTGTATGTAGAGGAAGGAGCAATTAGCCCGGAAACTCGTAAAAATCTCGAGGGTAAAGGTTATAAGATAACGCCAAGAGGTCCGATGGGTAGGGTAGATGCGATCCTGATCCGAAAGGATGGTTTACTGGAAACGGGTGCCGATCCGAGGGGAAATGATACCGGCGCAGGCTATTAAAAAAGAACAAAAAAAAGAGAGGGTATATCATGTTTTGACAATGATATACCCTCTCTTTTTTTTGTCAGTCTTTTTGTAAAAGCTTCTATTCAATTATCGTCATACGATAGAGTGTGTTTCGTCATTGTATCGAATCTCGTTGCGATTACATTCTATCTTCCTTCATACTTTCTTCAAATCCGATCGAAGGAAGTACGAAGGAAGTCCGAAGAAACAGTGAACGAACTATGAAGGATATGTTGACGAAACCAGCACATGACTCTGTTAATCTCTGGTTAATACTTCCGTGAAGTACAGGCATATACTATTAGCCGTAAATCCAAATAAAAAAAGCCAGGCGATATGCCTGGCTTTTTTTATTTGGATTGAATGGGAGATGATTAAGATCTGCGTCTTCTTTCACCGCTGCCCTCACGTGGTTTTCCAGAGAAATCTCTGAATCCGCCGCCACCAGTGCTGCTGCCACCTTCACGTCTGCCGCTTCCGCCAGATGATCTTCTGTCACCGCCACCGTAGCTTTTTCTTTCGCCACCACCGTAACTTTTGCGTTCTCCGCCACCACTATAGCTTTTTCTTTCGCCACCACCGAAACCGCCTCTGCGTTCGCCACCACCGCGGCTTGTGCTTTCAGCTGCATCACCTGATTTTTCGATTCTTACACCACGGTTGTTAAACTGGATGTCTTTGAAATTGCTGAATAAGGTATCTACACTTGCATTTTCAACCTCGAAGAATGAATAAACACCTTTAAGATCAATTTTACCAATGTTTTTACCGCTGATTTTACCGTTGTTGCAAACAAAAGATAATAAGTCACCTCTGGTGAATTCATCTACTGAACCAACGTTGATAAATAAACGGGTATAATCACTGTTTCTCGCGCCTCTGGCACCACGTTCTCCGCGATCGCCACGATCATCTGCAGCTGCATTCAGATCCGGTGCGTTTTTGTAATATTCCAGGAAACGGTTAAACTCGAGTGAAGCAAAACGTTTGATCACGTCTTCTTTGCTTAATTCAGCAAATTCATCCATGATTCTTGGAATGTACTGGTCAATCTGGCCATCATTAACTTCAACATTGTGAACTTTATGAACCAGGGAGAACAGTTGTTTTTCACACACGTCAAATCCTGTAGGCAATTCAGCTTTGGTAAATGATTTACCAATTATACGCTCAATCTGACGGATTTTACCGATCTCTTTAGAGTTGATGATACAGATTGAGATACCTGTTTTACCAGCTCTTCCTGTACGACCACTTCTGTGTGTGTAACTTTCAATTTCATCCGGAAGGGAATAGTTGATTACGTGTGTTACGTTGTTTACGTCAATACCACGTGCTGCTACGTCTGTAGCGATCAATAACTGCATATTGCGGTCACGGAAACGCTGCATTACCTTGTCACGTTGTTGTTGTGAAAGGTCACCGTGTAAAGCATCGGCGTTATAGCCGTCTTTAATCAGGTTTTCAGCTACGTCTTGTGTATCCATTTTGGTTTTACAAAAAACAACAGCGAAAATTTCAGGATTAAAATCTACAATACGTTTTAAAGCAGCATATTTATCTCTTGCACGTACGATATAGTACTCATGCTCAATATTTACGTTACCAGTATTTTTGGTTCCCATGGTTAACTCCGTAGGGTTATCCATATAGTTCCGGGCTATTTTCCTTACCTCAGGCGGCATAGTCGCTGAGAATAACCATGTTTTCTTGTCGTCAGGAGTAGTAGACAAAATATCATTAATGTCTTCCTGGAAGCCCATGTTCAGCATTTCATCAGCTTCATCAAGAACTACGTATTTCACATTACTGAAATCAATAGCCTTACGACCGATAATATCTAACATACGACCCGGTGTAGCCACAACTATTTGTACACCGTTTCTGATTTCACGCAATTGCTGCATAATGTTTGCGCCACCATATACGGCAACAACACTAGCACCAGGCGTGTTTTTTGAATAATTTTTGATGTCGCTAGCGATCTGCAAGCAAAGCTCTCTGGTAGGGCATAGAATTAATGCCTGAGGCTTGTTCGTATTGAAATCTATCAGTTCAATAAGCGGCAATCCGAATGCTGCCGTTTTTCCTGTTCCTGTTTGGGCCAAACCAACAAAATCGTTATTGCCCTCTAACAGCACAGGAATAGCTTGTTCCTGAATAGGTGTTGGATTTTCGAAACCTAAATCCTTTACGGCATTAACAACGTCATCACTTATCCCCAATAATTTAAATGGGTTTGTCATTATAACTTTATTTATTAAGCCGCAAAGGTACGCTTATTTTCCGGTATTTGTTTGGTACATAACCAAATAATAATATAGAGGGGTCTATCGGAGTCTGTCAGCAGAACGAATAAGGAGCTCATCCTGACGGATTCCCCTGTAAGCCAGTGCACAAAATATCAATGCGATTACAGGAAGTCCTACCCCCACGTGGAATGAAGCACCTTCAAGTCCTCCCGGAAGTGCGGTTGCTGCCATACCTGCCCACACTGATAATCCAATAATGAAGACGGAAATCAACCAGATTAGTTTTTTCTGCAGGTCGCGGTTTTTGAAAAAAAAGATATTGACAAGACAAAGCAGGCCAGTTACAAGGGTCAATCCGAAAAGCGCAGTCTGAGAAACCACTTGGCGGAAAGCGGTATTGGTTTTTTCATAGATTCCGCCTATCTGAAACCAGATTTCTCCAGCCTCAGCCTGACGAGTAACTAATGGAAGGATCAACAGGATAAGCAATGTAATTGCTGCCAGAAAAAGCCATACAGACTGTACTCTTTGTATCATATCAATTTAATAATTTGCAACAAATATATTAAATCACAATTAAACGCCTGTCTTGTTAATTGGAAAAAAGTATTTTTGTCTGATATTGGATACGCAACGTTTTTTTATTGAACTGGCTTATGACGGCACAGCATATCATGGCTGGCAGGTGCAGCCAAATGCGGTAACCGTTCAGCAGGAGCTGGACCGCGCACTTTCTGTTTTCTTTAGGCAGCCGATAGAAACACTTGGCTGTGGCCGTACTGATGCGGGCGTGCATGCAACGCAATTTTTTGCTCATGCAGACCTGGCAGGGATCAGTGAAGAGCGTGCGGTTTCCGCTGTTAGTAATATCAACGCTTTGCTTCCCTATCAGATTGCTGTCAGCCGGATCTTTAAAGTTCATGAAACTGCGCATGCACGTTTCGACGCCACTGCCCGTTCTTATGAATATCATTTCCATTTCCGGAAAGATCCTTTTAGCCTGGGGAGATCCTGGTTATATAAGGGAGTACTCGATATCGAAGCGATGAATGTCGCTGCTGCACAACTGATGCAGTATACCGATTTCAGCAGTTTCAGTAAATCGAACACTTCAACTGCAACAAATAATTGTAAGATTACCGCGGCCTCTTTCAGGGAAACCGAAAATGGTCTCGTTTTTTGTATCACTGCAGATCGTTTTTTGCGTAACATGGTCCGGGCAATTGTAGGGACGCTGGTCATGGTAGGAAGACACGAGATTGGTGCCAGTGAACTGGAAGAGATTATACGCAGCAAAAACAGGAGCAACGCCGGCCAGTCGGTGCCTGCCTGTGGTCTTTATCTGGTCAGGATTGTTTATCCATATGTAGATTAATATGTCAAAAATTACGGGCGATGCATTTAATGTGAGTTTGCTGAAACGGGTCTTTCAGTATGTTAAACCCTACAGGCGTATTTTTATCTGGTCTGTTATCCTTACGATTTTACTGGCATTGCTTGCGCCAGTCCGTCCGTTTCTGATTAAATATACGCTCGATAACTATATCCTGAAAGGGGAGTACAACGGACTATTAATGATGACCGTTGTGATGCTGGTACTGCTGGTGTTGCAGAGTGTAGTACAATACAGTCATACTTTACTCACCAATACGCTGGGACAATCGGCTATCCGCGATCTTCGGATCAATGTGTTTAACCATATCAGCCGGCTAAAACTAAAGTATTTTGATAAGACACCAATTGGGCAGCTGATTACCAGAACTGTTTCAGATCTGGAAACAATTTCTGATATTTTCTCTGAAGGCCTGATCGTGATTATCGGAGATATACTGCAGGTTATTGTCATTATCGGGGTGATGTTTTATGCTGACTGGGAACTTACTGTCGTTGTACTATTGCCGATGCCAATTTTAATGGTCGCTACTTCTGTGTTTCAGAAGGCGATTAAATCTGCATTCCAGGAGATCAGATCGGAAGTGTCTAACCTGAATACTTATCTCCAGGAACATATCACCGGAATTTCCATTATCCAGTATTTTGCGAGGGAGAAGCAAGAGTACCGCAAATTCGTACAGATCAATGAACGTTACAGAGATGCGAATATCCGGTCCAACTGGTATTATTCTATATTTTTTCCGGTTGTAGAGGTCATCTCGGCAATGTCATTAGGACTGCTCGTCTGGTACGGGTCTAAAAGTATCCTCGCTAAACCACTGGATGTAACACCAGGTACCATTGCGGAATTTATTCTATATATCGGTATGTTATTCCGCCCGATCCGTGAACTTGCAGATAAATTCAACACTCTTCAGATGGGGATGGTCGGAGCAGAGCGTGTATTTAAAGTGCTGGATACGCAGGAAATGACAGTGAATGAAGGAACACTTCAACCTGCGGTAATGGCAGGGAATATCCGCTTCAATAAGGTTTGGTTTTCCTATGTGGAAGGACAGCATGTACTGCGTGATCTGAGCTTTGAAGTTAAGGCTGGGCAGACGGTCGCACTGGTAGGTGCCACGGGTGCAGGAAAGTCTTCAACTATAAATATTTTAAATCGATTTTATGAAATTACCAGCGGGGAAGTTACTATCGATGGGCACCAGATAAGGGATTATGAATTGAGCTACCTCCGTGGACATATTGCTACTGTATTACAGGATGTTTTCCTGTTTTCCGACACTATCTATAATAATATTACATTAAATAATCCGGATATCGGCCTGGATCGGGTAGTGGATGCGGCTCGAAAAGTGGGTGCACATGACTTTATTATGCAGTTGCCGGGTGGTTATCAGTATAATGTAATGGAGCGTGGTGCCACACTTTCTGCGGGACAAGCGCAGCTTATTTCGTTCATCAGGGCACTCGTTCATAACCCTTCCATATTAGTGCTGGATGAGGCTACTTCGTCTGTTGATACGGAGACTGAAATGCTTATTCAGCACGCTATAGATAATCTGATGCAGGATCGTACCTCAATTGTCATTGCTCACCGTCTTTCTACTATTCAGAAAGCAGATCAGATTATTGTGCTGGAAAAGGGCGAGATTATGGAGCGGGGAACGCATCAGGAATTATTGAAAATAGATGGCTATTATAAACGGTTGTATGATCTTCAGTTCCATTCAGGCGGGATAGTGAAATCTTAAGTTTTTTTCTTTTTATTATTGTGACAAATAGGATTTGGCATTCCATTCAATAATCTTAGATTTGCATAAAAAAAAATAGATACATGAGTGTTTTAGTAAATAAAGATTCGAAAGTAATTGTACAAGGTTTTACCGGAAATGAAGGTACTTACCATGCTTCACAAATGATAGAATACGGAACTAATGTAGTTGGCGGGGTTACTCCTGGTAAGGGCGGACAAACTCATCTGGAAAGACCGGTTTTTAACACGGTTAAAGATGCAGTTGATAAAGCTGGCGCTAATGTATCTATCATCTTTGTTCCACCAGCATTTGCTGCGGACGCTATCATGGAAGCTGCTGAAGCTGGAATTAAAGTTATTGTATGTATTACTGAAGGTATCCCGACAAAGGATATGATTCAGGTTAAAGAATATATTGCTGATAAAGACTGCCGTTTAATCGGTCCTAACTGTCCTGGTATCATTACTGCTGATGAAGCTAAAATTGGTATTATGCCAGGTTTTATCTTCAAAAAAGGTACAGTTGGTGTTGTTTCTAAATCAGGAACGCTTACTTATGAAGCAGTTGACCAGGTTGTTAAAGCTGGTTTAGGCATTACTACTGCTATCGGTATTGGTGGTGACCCGATCATTGGTACAACAACCAAACAAGCGGTTGAATTGCTAATGAACGATCCTGAAACTGAAGGTATCATCATGATTGGTGAAATCGGTGGTGGTATGGAAGCAGAAGCTGCTTTATGGATTAAAGAAAATGGCACAAAACCAGTTGTAGGTTTTATCGCTGGACAAACTGCTCCTGCAGGCCGTAGAATGGGTCATGCCGGTGCGATTGTTGGTGGTGCTGACGATACTGCTGCTGCCAAAATGAAAATTATGGCTGAGTGTGGTATCCGTGTGGTAGAAAGTCCTGCTGAAATCGGTGAAGCTATGGCTGAACTGCTTAAAAAATAGTTTTTGGATTAATCATCCTCAAAACCTTTCCGGCAAATCCGGGAAGGTTTTTTTTTGCCCTGTAATTAAATCCGGATGTTTGCGTTAGCCGTATATGAAATGACACAGAAGATCCCTGGGAATCCAGTTTGTTCATTCTCTTAAAACAATTACATACATATGAAACGTTTAAGTTCAATAATCAATAATTTAGTACTGTTTGCCGGATTCCTCTTGCTGGGTAGTCTGCAGGCATGTGCCCAGAAACCTGCTCAGGTTCCGGTTAAAAAAAACACGAATGCTATGGAATGGAATAAATTAACCAAGGAAGAAGAAGATGTAATTGTCCGCAAAGGGACCGAGTATCCGGGAACCGGTGAATTACTCAATAATACAGCAAAAGGTACTTATACCTGTAAAAGATGCAATGCACCTTTGTACCGTTCAGAGACTAAATTTGATGCACAGTGCGGATGGCCAAGTTTTGACGATGAGATAAAAGGGGCCGTTTTACGTATTCCGGATGCTGACGGATCACGTACCGAAATCGTATGTGCAAACTGTAAAGCCCACCTCGGACACGTATTTGTTGGTGAAGGATTTACCGCTAAAAGTACACGTCATTGTGTCAACTCAGTCTCTATGAATTTCGTTCCTGACGCGAAGTAAAGCAAGTTCGGAATTACGTAAATACCCGATGATCAGGTCATTGGGTATTTTTGTTTTGGAGGGGTAGATGTTTTTTGTTTATCTTTGGCTCTTCACCAACAAAAATGATATGAAATATTGTTTGCTTTTATGCAGCATATTCCTGTTTTTAAAAGTTCAGGCGCAGGAAGATACTACAGGGTTAGACAGTACAGCAACTATAAAAAGTGGTCTTGCTACTTACTATCATAGAAAGTTTGAGGGCCGCAAAACGTCCAGTGGTGTCCGGTATCGGAAGAGTCGTTTTACAGCTGCGCATCGTTCCCTCCCTTTCGGAACAATGGTTACGGTTACCAATATAAGTAATGGGAAAAGCGTTACGGTAAAAATCAACGACCGCGGGCCCTTCACCAAAAAATACATTATTGATGTTTCCGAGAGTGCCGCGAAAGAAATAGGTATTTTTGGCAAAGGCCACTCTAAAGTAAAGATCTCCTACGACGTTGAATCGTAATTTCTTCAACAGCGACACCTTCATAGTCCAAATCTAATCCGTAAACAATCTGTCAGTTTTTTCGCACAGTGTGGATAACTACGTCCGCTTGTGAACAACTATTGCTATTGTTTGAAAGTCGCAGGGATTATATTTGTTTATAACAAAAGTAACCGGGGGTTAGTCCGTAGTTTACGTGTAAACGTTTAATTGTTAAATCATTAAGTTTTTCTATGCCAGCTTCACGTTTTAAAAAATCCACTCCGCCTGCCGAAGGAATGAATGTAGTGGTGAAGTCATGCTGGAGAGACGTCAAATAAAAATAAATCCTATGGTAGAAGAAGAAGAAGTATTACTGAGAGAAAATAAAGACCGTTTTGTGCTTTTGCCCATCAAGTATCCTGAAATCTGGGAGATGTACAAAAAGAGCGAAGCCAGTTTCTGGACCGCTGAAGAAATTGATCTTTCTGACGATCAGAAACACTGGGATAATCTGAATGATGGTGAGCGTCACTTCATTTCTCATATTCTGGCCTTCTTTTCTGCGAGCGACGGTATTGTAAACGAAAACCTGGCGGTAAACTTCATGAGCGAAGTGCAGTTACCGGAAGCCCGCTGTTTTTATGGTTTCCAGATCATGATGGAAAACATTCATTCGGAAACTTACGCTTTGCTGATCGATACTTATATTAAAGATGAAGCAGAAAAAGACAGGCTTTTCCATGCAATAGATACGGTTCCCTGCGTAAAGAAAAAAGCGGAATGGGCATTGCGCTGGATTGACAACGGAAATTTTGCAGAAAGATTGGTTGCATTTGCTGCTGTTGAAGGTATTTTCTTCAGCGGAAGTTTCTGTTCAATCTTCTGGTTGAAAAAACGTGGTCTGATGCCAGGGCTTACATTCAGTAATGAGTTGATCTCCAGGGATGAGGGGATGCATTGCGAATTCGCCTGCCTGCTGTACAAAATGCTGAAGAACAGGTTAACACAGGAAGCAGTACATGGTATCATCAAAAATGCAGTTGAAATTGAAAAAGAATTTGTGACTGATGCATTGCCTGTTGCTTTAATTGGTATGAATGCAAAACTAATGTCTCAGTACATTGAATTTGTAGCAGACAGATGGTCAGCTGAACTCGGCTATGATAAAATATATCATGCAACTAATCCGTTTGATTTCATGGAGATGATCTCCCTGCAGGGCAAAACAAACTTCTTTGAGAAAAGGGTTGGTGACTATCAGAAAAGTGGAGTATTAACTTCTTCGGAAGACAAAGCATCGGCTTTCTCACTTGATGATGATTTTTAGATAATTAATTAATTTCCGGCCGGCTTGCACCGGCATGGTCAAAAAATAAAGAGATATGTTCGTAGAAAAAAGAGATGGCCGCAAAGAAGCCGTGCGGTTTGATAAAATTACAGCACGCATCGAAAAACTCTGCTATGGCTTTAATGCAGAGCTGGTTGATCCTATTGATGTGGCTAAAAAGGTAATTGAAGGTCTGTATGACGGCGTTACCACATCCGAGCTGGATAACCTGGCTGCGGAAACAGCAGCTTCCCTGACTACAAAGCATCCGGATTATGCTTTGCTTGCCTCAAGAATTGCTGTGTCAAATTTACATAAGAACACCACGAAGTCGTTTTCTAAGACGATGGAAATGTTGTACAAATATATAGATCCTAAAACGGATAAGTCTGCTTCGCTAATTGCAGAAGACGTTTGGGAGGTTATCCAGGAGAATGCAGACCTTTTGGACAGCACTATTATTTATGACCGTGATTTTGGTTTTGATTACTTCGGGTTCAAAACACTTGAAAAATCTTATTTGCTTAAAGTAAACGGTCAGATTGTGGAGCGTCCGCAACATCTATTTATGCGTGTTGCTGTAGGTATCCACAAATCAGATATCGAAAGTGCAATTGCTACATATAACCTAATGAGTGAGCGTTGGTTTACACACGCTACCCCTACGTTATTTAATGCAGCGACTCCAAAACCACAGATGTCTTCCTGCTTCCTGTTAACTATGCAGGATGATAGTATTGAGGGAATCTATGATACGTTAAAACAAACTGCTAAGATATCTCAGAGTGCAGGTGGTATCGGACTGAGTATTCATAATGTGCGTGCTACTGGTTCTTATATCAGCGGTACCAATGGAACCAGTAACGGTATTGTTCCTATGCTAAAGGTATTTAATGATACTGCTCGTTATGTAGATCAGGGTGGTGGCAAGCGGAAAGGTGCTTTTGCTATCTATCTTGAGCCATGGCATGCTGATGTAATCGCATTCCTGGACCTGCGTAAAAATCATGGTAAAGAGGAAATGCGTGCGCGTGACCTATTCTATGCCCTTTGGGTAAGTGATTTGTTTATGCAACGTGTGGAAGCTAATGAGGACTGGAGTTTATTCTGTCCGCATGAAGCTCCTGGTCTGGCAGATTGCTTCGGTGAAGAGTTTAATGCTTTATACGAGCGTTACGAAAAAGAAGGAAGAGCGCGTAAAACTATCAAAGCGCAGGAATTATGGTTTGCTATTCTGGATTCACAGATAGAAACCGGTACGCCTTATTTGTTATATAAGGACGCTGCGAACAGTAAATCTAATCAGCAGAATCTGGGTACAATCAAAAGCTCTAACCTTTGTACCGAAATTATTGAATATACGTCTAAAGATGAGGTTGCTGTTTGTAACCTGGCTTCCCTGGCATTGCCGCGTTATGTTATTAACGGGGAGTTCGATCATCAGCGTTTATATGACGTCACTTACCAGGTTACAATTAACCTGAACAAAATCATAGATCACAATTACTATCCAATCGAAGAAGCAAGAAATTCCAATATGCGCCACCGTCCGGTTGGGCTGGGTGTACAAGGATTGGCAGATGCTTTTATTCTGATGCGTTTACCTTTCGAGAGTGAAGCTGCAAAAGAGCTCAACAAAGAGATTTTTGAAACGATCTATTTTGCTGCAATGACTGCTTCTCATGATCTGGCAGTTAAAGAAGGTGCTTATCAGACTTTCGAGGGTTCTCCATTGTCAAAAGGTAAATTCCAGTTTGATCTTTGGAATGTTAAACCGGAAAGTAATCGTTGGGACTGGGAAACTTTACGTACCAAAGTAATGAAAGATGGTGTACGTAACTCGCTGCTTGTAGCGCCAATGCCTACTGCATCGACATCTCAGATTCTGGGTAATAATGAATGTTTTGAGCCATATACGTCAAATATTTATACAAGAAGAGTATTAAGCGGAGAGTTTATCGTCGTTAATAAACATTTGTTGAAAGACCTGGTCGCTCTTGGTTTATGGACTCCGGCTATGAAAGACAGGATTATCCTCGCTAACGGATCTATTCAGCATATTGCAGAGATTCCTGACTATATCAAAGAACTTTACAAAACAGTATGGGAAATTAAAATGCGCAGTATCATCGATATGGCTGCTGACAGGGGAGCTTATATCTGCCAGTCACAATCGCTGAATCTGTTTATCAATGCTCCAAATACTTCTAAACTGACCTCGATGCATTTCTATGCCTGGAAGAAAGGTTTGAAAACAGGTATGTATTATTTACGTACGCAGGCTGCCTCCCAAGCGGTTAAATTTACTGTAGAGAATCAGGCTGGTAAAAATATGGAACCCGTTATTCCGGCTCAGATTGATCAGGCAGTGGAGGAAATTACTGATGGCCCGGTATGTTCAATGGAAGAAGGTTGTATTAGCTGTTCAGGTTAATTCATAATTATATTATAATTTACAAGGCTGTTTAACTCTGTTAAGCAGCCTTTTTATTTAAAAGGGAATTTATTATGCCGTAAACCTATTGTCATTTTAAACGGCAAGCAGAATTGCATTAATTCCTGATCTTGTATCTTTGTAATAATGGCTAAACACGAAATCATACCTTGCGAACGCTGTGGTACACCTATAGAGTGTAAGGCCAATTCTTATACCAAATGCCAGTGCAGTGTGGTTCATCTGGACCTGAATGAAGTACAGTACATTAGTGAAAACTATGAGAGCTGCCTTTGTGCGGCCTGCCTTTTCGCTTTACAGCAGGAATACAGAGACACTATTGGTTCCTGAAGCTTACACACATCTTTTATTTTTTTTGGCTAACTTTGCAATAAATTATTTGTTGATAAAGAATGGCTAAAGTACAAGTTGGATTGGTGCAGATGAGTTGTACCAGTAACAAACAAGAAAATTTAGATAAAGCAATCGTAAAAATCCGTGAAATTGCAGCACAGGGGGCACAGGTTGTCTGTCTGCAGGAGCTTTTTACCTCGCTTTATTTCTGCGATGAAGAGAACTATGACAACTTCAAACTGGCAGAAAGTATTCCGGGTCCGTCTACAGATGCCTTATCGGTAATTGCAGCAGAACTGAACGTGGTAATCATTGCTTCTCTCTTTGAAAAAAGAGCAGCTGGAATCTACCACAATACAACTGCTGTACTGGATGCTGATGGCGCTTACCTTGGTAAGTACCGTAAGATGCATATTCCTGATGATCCGGGATTTTATGAGAAATTTTATTTTACACCTGGTGATCTTGGTTATAAGGTGTTCAAAACTAAATATGCGAAAATTGGTGTATTGATCTGCTGGGATCAGTGGTACCCTGAAGCTGCTCGTTTAACAGCGCTTATGGGAGCAGATTTCCTGGTTTACCCGACAGCTATTGGCTGGGCAACTACTCAGGATGAAGAAACCAATAAAGAGCAGTATAACGCATGGCAGACTATTCAGCGTTCCCACGCTATTGCCAATGGCATACCTGTAGTTAGTATTAACCGTGTGGGAGAAGAAGCAGGTGTTTCTTTCTGGGGAGGTTCCTTTGTGTCTAATCCTTTTGGCTCGTTGTTATACCAGGCTTCTCATAGTGCAGAGGAATTGAAGGTTGTAGAACTTGATCTTTCTAAGTCGGATAGTTACCGGACACACTGGCCTTTTTTAAGGGACAGAAGAATTGATAGTTACGGACAAATCACTAAAAGATATTTAGATGACGAGTCTATTTGATAATTCGCCGAAGAAAGCGGGATACCGCTTTCCGGCTGAATGGGAAAAACATGAAGCTACCTGGCTGACATGGCCTCATAAAGAGGCATCATGGCCTGGAAAACTGGATAAGATTTATGCGCCTTATTGCGAATTCATTAAGGTTGTGGCTAAAGGTGAAAAGGTAAGAATCAATGTGAATGACGAAGCTACCAAAGCTTTTGCTACCAGTAAGTTAGTGGAAGCTGGCGCAGACCTTAGTCAGATTGAATTCTATTTTAATCCAAGTAATGATGCCTGGTGCCGGGATCACGGGCCTGCATTTCTGGTAAATCCTGGAGCTGCTGAACCTAAAATGATCGCGGACTGGGGTTATAACGCTTGGGGAGGTAAATATCCTCCTTTTGAGCAGGATGACGTTATTCCAACACGCATAGGTGATCATTTTGGTCTGCCTGTATTTCACCCTGGGATAGTTATGGAAGGAGGTTCTGTGGAGTTTAACGGGGCTGGTACTATTTTGACTTCCAGAGCATGTTTGTTGAACGAGAATAGAAACCCGGAACTGAACCAGGAACAGATCGAAACCTTTCTGAAGGAGTGTTACGGAGCTGAACAGGTACTTTGGGTTGGAGACGGTATTGTCGGTGATGACACTGATGGGCATATTGATGATATCACCAGATTTGTAAACGCTAATACGGTATTAACTGTGGTAGAATCTAATCCTCTTGATGAGAATTATCTCTTGCTTCAGGAAAACCTGGAAGAGTTAAAGGCTATGCGCTTATTAAATGGAGAGCCTTTACACATTCTAAAGTTACCTATGCCTTCACCTGTGATTTATGAAGATACAAGGTTACCTGCTTCCTATGCAAATTTCTATATTGCAAATGCTGCAGTAATTGTACCTACTTTTCGTGATGTAAATGACGAACCTGCATTGGAAATTATCCGTCAGGCATTTCCCGATAGGGAAGTTGTTGGTATTGATTCGACTGACATCATCTGGGGACTAGGAAGCTTTCACTGCCTTAGTCAGCAGGAGCCGGCTATTTAATTGCTGGCAAACGGCATACTGAAATAAACTAATTGAAAATGTGGTGGTCGCAGAATCAGCACAGATTAAAAAAATATACGAATGAAATTATTAGCAGGAAAAACAGCATTGATTACTGGTGCTTCTAAAGGGATTGGCCGTAAGATCGCGGAGAAATTTGCGGAGCAGGGAGCTCATGTAGCGTTTACTTATTTATCTTCTGTCGAGAAAGGGCAGGCTTTAGAGCAAGAACTTCAGGCATACGGTACAACGGTAAAAGGGTATCGTTCCGATGCATCTAAATTTGATGAAGCTGAAAAATTGATTGCTGATATCATTGCAGATTTTGGAACACTTGACATTGTAGTTAACAATGCAGGGATTACGAAAGACGGTTTACTGATGCGTATGAGCGAAGAGAACTGGGATGATGTATTGAATGTGAACCTTAAATCTGTATTTAATGTGACTAAGGCAGCTTCGAAAATTATGATGAAAAACCGGAAGGGTGTATTTATCAATTTAAGTTCTGTAGTTGGTGTTCAGGGTAATGCGGGGCAGGCTAATTATGCGGCTTCAAAGGCAGGAATTATCGGTTTTTCTAAATCAGTTGCTAAAGAGCTGGGTTCGAGAAATATCCGTACAAATGTCGTGGCTCCTGGCTTTATCAGAACAGAAATGACTGAAGTACTCGATCCTAAAGTGGTTAAAGGCTGGGAAGATGGTATTCCATTGAAACGTGCCGGAGAAGCCGAAGATGTGGCTAATGTCTGTGTATTCTTAGCGTCCGATATGAGTGCTTATGTAACCGGACAAGTACTGTCTGTTTGCGGCGGAATGTTATAGGCTCGAATTAATATAAAAAAGGTAAAGCTTCATAGATTATGGGGCTTTACCTTTTTTTATGCGCTTTCTTTTTCTTCATCAGGTTTAATTCGCACATTAGGGTAAGATATGGAATTCACCACCACACAAACAATTGAAATATTGGGGACGATTGCTTTTGCGATTTCAGGCTCATTTGCGGCTATGCAGCGGCGTCTTGACCCGTTCGGAGTATTGATCATAGCTTTTGTGACTTCTATCGGTGGAGGTACTGTAAGGGATATGCTGCTTGGCGATACTCCGGTTAAATGGATGCGGGATGTGAATTACTGTCTGCTGATTCTGATTACGTCCCTGCTGACTATCTTTTTCAAAACTCATATCAAGAAATTCAAGATCACCCTTTTCCTGTTCGATTCACTGGGACTCGGACTTTTTACGGTACTCGGCATTCAAAAGGGGATAGCCTTTGGGCTCAGCCCGGGTATCTGCATTGCCCTTGGAACGATTACAGGATGTTTTGGTGGAATTATCAGGGATACGTTGTTGAACACTATACCACTGATTTTCAGAAAAGAGATCTACGCGACTGCTTGTATTAGTGGAGGGTTACTTTATTTCGCTCTGCTGCAGTTTAACCTGAAAGCGGATGTAACCAAGATCCTGGTGATTGTATTTATTTTCGCTTTGCGGATATTTGTAGTAAGGTATAAACTGGCGCTGCCTAAATTCGGCTACTAGTCTTTAGCATCTTCGCGGATAATCACAAAGACATCTTCGTTATCCTTTTTCATGAAATACTTTTCGCGGGCAAATTTCTCTGCAGTATTGAGATTGGTGTTCAATTCGTTGAGATCCTTTTTTACCTTGGCGGTTTCTATCTCATAAAAATCTTTCTCTTGCTGGAGTTTATGGACTTCTGTGCGGTATTCATATTGAGAGAGCATATCATTCTTGTCGAAAAATAACATCCATACCGCAAACGCTGCGGTTGACAGGAAGTATTTGTTTCTGAAAATGTCGAATAATCTGTTCATTGTATCAAACTTACATAAATTCCTTTTTATGTACAATATAATTGCCTTGCATATAAAAAAGATTTACCGGTCTCTCCTCAACCCATGAAAATATCATTTATGCAGGAAATAGATAAAAAAAAACATCCGCTGGTATTTCGCGGATGTTTTTAAAGGATTAAAATCCCTTATAATGCTGAAGGTCAGCTTATTTTTTCAGGAATTTGAAGTCTTTTCCAATGAAACGTGCTGCAGAACCTAATTCTTCTTCAATACGTATCAACTGGTTGTATTTCGCGATCCTGTCAGAACGTGAAGCAGAACCGGTTTTGATCTGTCCACAGTTTAATGCTACTGCAAGGTCAGCTATCGTTGTATCTTCAGTTTCTCCTGAACGATGACTCATTACTGAAGTATAACCACTGTTCTGAGCTAATGAAACTGCATTGATAGTTTCTGTCAGGGAACCGATTTGGTTTACTTTAACCAGAATAGAGTTAGCAATGCTCTTATCAATACCTTGTTGTAAACGTTTTACGTTAGTTACGAACAAGTCATCACCTACTAACTGTACTTTGTTACCGATAGCAAGCGTTAATGCTTCCCATGCAGCCCAGTCATCTTCATCCAGACCATCTTCAATAGAGATGATCGGGTATTTATTAGCCCAGTCTACCCAGTATTTCACCATCTCATCAGAAGATAATTTCTCGCCTGAAGATTTGTGGAAGTTATAAGTTTTTGTTTTTGAATCGTACATTTCAGATGCAGCAGCATCCATAGCGATCCAGATATCTTTACCCGGTGTGAAACCAGCAGTTTCGATAGCCGTCAGTACAGTTTCGATAGCCTCAACATTTGAACCGATGTTTGGTGCAAAACCACCTTCATCACCAACGTTAGTTGAATAACCTTTTTTCTTCAATACATCTTTCAGGTGATGGAAGACCTGAGTACCCATTTGAAGTGCTTCAGAGAAACTGCTTGCACCTAAAGGCATGATCATAAATTCCTGGAAATCGATTTTGTTATCTGCATGGGCACCGCCATTCAGAATGTTCATCATCGGAACAGGTAATGTATTTGCATTTACACCACCTATATAGCGGTATAATGGTTGTCTGCTTTCTTGTGCTGCTGCTTTAGCTACCGCAAGTGAAACGCCTAAAATTGCATTAGCACCTAAGTTTCCTTTATTTTCAGACCCATCAAGGTCGATCATAGCTTTATCGATCAGGTTTTGTTCGAAAACATCGATACCCTGCAGTTCTTTAGCAATTTTCTTGTTAACGTTCTCAACTGCTTTAAGTACTCCTTTACCCATGTAGACGTTTTTATCTCCGTCTCTGAGCTCAACAGCCTCATGTTTACCAGTACTTGCACCAGAAGGTACGGCAGCACGGCCCATCTGGCCATTTTCAGTGATTACTTCTACTTCAACAGTAGGATTACCTCGTGAATCGAGGATTTGCCTTGCATGAACATCAATAATTAAACTCATTTGATTTGTTTTAAGTTGTTTTATATCCTTAGTGTAAATATTACAATTACTAGGTTATGTTCAAAGTTAAAATAAAATTTAGACTTAAAGGCTTGGAATTGAGGATAAAATTATTCCCATTTAAACACTTTGACTGCCAGCGCGTAGATACCAATACCCCAGATCAGCATAATCAGTATCTGTTGCCTTACATCCCACAGTCCTGCACCTTCAAAAGCAATTAGTCTCATCGCATCGTTCAGATAGGTGAGTGGCAGTGCCTTGCTGATTGGTTGCAGCCATGAAGGGAAATTATCAATAGAGAAAAAAGTACCGGAAAGCAGGAATTGAGGGAGGGTGATTATATTGGAGATAGGCGGAATTGTACTCTCACTCTTGGCAATTCCTGATACTACAAATCCAAAACCCATAAAAACTACAAGGCCTATTATGGATAGAATCAGCATGTTTAATACGGTAGTGACACCATGGATCAGCGTAAAATTAAAAAAGAAATGACCAACGACGATAATAAAAACTGCACCCAACAGCGCGAAACCGATCCTGGCAAGTCCTTCACCCAGAATAATGCTGGAACGGCGTACCGGCGTAGCAAAGAAACGTTTGATAACCAGGGTCTGTCGCAAATTGAAAAATACAAAGGCTGTACCAAAAACACCCGTGCTCAACAACGAAAACCCTAATTGTCCGGGCAGGATGAAGTCAATAGTTCTGTAGGTTCTTCCCTGAACCGTGCTCTCGCGAATTTCTGCAACAGCAGGTTTGAGATCCTTGGAATTCAGGGTGTACATCAGATTATTTAAAACCGATTTAAGGATATTTCCCTTATCTATTGATGCGGCACTATAGCTCACATTTGCCAGATATTCAGGCTTTTCAATACCGCTTTTCTGAATGTTGATTACGCCCGCATAATGACCTTTTTCCAGCTCATTTTGGATTTCGTCATTATTTTTATCTTTGATCAGTCTGATCACAGCTGTGTTTTCTAATGCCTGCATAACCGGATTCTGTACATCTGAACCGGGTGCAACAGCGAGATCTACTTTAACACCCCCGCCACCAAGAAATCCAAATACAAGAATAAAGATTAATGGAAAAGCAAGTGTAAAGACTACGGCAGAAGGACTGCGCATGATAGAGCGGAAACTAGCTTTCGCGAGCGCAAGCGTAGCTGTAGTATGATTGTATGGTTTATTCATTATAGAAATTAAATAGGCTGCTTAGCCTTCGCGCCACTGCTGGCCGGTTAAATTAATGAAGACATCTTCGAGGTTTGCTTTCTTTACCTCTTTTTTACGTTCAAAACCAGAACTGATGAGCTGGTCAATCAGGTTATCCGGAGAATCCAGTGCGATGATCTTTCCGCTTTCTACAAAAGCGACGCGATCACACAGCTGTTCCGCCTCATCCATATAATGTGTAGTGAGTACAATAGTTGTCCCCTGATCTCGGATTTCTGAAATCAGATCCCAGAGATTACGGCGTGCCTGCGGATCAAGTCCGGTTGTCGGTTCATCAAGAAAAATAATTTTAGGAGAGTTGAGCAGGGTAGTCGCTATAGAGAAGCGTTGTTTCTGCCCGCCGGATAATGCCTTGTATTTCGCTTTCGCTTTGTCCTGAAGGTTAACTTTTTCGAGCATTTCCATTGGCTTTACCTTCACTCCGTAAAGGCCCGCAAAGAGCTCCAGCAGCTCTACGAGATTCAGGTTCGGGTAATAGCCCGCCGCCTGCAGCTGAACGCCAATAATTCTTTTGATAGCATTCGCATCTTTATCTACTGACAGACCATCAACGTAAATTTCGCCGGAAGTTTTTTCCCGCAGCGTTTCTATAATTTCCAGTGTGGTAGTTTTTCCGGCACCGTTTGGTCCTAGCAGACCGAATATTTCATGGTTATAAACATCAAAGCTTATACCTTTTACCGCATTGAAATCTGCGTAATTTTTGATCAGATTGCGTACACTGATTATCGCATGAGGTTGATCCATAGCATAAATGTAACAAGGTTTAAAACAAAAAGGAAGTGACCGTGATCACTTCCTTCTAAAAATGGCTGTATAATGATTGTATTCCTTGTTACCAGCTCAGTTTGCCAGTGATCACATCTACAAACTCGTCAAACAGGTAGCGCGAATCGTGCGGGCCTGGAGAAGACTCCGGGTGATACTGTACTGAGAATGCTTTTTTACCTTTTACACGAATTCCTTCGATGCTCTGGTCATTCAGGTTAATATGTGTAATTTCTACTTTGTCAGAGCTTCTGACATCTTCAGGAATAACACCGAAACCATGGTTTTGTGAAGTAACTTCGCACTGGTTTCTGATTATATTTTTCACCGGGTGATTTAAGCCCCTGTGTCCGTTGAACATTTTCATTGTTCCGATACCATTAGCCTGCGCCAGTAACTGGTGGCCAAGGCAGATCCCAAATAATGGTTTGTCTGCTGCAAGAATGCTTTTTACAGTTTCAACAGCATATGGCATTGCACCAGGGTCACCAGGACCGTTAGATACAAAATAACCATCAGCACCCCATTTTTCCATTTCTTCGAAAGATGTTTTTGCAGGGAAGACCTGTACATAGATATCTCTCTCTACGAAATTACGAAGTGTATTTTTCTTCACACCGAAGTCCAGCGCAGCTACTTTTAAAGTTGCATCAGGAGAGCCGAAGAAATAAGGTTCTTTAGTAGAAACCTGAGAAGATAGTTCTAAGCCATCCATTTCAGGGACTGCTGCCAATCTGCTTTTCAATTCTTCGATATCGGTAATTTCAGAGGAGATAATAGCGTTCATGGCTCCCTGATCTCTGATCTTGCGAACCAGTGCGCGGGTGTCGATATCTGAGATTCCGACAATGTTCTCATTCTGGAAATAGTCCTGGATAGATTCCGAAGCCTCTTTTCTACTGTAGCCAATGTTGTAGTTTTTACAAACAAGACCTGCAATTTTGATAGAGTTAGATTCTACTTCTTCCTTGTGAATACCATAATTACCAATATGGGCATTCGTAGTGACCATAATTTGTCCGAAATAAGAAGGGTCAGTGAAAACTTCCTGATAACCCGTCATACCTGTGTTAAAACAAATCTCTCCCGTTGTAGTACCGATTTTACCGGCAGCTTTACCGTGATAAACAGTGCCATCTGCCAATAACAGGATCGCAGGTAACTTGGTGTAGTTAGTCATTGTAATTAAAATGAAAAATAAAGATTAAAAAAGGGATTAATGAAAGAGGAATTGCGCGATTGTAAGCGCTGAGCTGATTTACAGATATGGTGTTGTATAACCCCTTCATTTCGGGATACAAAGATATGATTTTGAACAGGCTTTTCATATTTTTTTTTGAACGAATATGCGGACATGCTGCATTGGCCCAGAAAAACTACCGAAGGCGTTCGATTCTCGGCTGAATACGCTAATTTTGGTAGCTTAATTAGAAATATATGTCTATACACAAAGAAGTGAAGCGTATTACGACCCACATCCTTCAGGAGATGAAGACAAGCGGGGAGAAGATCTCTATGTTAACTGCATATGATTATTCAATGGCAACTGTTCTGGATGATGCCGGATTGGATGTATTGCTGGTTGGAGATTCTGCTTCCAATGTTATGGCAGGTCATGAGACGACCCTGCCTATTACCCTGGATCAAATGATTTATCATGCGCAGGGTGTAGTAAGAGGTGCGACACGAGCATTTGTAGTGGTAGATCTGCCTTTCGGATCTTATCAGGGAAATAGTAAAGAAGCATTAAGTTCTGCAATCAGAATCATGAAGGAATCCGGGGCGCATGGTGTAAAGCTAGAAGGAGGAACTGAAATCGTTGACTCTATTCAGCGGATAATTACTGCCGGAATTCCTGTGATGGGACACCTTGGTTTGACACCACAATCTATTTATAAATTCGGAACCTATACCGTGAGGGCAAAAGGAGAAGCGGAGGCCGAAAAGTTGAAGACAGACGCACTTGCCCTGCAGGAAGCTGGATGTTTCGCTGTCGTTTTAGAGAAAATTCCGGCTGCTCTGGCCAAAGAAGTATCAGAAAGCCTGGTGATTCCCGTAATTGGAATTGGTGCAGGACCGGACTGCGACGGACAAGTATTGGTTGTCAATGATATGATTGGATTAACCAAGGGATTTAAACCTAGATTTCTGCGTCAGTATGCGAATTTATATGAAGGAATTCTGGAAGCTGCAAAATCTTATATCCAGGATGTAAAGCGTAAAGATTTTCCGAACGAGAAAGAGCAGTACTAAGAGAAACAAAACAAAACCAAAATAAAGGAATACCAAAGACATGCCTGTTACCGATAAAGATATACTCTACGAAGACAACCACCTTATTGCTGTTTCTAAAAGAGCTGGAGATATTGTACAGGTAGATGAAACGAAGGATGAGCCGCTGGATGAAAAGGTCAAGCAATACCTCGCTGTTAAATATAATAAACCAAACAGCGCCTTTCTAGGGGTTGTTCACCGGCTGGACCGCCCGGTAAGCGGAGTTATTTTGTTTGCCAAGACCAGTAAAGCACTGGAGCGGATGAATGCCATCTTTAAGAATAGGGAAGTCAAAAAAACATATTGGGCAGTTGTCCGTAATAAACCACCTCAGTTATCCGCTACGCTAATACACTGGCTGGTGAAAAATACAAAGACCAACGTAGTAACCGCTCACCAGAAAGAAGTTGTAGGTAGTCAGCGTGCTGAACTCAGCTATAAGCTCATTGGTGAATTAGGTGGGTTTTATCTCCTTGAGGTAGATCCGCTGACGGGCCGGTCACATCAGATCCGTGTACAGTTGGCCAGTATGGGATGTCCCATTGTAGGAGATAACAAATATGGTTATCCCCGTGGCAGCCGCAAGGGGAGTATCTGCCTGCATGCAAGAAGGCTTCAGTTCATACATCCTGTTAAAAAAGAACCTGTGCATATTTTTGCCAAATTACCAGTAGACGGTTTTTGGGAACGTTTTGAAGATTTCTAGCCTTCAAATCATAAACGAAATTAAAACATATAAAAAAGCCGGTCTTCTTTTGGAAGAGACCGGCTTTTTTATTGGATTGAATTATTTATTACCAGACAAACGTACCAGCGGCACCCGCAGGCAAGCTGACGGTTACCTGACGGTCTTTGTCAGCGATGTTAAATCGTTTTTCAGTATGGTCATTGTTTACCGCGATAACTACCTTTTTACCATCGGGGCGCAGGAAAGCGACATTCGGTAATGCTTCAGGTAGATTAGATTCAATTCTGACTGAGTTGGCAGGAACGAATTTCGATGCATGCCCGATAACATAGTAAGCCACATTTCTACTCACCTCAGGGCTGATCGTTATTGCACCCAGGCAGGTCGTACAACCACCAACTGTATGCGGTTTATAAGCCGGATCAGCAGCTATATTCCATTCCAGTACATTACGGCTCCAGTTTCGTGTAGCACCAATGATTAGTGTAGAAACATGCCATTTCAGATCCTCATCGAATTTGCTTGGTCCACCAACCCACTGTTCTGTGAAGTAAAGGTTTTTGTCAGGATGTGCTTCATGAACTTTAGACAATGCAGAGATGTCGCCACCATATAAATGGAAGGCAGAACCATCTACATATTTTTTAGCTTCCGGATCATTCAGAATATCAATCGGATAATCAGGTCTGTCCGCATTGTGGTCGTAAATAATAATTTTAGTTTTAATCCCTGCAGCCTTAAATTCAGGGCCTAAAGCTTTTTTGATAAAGTCAGCCTGCGTCTTGGCTTCCATATACATACTAGGTACATTTCCAGGGTGCAGAGGCTCGTTCTGAATCGTGATTGCATCAATGGTAATACCCTCTTTTTTCATCGCATGAATATATTTGATCAGGTATTTAGCATAGGAAACATAATACTCAGGCTTCAGTTCACCACCTTTAAAACTCCCATTGGTTTTCATCCAGGTGGGTGCTGTCCAGGGAGAACCCAGAATTTTTATATCAGGCTGTAATGCCACGATCTTTTTAAGTATAGGAACCAGGTCTTTCATTTCTTCCGCCATGGAGAACTTGTCCTGATTAATATCGGTCTGACCTTTAGGTAACTCATTATAGGTAAAAGTATCTGCACTCAGATCGGAACCACCAATACTTACGCGAAGATAATTTACACCGATACCATTTCCTTCAAGAGAGAAAAGCTCCTTCAGCAGGGCATCCTTTGTGTTGTTGTCAAGCCCGTTAATCAGGCTGGCACTTCCACCGGTTAAAGTGTAACCGAAACCATCAATAGTCTGATATTTTTTCTGGTCATTCACTGTGATTGTTGCCAGTCCTGCCTCACCATTACCAAAATTTAATGGTTGTTTTTGCAATTCAAGCAGGGATGAGCGGTTACCAGTGGTTAACCAGAGTTCCATATCCGTTTTAGTACCGGTATGTCCGGTGGGATTTCCTGTTTTTTTGGTTGAACAGGCTGTTAAGGCAATCGCAGCGGCAAATAAAATGTATTTCTTCATAGACAATAGTTTTGATGATGGTACCAGAAAATTTGATATTTGATTAGGGTACGTAATTAAAGTTAACTTTTTGATTACCGATTTGCAGGCTGAATTCACCGGCTTCAGTAATTATTTTTCCATCTGCCTGTGCAAAACTCAGATCCTGTGGGCTAAGCTGGAAAATCACTGTTTTTGTTTCACCAGGCTGGAGTTCAATTTTGTCAAAACCACGTAGCCTTTTCGCATCGGGGCTAATTAAAGTTGCGACTAAATCCGAACTAAAAAGTAGAACGCTTTCTTTTCCTGCAACTTTACCTGTATTGGTGACTTCAACAGAAACTGTCAGTTTTTCATTGGCCTTTAACACCTCAGAACTCAATTTAATCGGGCTGTATGCGAATGTAGTGTAACTCATACCCTGGCCGAACACATATTGCGGGTTATAATCTGCATCGTAATTGTAAACACCTTCAGTCGTTGAACGTGATTCAGATGGTTTATGATAGTAGGTGAACAGCGCATTCGGGAATTGAGGATACGTATATGGCAGTTTGCCTGACGGATTTACTTTACCGAACAAGACGTCTGCAATAGCTATACCTCCAAAATTACCGGGCAGGTAAGTTTGGAGCACAGCAGCCATCTGCGGTTCGAATTTGCTAATTACCCTGGGACGGCCTTCATTTAAAACAAGAACTATTTTCTTTCCGGTAGCAGCGAGACGTGTCGCTAGTTTAGTCTGTAGCTCTGAAATATACAGATCACTCAGGTTTCCCGGAGTTTCAGTGTAAGAATTTTCACCCAGGCAAAGTACAATAACATCTACATTTGCGGCAGCTGCCACAGCAGCATCCAGCTGGTCTTCGTATTCCTCAAAATACTTACCATCCATTTTATAGCTGACACCCGGAACATACGTTACATTCTCTTTACCAGCTTTGTCCTGCATAGCTTTCAGGATCGTGTGATAGGCCGTTGCAAACTCTTCTACCTTTTCACCTTGCCAGGAATAAGTCCAGGCGCCATTCAGCGTACGCATACTGTTTGCATTAGGGCCAGTAACCAGAATTTTAGTACCTGCTTTTAAAGGTAGTACCTGATCTTTATTTTTAAGTAAAGTTAAAGACTCCGCAGCAGCCTGATAGGCAGCGTCTTCAAAGGCTTTGCTACCAAATTCAGGATAATCTTTAGGATTTGTGACCGGCTTTTCAAATAAGTTCAATTCGAATTTTAAGGTCAGGATCCGGCGTACAGCATCATCGATTCTTTCCATAGAGACTTTCCCTTCTTTTACAAGGGCTACGAGGTCATCACAGAAAGGTTCGTAATTATAAGCAACCATAGACATATCAATCCCAGCATTAATTGCAATCATAACCGCCTCCTTATTATCTTTAGCTACACGGTCGCGCTGATAGAGGTTTTCGATATCACCCCAGTCAGTTACAACCAGACCTTTAAAGCCGAGCTCTTTTTTTAGCAGGTCTGTTAAAATTTTAGGGTTAGCATGAACTGGGACACCGTTAATCAGGCCTGAATTCACCATAATCGTTTTTGCGCCCGCATCAATCGCAGCTTTAAAAGGAGGTAAATGATACTCTCTTAAAGCCTGGTCAGAGATGAAAGCCGGTGTACGGTCTTTTCCTGAAACTGGTACCTGGTAACCCAGGAAGTGTTTAACGGACGAAGCCACACGAATAGGATTACCTACATCATTATGTTCGCCTTCCAGACCTTTTACAGCCTGAACTCCCATTTGGGCAATTAGATACGGATCTTCTCCGAAACTTTCCCACTGACGTGGAAAACGTGGGTCTGCACCGAGGTCCAAAAGGGGCGAGAACGCCCAGGGAATTGAGCTTGCCCTAGTTTCGTACGCTGTAATTTCTGCTGCTCTGTGCACCAGCTGACGGTTGAAAGAGGCTGCCTGTCCAATCTGCTGCGGAAACATAGTTGCTCCGGCAGTATAGGTTTCACCGTGAATTGCATCGATACCATAAATCACAGGGATACCCTTATTCTTCATGGCAGTTTTCTGAATCTGGCTGATAATATCGAACCAGACTGCAGGTGTTCTTGCGCGGTTATTTGAGGTGTTCAGGACAGAACCTAACTTATATTTCAACAATGCTTTTTCCATCGCCTGTTTGTCCAGACTAAACGGTTCAGCACTGGTAAAACGATCATTCCCTTTACCGATTACATCAAGTGTGATCTGTGCCATCTGACCAACCTTTTCTTCCAGGGTCATTTTACCGATCAGGGCTTCAACTTTTGTGCTGGTGTTTTGCTGTGCCTGCAGAGATAAACTACCTCCCAAAAACAGGAGCAGGCAGAAATTAAATTTTTTGTACATGATATTTGTGTGGTGAAATACCAGGAGCTAACCGGGCTCCTGGTTTATTAAATTGCATTATTTGAGATTCGGATTCCGGTCAATCTCTGTTTGAGGTGTCGGGAACAGAAGTTTAGCTGCGGTCACATTATAGTTCAGGTTTTTTCCTGCTCCATCTGTCTGCGCATTCATTACTTCAATTGCACGGCCTGTTCTCAGCAGGTCAAACCAGCGGTGACCTTCAAAAGCCAGTTCAAGCCTGCGTTCTTTTTCAATAGCCAAACGCATTTCAGCCTGATTACCGGCCGAAGTTCCGGCAAGGTTTACTCTTTTTCTGATCTGGTCGACCAGCGTTTTTGCTTGTGCCCAGCCGCCGCCGCTCAGTTCATTAACAGCTTCAGCTTTTAGCAGCATGATGTCAGCCAGACGGATCATATAGCTATTGCTTTTATCATCTGCACGATACTTATTGATAAAAGGATAGTTTGCTTTAGTCCAGTAATCATCCGACCAGCCTTCTGTAGCTACATTCCTGAAAACAAGACTTGATTTTTTGCGAATCTCGTCTTTCTCATTGTCATAAGCCCTAACCAGGTCATTTGACGGGGTATTAAATCTTTTCCATCCGCTACCCATAATAACGCCTGGCATCCAGTTGCCGTGCTGGCCACCGTAACCATCATACTGCATTTCCCAGATAGATTCAGAATTGTTTTTATTTGCTTCCAGAAACAGGCCATCAAAGGAAGGGAACAGGCTGTATCCGCCAGCGATAGTCGCGTCGGCGTATTGATTGACCTTTGCCCAATCTTTGGTCTCCATAGTTGCATAAACTTTTGCAAGCAAGGCATTGGCTACATTTTTCGTGAATATGCCTTTATTCACTGCAGTTGTGCTCGTATGTGCCAGTGCAAATTCAAGATCGGAAATGATTTGTTTATAAATATCATCTACCGTTGCTCTTGGAGCCTGCATCTCTGTACTGTTACTTGGTGTTTTTAGTATTAATGGAGCAGCGCCGAACAAGCGTACTAAGTTAAAATACATATAAGCGCGGATTCCGTGAGCTTCACCCAGAATCTGATCTCTCCTTCCATTTGCATCCAAAGCGGGATCCTGAATATTGGGAACATTTTCAAGTACCTCATTACAGTTTTTGATGTCGCTATATAATGCGCCCCAGTCACGGCCAACATTACCATTGGTAGAATTGGCTGTGAACAGGTCTAGTTGGATGTTAGCCTGGTTGTCTCCACCGGCATAAGCATTATCTGAAATCACGTCACCATTGGTCATGAAATCCCAGATATGGTAATCATTATACATGCCGTCATAAACACCGCGTAGTAATTTCTCGGCACCAGCAGCATCAACAAATGCTTTGTCACCTGTAACCTGGTTAAAAGGAGTTTTATCCAGAAAATCTTTTTTACAGCCAGATTGAACTGAAAGGACAAAAGCCCCGGCTGCGATCAGCGTATATATTCTATATCTCATCTTTAACAAAAATTAAAATCCAACATTAATACCAAACAGAAAACTTCTAGCCTGCGGATAAGTACCGTAATCCACACCCATGTCAGGACCATTCGCACCATAACGGTTAACCTCAGGATCCAGACCTGTATATTTAGTGAAAGTCAGTATATTATAACCAGTAGCGAATACCATCAGCTTATCCATTTTCCATTTACCCAGTGTGGTTGCGCCGAAGTTGTAAGAAAACGTCGCAGTTTTCAGACGCAGGTAAGAGCCATTCTCAACAAATCTGCTGGAAGTCAATGAATTCTGAGAAGACTGTTTCAATGCACGTGGCACATCTGTAATCTGGCCGGGTGTAGTCCACCTGTTCAATACAACCGCACTTTGATTTTTTGCATCATACATACCTTCTGTTTCAATACGGGATGCGTTGAATATCTTGTTTCCCTGTACACCCTGGAAGAAAACAGACAATCCCCAGTTACCTAAAGTCAGGTTATTATTAACACCATAGTTGAATTTAGCTTGTGCAGAACCCAGGAACGTCCGGTCATTGGCATCGATTTTACCGTCGTTATTCAGGTCGGTATAAACTGCATTACCATTGTTAGGGTTAACACCTTCGAATACGTAACCGTAGAAACTACCCAATGGACGGCCAGTCTCTACACGTACAGCAGCGTCACGTTCATATAAACCACCGAAATTTAATGATTTCGTCGTTTCACCAAGGCTGGTAACTTTATTTCTATTAAAGGAAATATTCAGATCAGTAGACCAGGTAAAGTTAGGGCGTTGAAAGTTCTTTGTTGATAAAGCGAACTCCAAACCTTTGTTCTCCATTGAGCCAACATTCTGCGCTTGCGTACCCAAAGCCGTAGACGGCGGAAGCTGCACATTAATTAACAGGTCATTTGTTTTTTTGATATAAGCGTCTGCAGTAAATGTCACACGGTTATTAAACATTGTTAAATCCAGACCAATATTGGTTTGTGTTGTTTTTTCCCAGGTCAGATATTCATTAGCAGGCTGAGAAAGCGTGTATGAATTCTGTGCAGTGATCTGATAAAGTTTCATGTAAGCATAATCTCCGATACCTTCATCATTACCAACTTTACCCCAGCTACCACGGATTTTCAGGTCGTTGATAGTTTCGCTGTCTTTCAGGAAGTTCTCTCCGGAAATTCTCCATCCAGCAGAGAAGGAAGGGAAATAACCAAAACGCTGGTCTTTGGCAAAACGGGAAGAGCCGTCTGCACGGAAATTAGAACTGAAGAGATATTTACTGTCATAAGCATAAGTGAATCGACCGAGGTAAGAGCGTTTTGACCATTGCGAACGTTGTGGGACGGTCAATGCTACTGAAGGTGCAATATTATTGCCCTGCGTGTCGATAAATCTTGATTCTGAATAGTTGTCGTAGTTGTAATCAGACGACTGGATCGTATAACCAGCTATTGCGCCAAAGACATTTTTACCTACAGTTTTATTGTAATTCAGAATATTTTCATTTAGCCATACATTGTCCTTAGTACGGTTATTGTTATAAATACCACGCTCTGTACGGCCGTAAACAGTTTTATACGGGTCCAGGTAATAGTTATAGAATGCTTGTTTAAGATTAGTGCTGATAGTCGATTTGAAAGACAGATCTTTCGTAATATTGACTTCTCCACCGAAAGCACCGATAAATCTGAACTCTCTGTTTTGATTTCTGGAGCCGAAAGCACTTCCTATAGGATGCTCATATCCACCTGGTACCGGTGTATAACTGCCATTCGGCTCATAAATACCGATTGTTGGCGGAGCTGTTAATGCACCTAAAATTACACCACCTCTGGCTATCCCAGCATTATCCGGGACATCTACAGATTTATTGAAGGTAAGTGCAGCGTTACCTATTAATTTAAACCAGCTGGTTAGTTTCTGAGTGCCTGAAAAGTTCATGGTATAACGATCCAGTTTGGCCGGTGCAACGACACCTTTATCCTGTTGATAGCCAGAAGAAAAATAGTATTCGCCACCTTTAACACCACCTGCCAGGGAAACCTGATAGCTGTTTTGAGTGCCGGTACCGAAAGTTTCTTTTTGCCAGTCCGTATTTGCATTGCCATACTCATAACCTAACTCATTCATCAAATTGATGTACTGATCACGGTTTAATACATCATAACTTTTCCAGAAATTAGAAAAACCGGTAAAGGCATTGAAACCTACTCTTAATTTGCCTTGTTTTCCTTTTTTCGTTGTAATCAGCACGACACCATTTGCACCGCTGGAACCATAAATTGCAGCAGCCGATGCATCTTTCAAGATGGTCATGGACTCGATGTCGTTTGGATTGATAAAGCTTGCGTCTCTGGAAGTGACCCCGTCAATTACATACAGCGGACTATTAGATGCCGTGATGGAAGTATTACCACGAATACTTACTGTAATTCCTGCCCCTGGTTTACCAGACTGAGAAGTTACCTGAACACCGGCAGCTTTACCCTGTAAAGCCTGCATTGGATTGGTGATCGGCTGGTTTTCGATATCTTTTGAAGAGATCGAAACTACAGCAGTTGTTAAATCTTTTTTAGTCTGTGTTCCATAACCGACAACGATAATTTCATTGAGTTGCTGATTGTCGTCACTGAGGTTAACGCTGATCGTTGTTCTGTTATTTACAGGCTGTTCAATAGCAGTGTACCCAATGGATGTGAATGTTAAGGTAGAAGCTGCAGGAGCGGTTAAGGTATAAGCGCCGTTTGCATCAGTCACCACACCCTGACTGCCGCCTTTGACTTTTACAGAAACTCCAGGTAGCGGAAGTCCCTGCTGATCTTTCACCTGGCCTTTAATCTGAACATCCTGAGCCATTGCTACAGTGATGCTGAATAAAAGACAAGTAATAATTAGAGTAATTTTTCTTCTCATAATCGTTCTTTGTTTAAAAATTATTTGGTGCATAAAGTTAAGATCAATATTAGGTTAATTCAAGTGTTTGATGAAATAAAAGTGATATAAGTCACTGATATATAAGTATATACACTGTAAATGATACGCTTCGATACCGTAAGGTGTTTTGGAGTTTATCGCTGATTTACAGCGCTTAGACTAATTCTGAAAGTGAGAACGGCTGCTGGAATGATACGGTTCCATACCGTTAAAAAAAAATGCATATAAATCCCTGTAGACCTCCGTTCTGAAAGGAATTTTGGCTCTAATTGATTGAAAATGGTGAAAAACAGGGGCGGGATAACGCTGGTTTATTCTAAAACAAGCTTGCTCCAGCCATTTTTATTGGCCTTTTTAAGAATCGCTTTGCGCTCCTCCATGAGTAGTTTTATTTTAGAACCGTAGGTCCAGCAGGTACTTTGGCGGATATTCAGAATCTCTGCCAGCTTATGCGAGGATATTTTACCTTTAGTAGTATAGATCAGAAAGATCATGTAAAAGGCTTTGTTTATAGGGATACGTGTATTCTGGAAGACGGTATTTGTCGTAACCGATTCTTCATAGCCACATTTACTGCAACGACGGCTATAAGGAATATGCCCTGGATAAAAATGATTGCTTTTACATTTTCTGCAGGTATAGCCGTCATTCCATTTTAGTTCGGAAAGGAAGAGAAAACAACTGTCCTTATCTGGGTAAATCCGGCTGAACTCTTCAAAATCAACATCTGCAGACATCACCCGGTCTCGGGTTACCTTTTCTACATTCGTCTGCAGCTCCTGGTTGTCTTGCTCAAGTAAGACATTCATCCGGATAATCTCTTCTGCCTGTTGTTGCAGACGGTCATTTGCTTCCTGCAGTTCAGAGTTTTTCGCTTCAATGATAAGGGATTTGTGGAATACTTCCTTCGTTCGTTCTTCGACTTTAGCTTCTAGCTGGTGGTTCAACTGATCTTTGAGTTTGCCGTGTTCAGCCATCTGACGAATCATCTGACGCTGTGCATTTTCCTTTTTGGCCTTGAGAATCCGGACCTTGTCACCGATAGCGAATGATAGGAATACCATTTCCAGAATAAAACAGATACTGAGACTATAATAGGCGACCACACCGAAGTTTAGCCATGAATAGCCCAGCATAATAAAAAACTTCAGGATAAATCCCATGAAGAGAAAGCTATAGCCTAATACAAAGAAGCGCGCAGGTTTGTAACCTTTGAGCATAATATGAATTCCGGTATAAAAGGCGACAGAAAGTGGAATGAACTCTATGAATTTATAGGTTAGCAAATCCTGGTCTATAAACATGGCATAGATAAACAGCGCAGTACGGATCCCGATGATCCAGACGATTAGCTTATTCAGATTCGGCGCCTTCGCCCTGACAAATAAGAGCTCCCTTGTAAATAGTAAGGCAAATATACTTGTCGAATATAGGGCAAAAGCATAAGCATTCTGGTTCCATACCGGAGAATTTCCCCATAAATACTGATAAGCGATTCCGTCGGAACTCATCTCAAACAGTCCGACGCTCAGATTATAGAGTACATAATAAAGGTATTGCCGCTGACGTATGGCAATGAACATGACCAGATTGTAAAAACTGAAAACTAAAATCATGCCGTAGAAAACGCCAAAATAGAAGTATTCATCCAGTGCATAAGAGATGAACCAGTCGACGCTGCGCAGTACAATAATTACATCTGCAATCTGTGCCGACTTAAAACGAAAGTAATAATCCTGAGTCAGGTCATTTTCGTGGTCAATATAAAGGGCAAAGTTCTTATGATGCAGTTCGCGCTGCCGAAATGGGTAGGCATCTCCGAGTGTATGTATGGTATAGCTCCCGTCTTTTTGAGGGAGATAAGCAGTAACATGGTCAATAGTTTGGTCAAAAAACTCCAGCATAAATCTCTTTTCTGCTGTGGACTTATGTTTAATACGGATTCGGTACCAGTAAGTGGATTTATTGTTCAGTGTCTGCGGAGTGGAAGTTTTGCTTGGAACGAAACGATTCCTGAAAGCATCACTGCTAACTTGTTCAAAAGTGAGTTTATTCTGAGGATCCTGCAGACATTCTATTTCAGCGTGATTGAAAATATGTTGATCCACCTGATCTGATATAGCTACAGTTTGCTGGGCTTGGACTGTTACTGTTGAAAAAAGCAAGCCCGTAAGGAGTAAACCAGAGAATAGAAACAGTATAAATCGCTTGTGCATAGCTTACAGAAACCAGTATAAAAACTATCTGCTAAGGTATGATTTTTTACGCAAAAGGAATAAGATGGACGCCGTTGCAAATGTCAGCAGATGCACTATATTTGCATCTACCCATTATAAATACAGGATATGCTGATAGATACCATCATCTGGAACCCCGGAGATTCATTGATAGACCTTGGTTTTTTTGCTTTAAGATACTATTCGCTTTGTTTCCTGCTTGCGTTTGTAGCGAGTTACATAGTTGTGAAGAAACAGTTCGTCAAACACCATCTGCCCGTTGAGCTGATGGACTCGCTAACTATCTATGTTGTATTGGGTACATTAATTGGGGCGCGGCTCGGGCATTGCCTTTTCTATGATTTTGCATATTATGCTAAACATCCGCTGGAGATTATCCTTCCGTTTACTTTTACACCAGAGTTTAAAATAACTGGTTTTCAGGGGCTTGCCAGTCATGGTGGAGGGCTGGGAATTATGTTCAGTCTATATTTGTTTAGCAGGAAGTTTAAGCTCAACCTTTGGTTTCTGCTAGATCAGATTGCACTTGTAGTACCCCTGGCGGGTATGTTCATTAGATTGGGAAATCTGATGAACTCTGAAATTATTGGAAAACCGACTGGAGAAAGCTGGGGTTTTGTTTTTCTGCAGGTGGATAAGATTCCACGTCATCCGGCGCAACTCTATGAAGCTGTTGCTTACCTATTGATCTTTATTTTTGTGTATCAGGTGATGAAAAGGTATCCAAAAGCCTCGGGTTATACCTTTGGTTTGGTGATCTTTTTGATTTTCTGTTTCCGGATGGGTATTGAGTTTATAAAAGAAGATCAAAGTGCCTTCGAAGCTGGCATGCTCTTGAACATGGGGCAAATTTTAAGCATACCTTTTATTCTGTGTGGATTGACTATCATGTATCTTAAAAGGGGCAAACCGGAGGCTCCGGAAAAAGCAGCGTTTATACGCTAGCCTGTGCAGTCTGCATTTTGGCTTTCCCGGCAAAGCGGAATGAAAGCCAGATGCATAAAGCGAAACCACTTAAAGCCATTAATGAACCGACATACTCCGGGGAAGTATAACCGTATCCGGCTGCGATAGGAATTCCGCCAAGAAATGCACCCAGAGCATTTCCAGTATTCGCGCTTGCCTGCATAGCTGAAGAAGCCAGCATTTCTGCACCTTTCGCTGCTCCGATCATAAGCATTTGCATTGGTGCTATCACTGCAAATGCCAAAGCTCCGGTAATAAAAGTAAGCAGTAAAGCCATTGCTTTAAACTGGCTCAGTTCTGCTACGAGAACTAATGTGAAAACCATGGCAAGTAATAGGAAAGCTGTAGTTTTTAAGGGTGAGAATTTGTCTGCAAGTCTTCCGCCAATAAAGTTTCCGACTGCCATACCCAGTCCGGCGATAATCATAATCGGGGTGATCATATTTCCGCTGAAATGCGCAACCTCTGTCATCAATGGCGCGATATAACTGATCCATGCAAATAAACCTCCTGTTCCGATAGCTGAAATTGCAATAATGATCCACAATTCTGCTTTCTTAAAAACTTTAAGACTGTCTGAGAACTTCACATCTGATTGTGATGGTAAGGCTGGTAACCAGCGTTTAATGCTGAGCACAGTGATAATGGCAATTGCAGAAATAACCATAAAAGAGATTCTCCAGTCTAGGTTATGTCCAATAAAAGTACCTAGTGGAACTCCAAAAATATTGGCGATCGTTAGTCCTGCGAACATGACAGACACAGATTTGGCTTCACTACCCGGATCGGCGAGGCGGGCTGCTACAACCGCACCAATTCCGAAGAATGCACCATGTGGTAAGCCAACCAGGAGGCGTGCTACGATTAATAATTCATAAGTTGGAGCAATACTGAAAAGGATATTTCCGAGGGCTACGATTAGCATTAACGCCATTAAGACTTTCTTTGGTGGATACTTACCGAGGATACCTACCATTACGGGTGCTCCTATAATTACGCCAAGCGCATAAACGGTAATCAGGTTACCCGCTTCCGGTATACTGATTTTAAGGGATCTGGCAACATCGGGTAAAACACCCATCATCATAAACTCAGTCATTCCCAGGCTGATACCGCCCAGGCATAAAGTAATCAGACTCGCCTTGGTGTTGGTAATCAGTTTCAGTAATTTCATATCCACGAATTTTTTTGCAAAAGTAGGATATTTCTATGATGCTGAAACTATTTAGTTTATAAATGATAATTGTATGAAATTTCTTCCAGATCTTCTTTCAGTTGTTCCCAGTCAGTAAAGTTCGGTGAGATGGCCAGAACCATATCTTTATCTAGTCTTTGATGGGCGAATATCTGTTTAACAGCTTCCAGAGGAATACCTGCCGGAAGACCGTTACTTTCGAAATAGCTATCTGCCCATTGTTTATAGGTAAGCGGAGCCCCGTCGAAAGGAGACAATAGTTCTGTGGATATTTTCAGAGCGGCTGCAGGCTGAGGAGTCTGCCAGCTTTCTTCACCATTAGACTGCCAGAGACAGAATGATGTGCCGGCAGATTGCACCGGCTCTCCGTAGATAAATTCGTGAAATTGTTCAGGCAGGAGTGGAAGAAGAAGATCTTTATCTGCAGCATCTTCCTCAACGCTGAACCCATTGATCACTGCGCCATCCTTAAGAAATAACATAAGGAGCTGGGCACCTTCTCCATTACGCATTTCAAAAAACTCTTCGTCTTCGGACCAATCGCTGTTGTAAGAATAATAACGGTATTGCCATTCCGGTGAAAGAATGGCGTCAAGCACTGCCATTGCCTTACAGTAGTTTTTAAGTTGTTCCCAATGTGGAAGTACAGGATTTGCAGTGGAGATCATGGCTTATTATACTTCAATTATATTTTTTCTTTCTACAGAGATATCAGAACCTTCAGCCAGATACACTGAAACCGGTTCTTTTCCATTCAGGAAGGCAAATTCTTTGCCGAAGCTGATGCCGAAATCTACATTAATACTGAAGTCTTTAACTTTATATTGTGCCCATTTTGGATGACGGACTTCATATTCATTTGTTTTGGTATCAGAATAGCGTGCATAACACCAATAATGCTGTGTAATAAAAGCAGCTTCTGTATCGGCCTGAATTTCTGATAATGCTTTATTTGCCCTGATACTGAAAGATTGCCATTCTTTCTTGACTCTCCATCTGTACTCAACTTCTCTTTCTTCGTCCTGTTCTGCCCAACGATGGTTCATAGGCATCGAAACATAATTCTCATTATAAATGGTATTTGCAACTACAGAAAGTGCGAAACGCGGAACAATCTCCTTAATAAAAACGACGCCGCTTTTAATCTGATCTCCGTCCTTTCTTTTGACATAAAACCGGAGATTTGCCTGTTCAAAACTGGCATGAAATGGTACACTAAAGCCTAACAGCCGCGTGTTTTTAAATAAAAAACCGATTAAGCTGACATAGCAGGTGTCATTGTGTAAATCCAGTTCGGTCCCTGCCGGAAGGTAGGGGGTCAGGATATTTTTGTCGATGGGGAAATTGGCTATAGCCACCTTTCTCCATTCTGCAGTTAAGAAACTCATTTTTGGTTAGTTCTAGTACAATTGATTAGCCCAAAATACTAAAAAAAAGAAATTTCGCAGCGATAAGCCTTCTGAATTAAATAATCTGACGATCTAATTATGTTTTACAAGTTATATCGCTGAATATTTTAAACATAGATGTGACTAAGTTTCCGGCCATATCTCTGCTGTCTGAACCAATTCAACCTGTTCAGCCGGATGCTGGCGGTAGGCATAATGATATATACCATAATACTGTTCTCCTAAAGGGCCGTTAATGAAATTCGTAAAATAAGTAAAGTCAAATCCGGTGGCGGCAAGCGTTTGTTTTTCGATCTGGAATACACCTTGCTGAACAAACTGGTCCAGAATAGCCGTATTCTTTTTCAGGATGTGATTTACTTCTTTAAATACATTATTCCGGCCTCTGTTAAGGGCGTTATGATAGTGGCTCCGGCAATGATCATTACAAAATTTTTTGTCGGTCCTGCCCCTGATTCTGTTTCCACAATCTATACAATATTCCATGGTTCTCTGATTTGAATTCGGTTAATTCAAAGTTAGTTTTTTATTAAAATCTAGGTATTTTTTAACCGGCTATAAACGTTTGGATATTAATTAATACGGTTATTCCGCATTAAGTTTGAATGTAATCTTTATAATTAACTAATAATTAATATTTTCAAACTTATGAATCAGAATCAAAATAGTGTATGTCTAACCGGCTTTGCGGGCGCAGATCCGGTAATAGTTTATTTCGCAGAAGATAAGAAAATGGCCAGGGTCAATCTCGGTGTACACGAATTTTTCCGGAACAGTCTGGGAGAGATGATAGAGCAGACATTGTGGTTCAGTCTTATTTTCTGGAATGGAAAAGTCGAGTTAGTAGAGCAAGTCGTGCGTAAGGGCGCACATTTATATATAGAAGGCAGACTAAGCGCGCAGCATTATATAGATAAGCATGGTGTTAAGCGGTACAGTACAGAGATTGTAGTTCAAAAAATGGAGTTAAAACCCCATTCCTGAAACAAGCTGTTCCTGCGTTTAAGGTGTAAACGACCAGGAACAGCTTCTTCATTTATTTTTACAAACTCACTTTTACGCCAGCGGAAAAATTCCGCAGGGTCGCGGCGTTATAGTAACGCCCTGCTGCTGCATTCAGATCGTTTCCAAGGCTATAACGTTCATTAAGGATATTGTCGGCAGTTGCGAAAATTTCAAGCGGAAATCCTGCGATACTGGTATTTCTGAAATTTATTCCCATTTGTAAAAGGTGATAGGCTTTAGCTGTAGCCGTATTCGCATCGTTCAAAGGAATTGAACTTGTATAGTTATGCTGTATGAAAGTCGAAAATCCTTGTGGCAAAGTTCCCTCCAGACCACTAACCAGACCAAACGCAGGCACTCCGCTTAGCTTCTTACCTGAATAATCCTGGTTTGTATTACTATACCCTGCGAAACGGAAATGACTGAAAGTTGCTGCATTGCGAAGTGTAAGTTTCCTTATCAGACCATTTTTTCTGTCTTTAAGCAGAAAGAATGAAGTACTGGCCTCTAATCCATTCTGACGGGTGCCACCTGCATTAATAAAATATTCCGTGTCATTTTCATTCAGACGCCTAACAATCGCCTGGCTGAGTCTATAGCTAAATGCAGTAAAATCCAACTGGAAAAATCCAGCTGCCGGGATATATTTAAAGCCACTTTCTAGATTCCATCCTTTTTCCGGCTGAAGATCGGTATTGATTACCTGATCGGAAGCCCTGATTTCAGCTAAGCTTGGAGGAGAATAACCTCTGCTCAAACTGGCATTCCAGACAAGATCTGGTGTGATCAGCCAGGATACAGCGGCTCTGGGCATCAGCTGTAAGTCCAGTACCTGCTTCCGCTGTGCAATCTCCTTTGGAAAACTGCTGCTATAATGGTACCTGTAATCATTCAGGCTGGCCGAAAATTCGATAAGAATCCGATTAAAGATATCCACATTTATATGTGCAAAACCAAAAGTTCCTGCCGCATTTAGTTCATCTTGTTTCTGTCTAGTGCCTCTAGTTCCTTGGTTATTATCGTAGTTTCTGACGTCTGAATGCGTTTTTGCATGTTCAAACCCCAAGTTGAACTTCCAGTTCAGGTTAGTGGAGTTTTCCACATATTCTACATATGTTCTTAGCCCGAGTGTCGACTCATAACGTTGTTCATAATTCGTAATAAATGGGTTTTTAAAGTCTGTGTAAGACGCGAAAACCGACGTTACCTGACGGAATTTTGAGCTAATGTCCCACTGGTTGGTTATTCCGCCGAATAGTGTTTTACTATAAATACCGGCCCGCTGTTCCGATGCGCCCGGTATTTTACCTGCTGCGGGTCTGGAAGCAGCAGGGTTGTCTGCAAACTGTGCCTCAGTTAAACCACCAGGAGTGCGGTAAGCGAGATCGGAATAAAATAATAAAGCTGACAGATTTGCTTTGGAGGAATAGTTCCATTGCTGGAATAATTGGGTGTAATTACGTTTCATGGCACTGTTATCCCGGTAACCATCCGAACGCTGGTAACTGTGTTGCAGGTTAAAACTGTATTTTTTACCCGTTTTACCAATCGCTATACTTTCGCGAAAAAGGCCAAAAGAGCCGCCGCTTAATGCCGCAGAAAGTTGCAGACTATCCTGGGTTAGCAGTGCCGAAGGGTTCAATAAAACTACACCACCCGAATTTGCCCCATAAATGCCACTCTGTGGGCCTTTTAGTACGGTGATGTTACCCGCGGCGGTTATATCCATTGCATTGAGATAGGTATTTCCTCCTGCATCTGTCAAAGGAAAATCTTCGACATAAATTTTGATATTTCTGATGCCAAACGGTGACCGTAATAAACTTCCCCTGATTGAAAGCCGGTAACTCCCCGGAGAGCGTTCTTCCATTCTTACTCCAGCGATTGTATTCATCACCGGAACAAAAGATTTCACTGGTTGAAGAGCCGCTTGTCCGGGTTCAATAACAGCGACAGCCCCTGTTGTTCTTAACAAGGGCTGAGGACTGAAATAGGGTCTGATTGTAATTTCGTTTAAAATATGGGCTGTGTCGGACTTGATCTGGCTGTTAGCCTGAAGGCCTGCACAGCATAGGATTATTGCTAAAATTTTCATTATTTATTGGCAGCGACCCTCCATACTGTACTGCTCACATCATCGGCTACCAATAAGGCGCCATCCGGTGCAACTGCCACACCAACCGGGCGGCCGTACACTTCACTTTTATCTGCATTTGCAATAAATCCGGTTAAGAAATCTTCTAGCTTGCCCGCTGGTTTTCCATCTTTAAATGGTACATATGCCACTTTATAGCCTGTTAGTGTGGAGCGGTTCCATGAACCATGCTGGCCGATATAAGCGCCACCCTGGTAATGCTCAGGGAATTTTTTGTCTTTGTAGAAGGCCAGACCCAAAGAGGCAGTATGTGATCCTACTGCCAGATCCGGAACGATTGCAGATTTAACTAACTCCGAATTTTTACCTTTTAGACGCGGATCTTCGTGCTGACCATAATAAGAGTAGGGCCAACCGTAAAAGCCACCTTGTTTAACGCTTGTAATGTAATCTGGAACAAGATCATCTCCCAGACCATCACGTTCATTAACGGCAGTCCATAATGTCTTTGTTCCCGGTGCCCAGTCTACACCCACTGGGTTCCGCAAACCGTAGGCATAAATTATTTCACCTGTTCCATCAGGATTAACTTCCAGAATGTTTGCACGCCTTACTTCATATTCCATTCCATTTTCTCCTACGTTACTTCCGGAGCCGACAGTGATATAAATTTTGGAATTATCGGCATTTGCAATCAGGTTACGTGTCCAGTGGTTGTTATAACCGCCTGCAGGCAGACTGACAATTTTCTCGCCTTTTCCGGTAATCTTTGTATCACCTGTCTGATAAGGGTAACGGTACAAGCCGTCAGTATTGGCTACATAGAAATGATTACCTATAATTAATACTCCATAAGGCTGGTCCAGTCCAGAAAGAAATGTAGTTTGTAATTCAGGTTTGCCATCTTTATCTGCGTCACGATAGAGCAGTACAGTGTTTGCGCTTGAACCACTTACTTCTGCTTTATCTTTTCCGCTCAGTGCATTTGCGATCTTTTCTTTAGTATTACGCTCAGAATTGGAGAGCACAACCAGGATATCTCCATTTGGTGCTACATAGATATTTCTCGGGCTCTTAATTCCACTCGCGAATTTTGATACGGTGAAACCTGCAGGCGCAACAGGGGTTTTACCCTCAGGCCATCCGATTACTTTACTGAAATTATTTTTTGATGCTGTAGTATCAGGTGCGGGAAGATTCAGGTCATTGCCTGCTGCGGAGGAAACCTGGCTCGAATCGTTTTGCTGGTCTGTACTCTTCGGGGAAGAATTACAGGCGGTAAGCAAGGCTGCTGCACCCATTAAAAGTAAATACGTTTTCATTAGCTTATTGGTTATGGGTTAATGTAAATCTGTTGAATATAATAACAACACGCAGATTTATAGCTTGTTTGCTGAAATATTACATTGAGTATGGCAATGCATTATGGTTACTCAGGTGTCACTGTTCTGCGGGGTTCCTTTACCCTTGGTATACCGTTGCCATACCGTTGCGATACCCATTGGGTAAAGGAAGGGTATCCCAACGGTATACCAAGGGTATCGCAAGGGTATGGCAACCCCGAATAACAGCCTCAGGGTTGCAGGAGTAATTTAGTCGGTTATCTTAGCCAGTACAAGATCTGATTCAAAAAAAAAGCGTGCAGCCGTTAAGGTTGCACGCTTTTTAAAGCTAGGAAAGAATTAAGCTAATTTAGCTTTAAGGTTCTCATCAATTGCAGATAAGAATTCTTCCGTATACAAATAATCTTTACCATGCTGAACTTTGTTACCATGGATGCAAACTGCTAAATCTTTGGTCATTTTACCACTTTCGACAGTTTCGATACATACCTGCTCTAAAGCATGGCAGAATTTAATCAGTTCCTGGTTGTTGTCAAGAACACCGCGGAATTCAAGACCTCTTGTCCAGGCAAAGATTGAAGCGATAGGGTTAGTTGAAGTTGGTCTTCCGGCCTGGTGCTCACGGTAGTGACGTGTTACAGTACCATGTGCAGCTTCAGCTTCCATTGTTTTTCCGTCTGGTGTAACCAGTACAGATGTCATTAATCCTAATGAACCAAATCCTTGTGCAACTGTGTCAGACTGAACGTCACCATCATAGTTTTTACAAGCCCAAACGAAGTTACCATTCCATTTTAACGCAGAAGCAACCATGTCGTCAATCAGACGGTGCTCATAAGTGATTCCTGCTTCCTTGAATCTGGTAAGGAATTCATTTTCATAAATTTCCTGGAAGATATCTTTGAAACGACCATCGTATTTTTTAAGGATCGTATTTTTTGTAGAAAGGTATAAAGGCCATTTTTTAATCAGCGCCTGGTTAAAGCAAGCATGTGCAAAACCACGGATACTTTCGTCAGTATTGTACATTGCTAAAGCAACACCATCTCCCTGGAAGTTATAAACATCGAAAGACTGTACTTCACCACCATCTTCCGGTGTGAAAGTCAGGGTTAATTTACCTTTACCTTTAGTTACTAAATCAGTTGCACGGTATTGATCACCGAATGCGTGACGGCCAATACAGATAGGAGCAGTCCAGTTTGGAACCAGACGTGGTACATTACTCATTACAATCGGTTCACGGAAAACTGTTCCATCCAGAATATTACGGATAGTACCGTTTGGTGATTTCCACATTTGTTTCAGATTGAATTCTGTAACACGTTCTTCATCAGGAGTAATAGTTGCGCATTTAATACCTACACCATATTTTTTAATGGCTTCAGCAGCATCAATGGTAACCTGATCGTTGGTTTCATCACGATATTCTACACCAAGATCATAATATTTGATATCAAGATCAAGATAAGGTAAAATCAGTTTATCCTTAATGAATTTCCAGATGATGCGGGTCATTTCATCACCATCTAACTCTACTACTGGCTGGTCTACTTTAATTTTTTGTACAGACATATTATGGTTTTCTATTTAAACTTATGAATTGGGCTAAAGATAAGGATTTTGTGCCTATTGCCCATTCAATGCGTAAATTACAAAAACAAATACAGATTTTGTAACGTTGTATTGACATTAATTACCTGATATGGAAGCAAATAAAAACAGTACCGAAAAAGGGCAAGGTTCAAACGATAAAATTCATCCTTCGGATCTTGGTGAAACACAAGATTTTAACGAATTGTCCTTCAATAAGGATAAAAATAGTTTTGAACTTGATGTCAAAGGTAAGGACAAGGACTATGATCATCCGCTCCCTTACGAAACTACGGCAGAAAATGGGGGAGATGATAATTCAGACTATGATGAGGCGAACCCTTATATAGGCGATGAATATGCGTCTAAACAGGATCAGCAGGAGTCTGATCTAGAAACCCTTGGTATGCATGTGGATAAGGGTGAAATCGTTGAGTTAAATCCGGAAGATGAATTTCTTGCTCGTACACCTGAGGACGACCGTGATGATCTTGATGAAGAGGGGTACCCGATTAATGACGCGGAACCCCTGAAGTAAACAGCGGTTTATGGAAGCAGGTCCAGATTGAATTTTTTACGGAGATCTTCTAACTTTGGATTTTTCTCCAAAAGGTAATGATATTTATCAATACTGGTATAAAGTCTGTTTTCAAGCTTACCCTCGACTTTTTTAGTCTTAATGTTAATGGCATAATTATTTAACCTGGTGCGCAGAAAGTTTAAAAATTCTACCAGCTCCTGCTGAAGAATACTTTCCTGTGCAAGGTTAGTAATATGCACTGTAATTTCATTTGATCCACTCAATTCTGGTTCATTTGTGTTCAGAATGGTATAGAAATTAATCTTATTTTCTGTTTTTGCCTTCTGGATATAGATTTTCCATAATTCCATCAGTCCTTCATGAGTAAAGGGCTCTGCTGCTTCACCTACTACAAATTTCGGTTTATCATTATCCAATCCCTCCGCGATTGCGTTTAAGGCATTTAGAGAAGGGATGAGTGTGGCTCCGTTCCCTGCGCCCATCGGATTGGGTTTCAACACAATCTTCTGGCTTGTATTTAGATCGGGCCTGGGTTTTGGTGTCACGGGTTGTACAGCAGGTTGTGCCGTTGGTTGTGCGATCACCTGGCTGTAACCTGAAGGTGCCGGAAGCGGGTCTGGTGCTGCTACCGGTGGTTCCGGTTTCTGTACAGGTGCAGGAATTAAATTAGTTTTTTTTTTAAGCTGAGCTTCGTCAGTTTGCTGGTTTGCAGCAGGCAGCGGTTGCTGCGCGAGTTGGATGACTGACGGGATGTGACACATTTTTATCAGCGAGAGCTCTACCTGCAGGCGCTGATTCTTGCTGTTTTTGTAGATCAGGTCACATTGGTTTGCCAGGTTGAGTGCTGTAAGTATAAAAGAAACGGATGTCTGCTGACTCTGCTCCAGATATTTTTTACGGATATTCTCACTTACTTCCAGTAAACTTGTTGTTTGCGGATCTTTGGCAACCAGCAGGTTTCTTAAGTGACTGGCGAGCCCGTTAATAAAGTTATTGCCGTCAAACCCATTATTTAAGATTTCATCGAAAAGCAGCAGCGACAGACTGACGTCTGCACTGGTCAGAAATCCTGTAAGGCGGAAATAATAATCGTAATCCAGAATATTCAGATTTTCAATTACTGCTTTATAAGTCAGGTTTTTGTTGGTATAGCTAACGATCTGATCAAACATGGACAGCGCGTCACGCAATCCACCATCTGCCTTTTGTGCAATGATATGTAAGCCGTCTGTTTCTACGCTGATTTGTTCGCGTTCTGCAATTTTCTGAAGATGAAGCGCAATATCGTCTACCTGGATTCTGTTAAAGTCGAAAATCTGGCAACGTGAAAGTATGGTAGGTAATATTTTATGTTTTTCTGTAGTCGCCAGAATGAATATGGCATATGCAGGAGGTTCCTCCAGCGTTTTAAGGAAAGCATTGAAGGCATTTGCTGACAACATATGCACCTCATCTATAATATAGATCTTATATTTTCCGGCTTGAGGAGGTATTCTTACTTGTTCAATCAGGCTTCGAATGTCATCTACCGAGTTGTTGGAAGCTGCATCCAGCTCATGGAAATTGAAAGAATGTCCCGTCTGAAAGGATACACAGGATTCACATTTTCCGCAGGCTTCCATATCTGCAGTCTGCTGAGTACAGTTAATGGTTTTTGCGAGAATCCGGGCACAGGTAGTTTTACCTACACCTCTTGGTCCGCAGAACAAGAATGCCTGGGCAAGCTGATTGTTTTTAATCGCATTTTTTAGAGTTCCGGTAATGTGGTGCTGACCTACAACGGTTTCGAACGTTGCCGGACGATACTTACGGGCCGAGACAATAAAATTTTCCATTTAGATGCGAAATTATAAATTTTTTAGGGAGCAGCATGGATAATTGGGAAATAAATGATTTGCAGAATTTTTCTTAGCTTAGATTTAACCTAACCAAATACGTAATGAAGCGAAATATTATTCCCGTTGTATTGATCTGCCTGCTGACGCTGTTTTCTTTCACCGGTACTGTAAATGCACAAAGCCGAAAAATTCTTGTTTTTGCCAAAACAGCAGGTTTTCACCATGAGTCCATAGCGGTAGGTTTACCAGCCTTGCAGAAGATGGGTACCGAGCATGGTTTTGATGTTGATACCACGAGAAATTCAGCGTTATTCACCTCTGAAAATTTAAAAAAATATGCAGCTGTTGTGTTTTTGAATACAACAGGAGATGTACTGAATGACGTACAGCAACAGGCTTTCGAGCAATACATTAAAGCCGGTGGCGGATATGTAGGTGTGCATGCCGCAACAGATACGGAATATGAATGGCCATGGTATGGTAAATTGGTCGGCGCTTATTTTGTAAAACATCCGGAGCAACAGGTTGCGAGTTTAATTGTCAAAGACCGTAAGAGTGCAGCAACTGCACATCTTCCTGCTACCTGGTCGAGAAAGGACGAGTGGTATAACTTTAAAAATATTAATCCGGATATCAAGGTCTTAATTGAACTCGATGAGAAATCTTATAAAGGAGGGTCAAATGGTGCGTTCCACCCGATTGCGTGGTATCACGATTATGATGGGGGAAGAGCCTTTTATACCGGGCTGGGGCATGTTGATGAGTCTTATACAGATCCGCTCTTCTTAAAGCACCTGCTCGGCGGCATCCAATATGCTATGGGTCAAAAGCCTATGCATAAATAAAGATCAATTCAATTCGGGCTTAGATTTTGAACTCAAGATTATTATCGTTACATTTGCAGCCCGTTTTATACGGTAATTAACATTAAATAATTATAACAATGAATCAGTACGAAACTGTTATCGTTCTTACCCCGTTGTTGTCAGAAGAAGTTGCGAAAGAAGCATTAGCGAAATTCAGCAAAATCATCACTGATAGCGGAGCCGAAATTGTTCAAGAGGACAATTGGGGTTTGAGAAAATTAGCGTATCCGATTGAAAAAAAAGCAAGCGGATTCTTCCACCTTACAGAGTACAAATCTTCAGGTGAATTAATTAACAAATTGGAATTAGAACTAAAACGCGATGAGCGTGTTCTTCGTTTCCTGACCATTAGATTAGACCGTCATGCGGTTGCTTATAATGAGAAGAAACGCAGTGGTGCTTTTAACAAAAAACCTAAGAAAGAGGAGGCTGCAGCATAATGGCTAAAGATCAGATACAATATGTTACCGCTCCAAAAGTGGACGATAACAGAAAAAAATATTGCCGTTTCAAAAAGAACGGAATTAAATATATCGATTACAAAGACGCAAACTTTCTGTTAAAATTCATCAATGATCAAGGTAAAATTTTACCACGCCGTTTAACCGGTACTTCATTGAAATTTCAACGTAAAGTGGCTCAGGCGGTAAAACGTTCTCGCCACATTGGTTTGTTACCTTTCGTTGCTGACCAATTAAAATAGGAGCTGAGACATGGAAATTATATTAAAACAGGACATCAAATCTCTTGGAGAGAAAGATGATATTGTAAACGTAAAGCCAGGTTACGGCCGTAACTACCTGATCCCACAAGGATTTGGTGCTTTAGCTACTCCATCTGCTAAAAAAGTATTAGCAGAAAACCTGAAGCAAGCAGCGTTTAAACAAGATAAAATTAAGAAAGATGCTGAAGGTATCGCAGAACGTTTAACTGAAGTTAAATTGTCTATCGGTGCTAAAGCTGGTGAAACCGGTAAAATCTTTGGTGCAGTTAATACCATCATGATTGCTGAAGCCTTAAAACAACAAGGTTTTGAAGTTGACCGTCGCCGTATCACTTTCGAAACTGAGCCTAAATTTGTTGGTGAATATATCGCTAACTTAAACTTACACAAAGAAGTGAAAGTTAAAGTTCCTTTCGAAGTTGTAGCTGAGTAATCATCTCATTCGACATAAAAAAAGCGTTCCATCCGGAACGCTTTTTTTATGTCTGATTTTTAGAATTATACTCCCCTTTTCCTGGAGCGATGTTCATCTATAATCTTGCGGATTTCCTTAATATCGCTTTTTGAAAAGCCATGGACCTCTATTTTATTACCGTTCATAAACAACCGTAACTTCGAGAAACCAACCATAGGTGAATCCACTTCAATCGAAGTTATATCTTCATAATTGAGATATTTTGAATCTCCACTGAAAAGTCCCGGAGCTTTAATCTCTATTGAGTTTTCCTCCAAATGGATTTCTGTTGGGAACATCTTGTTTCCCTCGGATAGTCTTGATGCTGTGAATTTCATCAGATAATTTTTTAATTTTTCACGAATTTAGCAAAAGCTTTGCTTATTCTATCATCTGTGCAGATCCAAAAGCTTTGGATGCGTCGGACATTAACCCTAGTTGTTTTTTTCGCTGGCGATTGCTGCCAAAAGTTTGCGATAAGGCGTGTTGAATTTCTCGATCCCTTCATCTTCCAGTTGCTGCATCAGCTTGCCCAGGTCTATGCCCTCATGATGGAGTTGTGAAATCACTGAGCTCGCACCTTCCAGGTCCTGTTCGAGTCTTACTGCAGGGTCTCCATGGTCACGGAATGCTTCAAGGGTTTCCATAGGAATGGTATTTACGGTATCAGGCCCAATCAGTGCTTCTACGTACTTGACATCACTATATGCCGGGTTCTTATTTCCCGTACTTGCCCAGAGTAAGCGTTGCGGTCTTGCACCTTTAGCTGCCAGTTTCTCCCAGCGTTCCCCGCTGAATTTCTGTTTGTAAATTTCATATGCTTTTTTCGCAGACGAAATAGCAACTTTACCTTCCAGATTCTGCAGGTTCTTTTCATGCAGGATCGGATCAACCAATACGTCTATCCGGCTTAGAAAGAAACTAGCTACAGATGAAATGCCATTTATCGGTTTACCTTGGTCTACTCGTTCTTCCAATCCACTCAGATATGCTTCTGCTACTGCTTCATATCTTTCAAGACTAAACAATAAAGTAACATTAATATTAATCCCCGCTGCAATACTGGTTTGTATAGCCGGTAACCCGGCTTTGGTTGCAGGAATTTTAATCATTACGTTTTTACGGTCTACAGCATGCCATAATTCCTGGGCTTGTTCTATTGTACCTTCTGTATCCATTGCAAGGAGTGGTGATACTTCCAGACTTACATAACCGTCGGCACCTTGCTGTTTCTCTTCATAGACAGGTAAAAATAGGTCTGCGGCACTTCTGATATCAGCTATAGCAAGCTGATAAAAGATATCTTCATCGCTAAGTTCTTCTTCAGCATATTTATGAATGTCTGCATCATAGTCATTGCTACTGCTGATAGCTTTCTCAAAAATGGCTGGATTAGAGGTTATTCCTCGAATACCATCTTCCTGAATTAGCTTCTTCAACTGACCTGAACTGATGAGCTGACGGTCAATAAAGTCCAGCCAGATACTTTGTCCATAATCATATATCTTTTTTACACGATTGTTTTCCATGATCTTGTATTTTTACAGCAGAACAGGTTCAGCTGCGCTTTGTTTCCCAAAATCTAAAAACTGGCAAAGTACAGACAAACTTGTATTATATAATTATTTGAATGGCAAAAAAACGTGCGGTAGCTCCGGGTTCTATATTAAATCGTGTAAAATGGCTCGGGCTGAAAATTTTAATTTGGTTTTTACTGGCATCTATCGGTTGGGTGCTGGCTTATAAATTTATTAATCCCCCGATTACTCTGTTAATGGTTAAGCGGAATTTTGAACGAAAAGCAGATGGTAAAACATTTAAAATTGAGAAGGATTGGATTGATTATGACGAGATATCTGCGCAACTGAAAAGGGCTGCGGTTGCATCCGAAGATCAGAAATTTCCGACTCATCATGGTTTCGATCTCAAAGCTATAGATAAAGCATACAAGTCTAATAAGGGCGGAAGCGGTAAGATTAAAGGAGGAAGTACAATCTCCCAGCAGACTGCCAAAAATGTGTTTCTTTGGCCTGGCAGGTCATGGATAAGGAAGGGATTTGAGGCCTACTTCACGGTACTGATTGAGTTGTTCTGGAGTAAAGAGCGTATTCTGGAAGTATATCTGAACGTTATTGAAATGGGCGATGGCATTTACGGTGCCGAAGCGGCGGCGCAAAACTATTTTGGTAAAACCTGTACTAACCTGAACAGGTCTGAAGCTGCGTTAATTATAGCCTGCTTACCGAATCCATTACGTTGGACTCCTGCCAAACCAACAACCTATATCCGGCACCGGCAATATCAGATTATGCGAAGCATTAAACAGATGGGGCCGCTAAAGCTGGGTACACAGCAAGAATCTAAACCAAAAAACAAAAAATAATGAACAAAATTATGTGTCTCGGTCTGTTGTTTATCTGCAGTTTCTTAGCATTCACAGCAGCAGCCCAGCAAAAACAAAAATACGTCATGGTGATTCACGGCGGTGCTGGTACTATCCTGAAAAAGAATATGACACCGGAAAAAGAACAAGCCTACCTTGGTAAGCTCCGTGAAGCATTGCAAGCGGGTTATGATCAGATTAAGGCTGGGAAACCAAGCCTTGATGCAGTGCAGGCAGCCGTTCTGGTAATGGAAGACAGTCCTTTGTTTAATGCAGGAAAAGGGGCTGTATTTACGCATGACGGGAAAAATGAGATGGACGCGGCTATCATGGACGGTAAGACTCTTAAAGCAGGTTCAATTGCTGGTGTGACCACGATACGCAACCCAATTCTAGCTGCCCGGGCTGTAATGGAGCGCTCTGAACATGTGATGATGATTGGCAGGGGTGCAGAAGGTTTCGCAAAAGACGTCGGGTTGCAAATTGTCGATCCGTCTTATTTTTATACTCCGGAGCGCTGGAATGGGTTACAGAAAGCTTTAGCTGAAGATTCCGTTAAAGCAGTGCTGGACCATGGAAATAAGAGTTCTGAATTAAAGGGTACAGTAAATAAAGATAATAAGTTCGGTACTGTTGGTGCAGTGGCACTTGATCAGGCCGGTAATCTGGCAGCAGCAACTTCTACAGGAGGAATGACTAATAAGAAATATGGTCGTGTTGGCGATGCTCCGCTCATCGGGGCCGGCACTTATGCTAACAATGCAACTGCTGGTATTTCCTGCACAGGTTGGGGAGAGTTTTTTATTCGCTCAGTAGTGGCCTACGATATTTCAGCAATGATGGAATATCAAAAGTTATCCCTGCAGGAAGCAGCAGCGAAAGCATTGGCCAAGATGGAAAAACTAGGTGGTGACGGTGGCTTGATTGCACTCGATAATAAGGGCAATGTAACTATGCCTTTCAATACAGCCGGTATGTACCGCGGAACGGTTACGGCTGATGGTCAGATAGATGTTAACATTTACCGTTAAACCTTAGACAGGCATATTTGCCGGCCTGTTACTACAGCAGGTCGGCAAATACTTTCTGATGCCAGCTATCCTTGAATGGCACTTCCCATTTATTTTCGTATTCATCCAACGTCTGGACCATATTATTGAATACTGTAGATTCAGGGGTTATGTTTTTGATACTGATCAGTGTTTCGAAATCTTCTTTATTGACCACGTTGACTTTGTCATCAACTTTATAGGCCATATTGAAACGGTTAAAGAGATCAACACTGTATTGCTCCTCCAATCCTTTGATCACACGAACTGATGCATCAATAGAACAACCGGTAGCTCCCGCAGCTGTTTCGTCTACAATAAAAATAATGAAATAGTTATAACGTATTTCTGCTTTTGCCTGTAACTGGTGGCCATGTGCTTTCCATTGTTCGGTAAATTCGTCCAGCTGCTTTTGTAATTGCTGGACTTCCTGATCGCTGAATTCACGGTCAGACTGATAGATCCATACTTTTGATTGTGGAGAAAAACTCATATAACAAATTTAAGATTTTAATTAACTTGAACTAAGCGCTTGTACAAAAATTACCTGCACATGAATTTTGCAGATTTAAACTCTTCAAGCCTTAATTTATGGTACCTTATAAGATTATTATATAATAGCCAGGCTGATGAAAAAGTTTACGCGTAAATCTAAAATAATCATTTTCATTGTTCTTTGTCCGGTTTTTCTTTCTTTTTCTGCAAATGGCCCTGCAGATGAGGAAGCCGGTTTCGTGCAGGAGATGCTGAACACACACTACGCTATTCTTCCGGATGCGCCGGCACTCAAAAAATATGAGCTTCAGGTGAGTGGTACGGGCTTCTGCCGGTATAAGAAATATTATCAAAATGGTAAGCAGGAATACTTTTCATTCCATTTCCTCAAATATAAGGCGGCTGACTATGTGGGAAGCAGCACAAACGGGATTTTATATCTGCATACTTTAAATGACGATGTGATCGTGCAAACCTACAGAGAAAAAAGGGGAGGCGATATAGATAGTATGGCCACAAGTCTGGCGATTCCACTTAAAAACATGGAACCTGAAGATCTTGAGCTGCTACAGGAAAAGTTCCGGCAGCTGCAGGCGAAACTTCGCTGAAGTTTCCGTTTATAGTATATACTGCAGATTCCTCATTTCTGGAAGCCACTACTATTTTAGTTAATCCGGCATCGGTTTGAAACAGTTTTTCCACAACATCAGGATGATTATTATCCCTGGATAAATGAGCTAATAATAGATGGCTCAGTCGAGAAGAACGACAAGTTTTGAATAGCTCCAAAGCCTGCAGGTTACTCAAGTGTCCCTTGCCGCCGCTGATTCTTCGTTTCAAATAATACGGGTAACTTCCGTTACTCAGCATATCCGTATCATAGTTGGTCTCCAGAAAGGCTGCATGACATTGGGAGAAATAATGGCTTAGATTCTCACACACATCTCCCAAGTCTGTAAATATGCCTATTTTAAGTTCTCCCTGGCAGACCATAAAGCTATGCGGATCTGCAGCATCATGTATTTTAGGAAAGGTATGAACCTGAAGCTTGCCAATTGTAATCTGCTGGCAGCCATTGAAATGCAGCAAAAGCTCTTCCGGAATAGCAAGCTTACTATTCTGGTAGGTCCCCGGCGTAATATAAACCGGAATTCTATATTTTTTTGCTAATACCTGCAGTCCACGAATGTGGTCCGTATGTTCGTGAGAGACGAATACTGCCTTAACCTTGTCTATGGAAAGGTTCATACGCAGCATTCTCTTCTCCGTTTCCCGGCAGGAGATTCCTGCATCAATTAACACTGCTTCCTCTGCATTACCAATATAATAGCAGTTTCCATTACTTCCGGAATTTAGGGAGGCAATATGTAGCGGGCTATAATCCATTTGCGCGTACCGTTATTTCTGCAATATCCAATACCTGAACTTGGTCGCTTTTGTCTTTCATTTTAACGCCATCGCTGAGCATTGTCATACAAAAAGGGCATCCTGCAGCAATGATTCCGGGATTGGTCTCCAGAGCTTCTTCAATTCTTTCGATATTGATGTCTTTGTTACCTTTTTCCGGTTCTTTAAACATTTGCGCACCGCCTGCTCCGCAGCACAGGCCATTGGATTTGCATCTTTTCATTTCTACCAATTGTGCGTCCAGTACTTCCAGCGCTTTTCTGGGAGCTTCATAGACGCCATTGGCACGACCAAGATAGCAAGGGTCATGATAGGTGATTTTTTTACCTTTGAAGCTTTCGCCACCTTCTGCTTTCAGTTTACCTTCAGTAATAAGATCCTGAATCAACTGGGTGTGGTGAATTACTTCATAATTTCCGCCAAGACCGGGATATTCGTTCTTGATGGTATTAAAGCAATGCGGGCATCCGGTAACTATTTTTTTAATATCGTAACCATTCAATATTTCAATATTGGTCATAGCCTGCATCTGGAAGAGGAATTCATTTCCTGCACGTTTGGCCGGATCGCCTGTACAGCTTTCTTCAGTTCCTAAAACAGCATATTTAATGCCGACGTGGTGTAATATTTTACAGATATCTCTGGTGGTTTTTTGCGCTCTTTCGTCATAACTGCCTGCGCAGCCCACCCAGAATAAAATTTCCGGCTGTTCACCTCTGGCAACTAATTCTGCCATGGTAGGTACTTCTATATTAAGTTTCTCGCTCATTGTTCAGCTCGTTTAAAATCTGTCTTAATTTTCTTTTGCCCAGTTAAATCGGTCAGCTGGTGAATATTTCCATGGGGCGCCGTTGTTTTCAATATTTCCAAGCATAGTATTAATGCTGGAAGGTGCCTGTGATTCTTCCATTACTGCGTACCTTCTGAGTTCTGTAATAATAGCCAGAGGATCTATGTTAATTGGGCAAGCTTCTACACAGGCGTTACAGCTTGTACATGCCCAGATTTCTTCCCTGGTGATATAATCGTCTATTAAAGATTTTCCGTCTTCCAGGCCTGGTCCTTTCTGATCAAGGCTTTTGCCCACTTCTTCCATCCGGTCCCTGGTATCCATCATGATCTTTCGTGGTGAAAGAAGTTTGCCGGTAATGTTTGCCGGGCACACAGATGTACAGCGTCCGCATTCGGTACAGGTATAGGCATTCATGAGGTTAATCCAAGTCAGATCATTCACATCCTTTGCGCCGAACCTTCCTGCCGCTGCTTCTGCAGGAACAAAAGAGGGGTCAAGCATAGCCTTTACTTCATTAGTGACACTTTGCATATTAGTAAACTCACCTTTGGGCTCCAGATTGGAATAATAGGTATTTGGAAATGCAAATAGAATATGGAAGTGTTTGGAATAAGGCAGGTAATTTAAAAATGCTAGAATTCCGATAATATGGAACCACCAGCAGCCTCTTTCCAGTGCAATTAATGCCGATGGCTGATCTGGCAGCAATGGAATCAAAAACTGACTTACCGGGAATGACCCTGCTGTGGTATAGTGGGAAACACCTAATGTCTGTAATTTGGCATCTGCTGCATTCATCAGCAGGAAAGCTGTCATTAACAGGACCTCCGTGAAAAGAATATAATTGGCGTCTGATTTTGGCCATCCTTCCAGCTCAGAGGCTATAAATCTTTTAAGCTTTAGGATGTTTCTGCGAATCAGGAAGATAACGCATGCTAACCATACACCTAATGCCAGAATTTCAAACGATCCGATAAGGAAATTGTATAAGGTGCCGAGCCCGCCGAAAATACGGTGGGTGCCGAATATTCCGTCTATCATGATCTCCAGGACCTCAATATTGATAATTACAAAACCGGCGTAAACAACAAAGTGTAAAGCAGCAGGAATTGGTCTAACCACCATTTTGCTCTGTCCAAAAGCAACTTTTAGCATGGTTATCAGTCTTTTAGACGGCTGGTCGGATCGATCTGCATCTCTCCCTAATCTGATATTGCGGATCACTTTTTTTACATTTATACTAAACAGTATGACGGCCGCAATGGTGATGGCTATAAATAGAATTTGTGAAATCATGTGCTGGTGAATCTTTTTACAGTATTGCTAAGGTAAAAATTATACTATAAACAAATTACTATGCTTGCATATTATTTTAATTTTAGAACTCTTTTAAGCTGATTATTACCCCTTTTTAAATTATTTTCAAAAAAGTTTTGTTTTCCAGAAAAAGAATCTACCTTTGCAATCCCAACCGAGGGGAATATGTGAATCACATATTAATAAAGATGGTGCGGTAGCTCAGTCGGTAGAGCAAAGGATTGAAAATCCTTGTGTCGCCGGTTCGATCCCGGCCCACACCACTCTAACAAAAAAAGCTTCAGAGAAATCTGAAGCTTTTTTTGTTTATCAGGTTTTGTTCGTTTTGGAAATCTGCCATCCCTTCAGGATCAATGAACGGATTGGGAAATTCATGCAGCGGATGCCCGTTATTGTTTAATACGGGCTTTTTCTATGTCTGCGCTTCCAGTTTCACGCTTCGACTTTTTATTACCTGAACTGCCAAAGCTATAATTGAAGGCTAAAGTAAAGGACTGTGAGTTGTATCTGTTTCTGAATGCTTCAGTCGCATTTGGGATATTAGTAGTAATCCCATTGTTATTATATGTTTTCAGGATATCACGGACATTGAAAGAGATGGTACCCTTATTCTCCAAGACTTTTTTCTGTATACCTGCATTTAACTGCCCGGTACCGTTATTTATGAATTGAGCTACACTGCGCTTTGAAACATAGAAGCCACTGAGTTCCATTCCCCAGCCTTTTGGTAAGGTGAAAATATTCGTCATATTAATTTCTCCCATAGTTCTGGATTCATCCAGAAAGGTGTCGAATAAACGCCCCTTAAATGAGGTGTTAAAAACCTGCATATAAGTATTGGTCATCCACCAGGGATATGGTGCGAGGGATAGGGTAAGGGAGGCACCGAGGTATTTCGCAGTACCTATGTTTCCGACTCCATCTATAAAAATATCACCATCCTGCCTGATTACCTCATTTTGAAGGTCTTTGGTCTTCATATAGTGGAGCGAAGCTGTCAGTAAGCTTTTATAACTGTAAGATGCTTTTAATGCGTTTGAAAACTGTGGTTTCAAGAATGGATTTCCTGAAAAATAAGAGTACTTATCAATAATGGTCACAAAAGGATTCAGATCTTGATAAAATGGCCTGCGAATTCTGCGCCCAAATGAAAGGATCAGTAAATGCCTACCTGCGGAATCTAATTTATAAGAGAGGTAAGCTGTGGGAAACAGATTGGTATAACTTTTTGTGAAAGAGGAGTCTGCCCGTATCTCATTTCCTATTTGATGGCCTTTGGAATTGGTATTCTCGACCCTTAAACCTGTTTGTAAAGCGAATCTTCTGAAGGAGGTATTAAAATTCAGGTATCCCGCATTAATGTTCTCTCTATAGAGAAAGTGATTCGTGAAGTTGGGGTCGGTGATGGATTCTCCATTGATCTGATTAAAATAGTTAGCCTGATTATCTGTTTCAATATAACTGGTCTTTAAGCCTGCATCTATTCTCGCTTTTCCCTTTAAAGGACGGGTATAATCTGTTTTTGCCGAATAGATCTGGATGCTGGTTGGAAGATTGTCGGTAATGATTTGTGTATGACCTGGATTGCCTACCGCATCGAAACTCTGATTGAAAAAGCGTTGTTTATTGGTGGAGCTATAAGTTAGCCCGTCCAGGTCAAATGTAATTGATCTTCCCAGGCTGTCAAACTGATGGCTGTAGTTTAGGTTCACACCTCCATTGTTAAAATGAGCCTTGCCTGTATTTTTTGCATAAATAATGGAGTCGAGTCCTCTGTTTTGGTTTTGTAGCCGGGTTTCTCCTGTAAAGGTTTCCTTTCTTGGTGATAATGATCCGGTAAAAATAATGCCCCAGGTCGTTGTAGGGGAGTGGTAGTAATCCATTCCAATTTTAAGGTTGCCACTATTACTGACTGGTTTCATATGTGCATTTACCTCAAAAACATTCCGTAACAGACCCTGTTTGTCAAAATATTCCCGGGTTTCTCCAAACTGTCGGAACTCTTGCTTAAGTGCGTAGGAAGCACTGGAAAACAGATTTATTTTGTTGACCCGGTAATTTAGGTTTACACTTTCACTGGTCTGACCGTAATGTGCCTGGCTGTAATTTGCGGCGACAGAGCCGTTGAATCCGGCAGTTTTCGTTTTTTTAGTAGTGATATTAATAATGCCGGCATCACCCGCTGCATCAAATTTCGCTGGAGGGTTATCCATCAATTCTATCTGTTCCAGCAATGAGGCAGGTATAGATTTCAAATAGTTAGCAAGATTCGCTCCGGATAGGTAGGTTGGTTTTCCATCCAGGAATATAGTAACGCCTGGTTTCCCCTTAAAACTGATCGTACCATTTCCGTCAACCACTACGCCCGGCGATTTCTCCAGTACTTCCAGTGCATTAGCTCCATTATTGGAAATCAGACTACCAACATTAATCACAGTTTTATCTATCTTTTGTTCTATAAATGCTTTTTTGCCGATCACTGTAACTTCCTTTAAATTACCGGCCTGATCGCTTAGCATGATGTCTTCCAGTATGGTGGTCTCCTGATTTATAATGGTAATGCTAACGGTTTTTTTCTGCATACCAATAGCCGAAATGTCCAGCAGGTAATCGCCGTTTTCTGGCAAATCGAATTTGTAATTACCAAGGCTGTCGGTACTGACCGTCTTTAGTATATCGGATTCATTGGTTTTTCTAAGGGCAATAGTAGCATAGGGGATAGGCAGGCCATCAGTTCCTGTTATTTTTCCTTCGATCTGGTTTTTCTGCTGCTGGCTTTTTTTTTCAATCAGAATTGTTTGATCAACCTGCCGGAAAGTCAGGCCGGATCCTTTTAGTATTTCGGTTAAGGTTTGTCGGATCGTACGGGGTCCTGAGCTGAAATTTAATGGTTTGACTGCTTCAATGTCGCTGCTTCTGAAAAAAAACCTGAGACTACTTTGCTTTTCTATTTTTCTGATGGCTGTTAAAAGATTTTCCTGGTGAAGCTCCAGCCTTATAGTTTCCGTATTCATGTCCTGCGCCTTCAAATCAAAAGCCATTAACATATTCAGTGTTGCAGCTGTTAGTAATATATAGATAAAGCTGATTCGCATAAATTGAATGGCTATTGTTGGTGTAGTAACGCTGTTAGTCTTTAATCTGGAGCATAGGTCTCCCTGATCCCGCTTTTTCGCAGAAATATTCATACTTTTAAATGTTTTATTGATTTCCAATCGATTAAACCCCGGTTTACCGGGATACCTGTGAGCCGATTCCCGCCGGCTTACAGGTTATTTTAAGACGCTATTCCTGGAGTATCGTCTTAGGTTCAAAAAATTTAATTACATCCTTTTCCGTCTATTTGAATGCTTCCATCTTCGCTGGTCTGGTAGGTTGCATGGTTAATGGCGCATATTACTTTTAATAATTGTTCCAGACCGGCGCCGGAAGGTTCGGTGCCGGAGAACCTACAGTTCTTCAGCTGGTTATTTTTAAAAGTTATCTTCACATTGAAGCGTTTTTCCAGTTGTGATACAGCCTGCTCAAAGGTGACATCTTCAAATTGAAGTTCCCTGTGCTGCCAGGCAATAGAGGTAAGTGCATCGACTTTACGCCTGATCACCTTTTCATTAAGTAAATTGAAGCTGAGCTCATGATCGGGGGTTATGATCCCCAGTTGTCTGGTGCCGGCCGCAACGCCTACTTTACCGCGTGTGACAGTTACAGTGACCAGGTGCTGATCCTTATCTTCTTTAATATTGAAAGCTGTACCGAGTACTTTCGTTGTTATTTTTCCTACGTGAATGAGGAAGGGACGATCGGGATTATGAGCAATATCGAAATAGGCTTCACCCGAGAGATATACTTCCCTGGTCTCACCGCCGAAGGTCTCAGGAAATTTAAGTTCTGATCCGGCATTTACCCAGACTTTGCTTCCGTCTGGAAGCATAATCTGCCTGGTTTGTTCTGCAGGAACAGTTAACGCTGTAAGTTTTAGGGATTGGTTAGTATGATATTCGTCGGAAGATTGCAGATAAATCGCGAAAAGTACTGCGATCAGGGCTGCGGCTGCCGCAATGAATTGCAGGTAAGGTGCTTTTTTCTTTTTTACAGGAATAATCTTTTCTGGTGCTTTCTCTCTACTCTGCTCCAAATCCTGATAGATGCCGGAAAGCCAGCTTGACTTTTCCTGTTCGTCCAGACCGCTCCACGGCGAATTCGAATGTAGGTTTTCCTCAAGCCATGTCTCCACAACGGTATTCTCTGCGGTAGTAGTTTCACCCTTGATATATCTATCCAGTAAAGATTCTATTTGTTGACGGTTCATTTAATCCTGCATTTGAACTGTAGTCGGATGAAAGGAGAGGTAGTACCATCGGAAAACGATATTTTTTTATTTGTCTATGAAAGTAGCCAGAAAAGGAAGGCTGGTGTGGATACGACAGCCAGCGACTTTCTTAAATGTTTGAGTGCTGCGGTCAGTTGATTCTTGACTGTTTGTTCAGATAATCCGAGCAGATTTGCAATCTCAGATACGCTTCTGTTTTGTTCTCTGCTTAGCCGGTATATCTCCTGGATCCTTGGCGAGAGGCTTTTCAGTGCGCGATTGATTGTCTGCTGAAGCTCTTTTGCTGCGATTTGTTGTTCTACTCCAGGTTCATAAGCCGTTGCCAGCGCCTGCAGCATAACGGCATATTCTTCTCTAGTCACATTTTTGCGAATACGGTCAATAATGCGATGGCGGACAATTGCAAAAAGGTATGCTTTCAGGCTCAGGTTGATAACCAGTGTCTTTCTTTTCTCCCAGAGCAGGAGAAATACATCGTGGATGATATCTCTCGTATCATCCAGGCTAAATAATCTTGACGCAGTAAAGTCTGCTAATAGGGGTGCATAACGCGCATAAATTTCTTTATAAGCCGCTTCATCATCTTTTTTAAGAAGGTCGGTTAATTGCAGATCAGTTAAAGTAGCATATGCTTTCATTGGCCGGTTAGGACAAATGTAGTATTTACAGCCATTTTTATGGTGTTGTTTAAATTTTTCGCTTCCGGTTGAAAAAAGTGTATGCTGAAAATCAGGGGGATGGAGATTGACACTTCTTTTTTGGATAATTTTATAGAAGATTGATTTTGTATTTCAAAAAAAGAAACTACATTTGCAGCCCACCTACCGAGGTGGAGCATGCTTTAAATCATGTTTAATAAGATGGTGCGGTAGCTCAGTCGGTAGAGCAAAGGATTGAAAATCCTTGTGTCGCCGGTTCGATCCCGGCCCACACCACTCTAACAAACAGCCTGTTTTCGTAATGAAGACAGGCTGTTTTGGTATATCGCTTTTCTTGTGCGTCTCATTAGCGTGGAAATAAAACCCATACTTATCCACATTTTAATGTGAATAAGTATGGGTTTTGTGGATAAGATGGAATTTGATCTTAGTCTTTAGCATGATAACATGGCCTGCAACGCGGCTCATAGCTTTCTTTTTCGCCTAATAAAATCTTTGCTTCACTGGCTACGTGCCGGAAAGAATACATCGCCGGACTTCCACACCGTACACAAACTGCATTTACTTTGGTTACCAGTTCGGCTATGGCCATTAATGCGGGCACCGGTCCAAACGGCTGACCGCTGAAATCCATATCCAGTCCTGCAACAATAACCCTCACGCCCTTATTGGCGAGCTTATTACAAACTTCAGGAAGTTCATCGTCAAAAAACTGCGCTTCATCAATACCGACAACTTGTGTGTCAGAACGTAATAACAGGATGGCAGATGAATGACTTACCGGTGTAGATTGGATGGAGTTATAATTGTGAGAGACAACTGCTGTCTCATCATAACGTATATCGGTAGCGGGTTTAAATATTTCAACATTTAATTTAGCGATCTCTGCGCGCTTCAGTCTCCGGATCAGCTCTTCGGTTTTACCTGAAAACATAGAGCCGCATATCACTTCTATGCTGCCGCCAAACTGGCCTCTGGAATAGTTTTGTTCACTAAATAACATGCTGAAAACTGGGGGATAACTGTCGGACGAATATCGAAATTTTGTGCTACTTTTGAATGTTTAGTTATCAACATAAAAGATCAATTTGAACGTTATTATACTATGATGAACCAGGAGGATATTTTTAAAAAAATCGGACAGATACTCAATGAGTTGACAGATCAATACCAATATCTCGAAGAGCACCCGCGTGACTGGAATGGCTTTGAACTGGATCTTTTCCAGGCTAATGCTAATTTTTTAGCGGAGCATGTCCAGGTATTTCAGAAGATGAGTAAGGCTAAGAATCCACCTGTAAATAAGGACAAGCCGCAGGAAAATATTAATCAGGATGAGGTTTCCACAGTGGAGATCAAACCGGTTATACCTGTACTGGAAAAGGAAATATTCAAACCTGACAATGAGCCGTCGAAGTTTGAGTTCATTCTTAATGACAAGCCATCAGCAGATCTGTTTGATTTCGAAGAAAAAGCTGTAGGGGAAATATTTGACAGGGCACTAAGTGCAGAAGAGGAGCATATAATTGCACAAAAGCAAAAGCTTCGAGAAAAAGATAGCTTAATGGTTGAGCCCGTAACTGATGAAGATGATGAAATAGGACCGGAGCCCTTTCTCGTATCAGCTGATTCCGAAACGGCTTTTACATTAGCGGAGGTACAGGAGGTGCCATTAGACGCAGTTACTCCCGCGGAAATTGTTATTGTCGAGCCCATAGTTCATTTGCCTGTCGAAACTGAAGTGAAAACGGATTACCCGGTTCAGGAACGACCGATAGAGGTTTTCCAGACTGACCACGATACCGCAACAGCAACTCCTGCTTCTCCATTGCCGGATTCTGTTGCGCAACATACAGAGCCCGACCTGTCCATTCCTCCATCTGTTCCGGAAAGAGAGAAGTTGAGTACTCCTTTATCCTTTCAGCAGCCAGAGTCAGTTAAGGCAGGCAGTCGCGAACTCGAGCGTAAACAAACTGAAAATGTCGACAATACCGTGCCCAAACTAACTTTGAATGATTTACTATCCAGCCAGAATACCAGAAATACGACGAGTGAACAAAAGAAAGCGGTTATTCACGACTTGAAGCAAGCGATAAGTTTGAATGACAAGATGCGCTATATTAAGGATCTTTTCAACGGATACAATCTGGCATATTCAGAAGCTATTGATCTGCTTAATAAAATGCCTGACCTGGAAAGTGCCCACCAGTTTCTTCAGAACAATTATGCGGTGAAGCATAATTGGGAAGGTAAACAGGAAACTGCAGATCAGTTTTATGAATTATTGCAGCAACGCTTTAATCATTAAATAAAGCCCATACGATTTGAATCCAGCTTCAGGAAGATAAATAGTAACACGGTAAAGCTCCATAAGGAAGACCCTCCATAACTAATAAAGGGAAGAGGGATTCCTATAACCGGTATTATTCCGATAGTCATACCTATGTTAATAAAGAAATGGAAGAATATAATACTAGCGACACAGTAGCCGTACACCCGGGAAAAAGTTGATCGCTGACGTTCTGCCAGATTAATTAACCTGAGTAGTAGAAAAAGATAGAGCGCAACTACGATGGTACAGCCCACAAAGCCCCATTCTTCACCGATTGTTGAGAAAATAAAGTCTGTACTCTGTTCAGGGACATAACCATATTTGGTTTGTGTACCTTCTAGAAATCCCCGTCCGGTGATCTGACCCGAGCCGATAGCAATTTTTGACTGGATCACATTATAACCTGCTCCTTTCGGATCTGTTTTCTGGCCAAGCATGATCTCAATCCTTGTCCGTTGATGCGGTTCCAATACTTTTTCATAAGCTACCCTGACCAAGAATAAATAGGCGATAGCTATTATAGTCGTCAATATGATAGAAAACATGACTTTCTGTTTTCTTCTGTTCTGATAGACGAATATTCCACCAATAACCAATATCACCGGGATAATGAGTGTAATGGGTAACAGGAAGTCTGCAATAAACAAGACGATCATCCCCAGAAAAATCAATAAAAAATACCCCGAAAGTCCTTCCCGGTATAAAGGGAACATAAAGGATAGGAATACCAGTGCAGATCCTGTGTCTGGTTGCAGCATAATCAGCATTAATGGAAATAAAACGATTAATGCAGCAAACATTATAGATTTGAAGTCCCTAAACTTAGGATTGAAGCTACTGACGTATCTGGCCAGTAATAAGGCTGTACCAAATTTGGCTAGCTCTGAAGGCTGGAGCCTGAAAGAACCCAAGGGAATCCAGGCTTGATTTCCGGCGACTTTTCGGCCAACTAAAAGTACGGCTACAAGCAACAGCATGGTTATCCCATAAACTATTGGTGAAAAGACACTGAAAAACTTTGCATCCATCAGCAATATGGAGAAGCCTACTATCAGCGCCGTAATAATAAAAATGAGTTGTTTACCGTAATTACTGCTGAAATTAAACAGGGTTGAATTATCCGGGTTATAAATAGACGCGTAAATATTTACAAATCCAACCGCGCATAAGGCTATATAGATTAGAATTGTGATCCAGTCTACATTGAAGAAAAAACGGCCGCCTTGTTGTGTACTCATTAGTTAATTGATGTAGATTGGTTTACTGGTTGCTGAACTGGTACTGGCTTTACGCTGTCTGCCTGATATGGCGGTAATTTAACCTTTGGTTTTGGCATGTCAGGTAAAATAACTTGCTTCTTCATCCATTCTGCTCTTTCTCCGCGGTTACCGGAAAGTTTACCTGTCAGATATTTTTCAGTCATATAACTGGCTATAGGTGCCGCATATGAACTACCAAATCCTGCATTTTCCACAATTACAGCTATTGCAATTTTAGGATTATCCCTTGGTGCAAATCCGATAAAGACGGAGTGATTTTTTCCATGCGGGTTCTGTACGGTTCCGGTTTTTCCACAAAAGAGTATATCAGGAATAGCCGAAGCTCTTGCTGTACCGTATGCAGCATTAACAGCATCCTGCATCCCATCAATTACAGGTTCAAAATGTCTGGTGTCGACGTCCACATAGTTTTTAGTCAGGTATTCTTTTCTTACGTTCTTCTTCTCTCCGATGCCTTTAATCAAGTGAGGTTTCATATAATAACCACGATTGGCAATAATAGCCATAATATTTGCCATCTGTAATGGTGTTGCACTCATCTCACCCTGGCCGATTGCCAGTGAAATGATAGTGGTATAGCCCCAGTATTTTCCAAATCTTTTAGTATATTCTTCGGAAGTAAACAGCCTGCCTTTTCTCTCAAAAGGCATATCAAGATCTAGTTTCGAGCCTAAACCAAACTTTCTTACTTTAGCCTCCCAGGAATCATAGGCTTCAATCTTATTCTTGAATTTCTTCTGTGTCATCAACTTTTGAAAGACATAACACGCATAGGTGTTGCAAGATCTGGCTAGACCTTTTCGCAAAGATATATTTCCATCAACATGTTCGCATTTAACCTGGTGATTTCCGGCCCAGTAATAACCGGGGCAGTTAAACGTAGTATTTGGATCTATAACGCCTTCCTGCAGACCAAGTAATGCATCCAGCGGTTTGAAGGATGATCCTGGTGAATAATAACCTGAAAGTGGTCTTACTGTAAAAGGTCGATTCGGCTGACGAAAGATATCCATATAATTATTTCCCTGTTGACGGCCAACCATCAAATTAGGGTCGTAAGTCGGACTGCTAACAAATGCCAGGACTTCTCCGGTAGAAGGTTCGATAGCAACGATACTACCAACTTTATTATGCATAAGCTGCTCACCCAACTTCTGAATGTCAATATTCAGTGATGAGATTAAAGTCTCGCCAGACACAGCTAGCGTATCAAATTTACCATCCAGATAACTTCCCTGAGGTACGTTTTTGGCATTATATATCGTGTTCTCTACACCTCTTTCACCCCTGAGAACGTCATTATATTCCCGCTCCACACCAGATTTACCTATATAATCCCCTGGACGATAGTATCCTTCACTGTCTTCTATATCTTTCGCCGATACTTCTTTTACATAACCAAAAAACTGCCCTGCAATACTATCGGGGTAATGTCTGACTGTCCTGTTTTGTGTTTCGAATCCGGGGAAACGGGAAAGTCTCTCCTGAAGTGCAGCATATGTCTGTACGGAGAGCTGTTTTTCAAAGACGGTACGCTGATATCTGCTCTGATTTCTGGCTTTATCGAAACGCTTATGAAATCCTTTCATATCTATGCCGATAATATTGCAGAAAGCAAGTGTATCAAATTCTTTGACAAGGTTTGGGGTAACCATCAGATCATATACTGGTTCATTCTGAACGATAACCTTATTATTCCTGTCCAAGATCACGCCTCTAGCCGGAAACGTATATTTTTTTCTTAAGACGTTGCTGTTTGCTGATAAGAAATACCGATCACTAGCGACCTGAATATAGAAAAGCTGGCCGACAAGAATTAATGCAACCACTATAAAGAGTCCCTGAACGATATATTTTCTATTGAACAGATTATCCATTAGCGCATTTTTCTATTATAGAATATAAATTCTATCATGAATACAGTAAACAATGTAAAGGTGCCGCTTAATAAACACCGCGCTAGGGTGTAGGACAGTTCTGTGAATCGGAATGCTTCTAAAAGAAACAAAACTAAATGATGTGAGAATGTGCACAACAGGGCGTAAAGAGAAAACCATTTAAACCCCATATTCCCAAGTGTAGGTTCCGGCTCGTCAAAATTGTCACGGCTTACCGTAATTGAGATAAACGAAATGCGTACAAAAGCCAGAGCAACACATGCTGCTGTATGAACACCAAGTGTATCAAAGAATGTATCCAATGTTAAGCCAGTGCCGAACGCAATTAGATATAAAACAAGATTGGGAATACCGAATGGGAGCAGCAGTAAGAAAAGAATGTATGTAAAAGGAGTAGCCAGATCATAAAAACTCAGGTTACGAAGTAACAGGATCTGCACAGAAAGCAGAATAAACCACCTTAAAATATTAATTAGTATGATTTTACTGTTCATTTGGTAACTTTGATTCTAGTGTTTTCTGTTCCTGTGCTAATTTATCCTTGATCACATACACATACTGCAAGGTACTGAAATCATTAAAGAGGTCAATCTGTATAGTCAGGAAATTATCTCCGGTAGAAATTCCCCTGTTACTAATCGTACCAACTTCAATTCCAGCTGGAAATGAACCAAAACCGGAAGTTACGACAGTATCTTTTAATTTAACTTTAAAATGATTTGGAATATCCTTAATGTAGGCTTTACGATAATTTGAATTACGGTCTCCCCAAACAAGCGAACCCAGTGCGTTGGTAGATTTAATACTTACACTGATCTTGGCATCTTTATTCAAGAGGGATTCAATAGTGGCAAGATGATCTGAAACGTCTCTGATGATCCCTACAACCCCTCTGCCAGCAGAAATCACGGCCATGCCACTCTGAATTCCATCAGCAGATCCCTTATTAATTGTGATTACATTATTTCTTAAAGTAATGGAGTTTTTAATAACTCTGGCGGCGAGATAGGTATACTGCACATGATTTGCTGTGTCCTTAACCAGGGTGTTTTTTGCGGTATCCAAGCTTTGGATCGCTAGTATTTTGGTGTTGAGCCTGGCATTTTCCAGGGCGAGGCTGTCGTTGACAGTACCCAGGTTCATATATCGCTTAAATACGTTCAGTTTCTCGTAAGCCTGGCCAACAACTGCATTGGTAGAATTAAAGGTTACGCTGCGCTGATAAGCATTGTTTCTTACAGTTAGTATGATACCCGCTGTAAAAAAGATTATGAACAGGAAAAATGCGTTATATCTGTTTATGAAGATCCAAAGGTTACGCATGTTAATTTCCTTATGAAAAATGTGAGTACAGCCTCTAGCTATACTCACATTTTATGCTATTCTTTATTTATTGCATCAGGAATTTATATCCCCCGATGTTTTTAAGTGCTATACCTGTACCGCGTACAACTGCTCTTAGTGGGTCTTCCGCGACATGTACCGGTAATTTTGTTTTTGCTGCTACACGTTTATCCAAACCACGCAGTAAAGCACCGCCACCAGTCAGATAAATTCCTGTCTGATAGATGTCAGCGGAAAGTTCAGGAGGTGTAATCTCAAGAGCTTTCAAAATTGCTTCTTCAATTTTAGAAATTGATTTGTCCAGACAATGTGCGATTTCAGTGTAAGAAACAGTAATTTGCTTCGGTACACCTGTCATCAGATCTCTTCCTTGTACAGCGAAATCTGCAGGTGGGTCTGATAATTCAGGTAAAGCGGCACCAACTTCTATTTTGATTTTTTCCGCAGTACGATCACCAATCATAATGTTGTGCTGACGACGAATATAGTTGACGATATCTGAGTCAAAGTTGTCTCCGGCTACGCGAATACTCTGATCGCAAACTATACCGGAAAGTGCGATTACAGCAATTTCAGTAGTACCACCACCGATATCTATAATCATGTTACCCATAGGTTCTTCTACGTCAATGCCAATCCCTACAGCAGCAGCCATCGGCTCGTGAATCAGGTAAACTTCTTTCGCGCCTGCAATTTCAGCTGAGTCACGAACTGCACGTTTTTCTACTTCAGTGATACCGGATGGAATACATATTACCATTCTCAGGGAAGGGAACATCCAGCCTTTACCGCCGTTAAGCATGCGGATCATTCCTTTGATCATGGCTTCAGCAGCGTTGAAGTCAGCTATTACGCCGTCTTTTAAAGGTCTGACTGTACGTATATTATCGTGTGTCTTACCTTCCATTTGCATAGCCTGACGGCCGATAGCGATGATCTTATTTGTCTGTCTGTCAAAAGCTACTATCGAAGGCTCATCAACAACCACTTTATCATTGTGTATAATCAGGGTGTTTGCGGTGCCTAAATCTATGGCAACCTCTTGTGTGAACCAGTTAAATAAACCCATTTATAGGTGATAAGTTATAGATTAAAAATTCTGTATACTATATAATGTAAAACTACATCTTTTTATTGTATTCAAGGAGAAAAAATTAATGCTTGAAATGTCTAATTCCAGTGGTTACCATAGCAATACGTTTTTCATTTGCCATATTTACAGAGTCAGCATCTTTAATTGATCCTCCTGGCTGTAAAACAGCAGTTATACCTGCTCCTGCTGCAATTTCTACACAATCTGGGAAAGGGAAAAATGCATCCGAAGCCATAACTGAACCAATTAGGCTAAACCCGAAAGCATCTGCTTTTACAATAGCTTGTTTCAATGCATCAACTCTTGAAGTTTGGCCTACACCACTTGCAAGTAAAGTGTTGTCTTTAACAAATACAATGGTGTTTGATTTCGTGTGTTTAACGATTTTGTTAGCGAAAAATAGATCGGACAGCTCAGCTGGCGTTGGTGTTTTTTCAGTTACAGTAACCATTTGATCTGTGTTTTCTATAATGAGGTCTTTATCTTGTTCAATTACACCGTTCAATAAAGTTTTAAATTGCTTCGTACTTAGCTCAACAGGGTTACGCTGAAGAATTACTCTGTTTTTTTTAGCTTTAAACAGCTCTACAGCTTCCGGCTGGTAAGATGGTGCAATGAGTACTTCGAAAAATAATTTGTTAATTTCTGTTGCTGTTTCCAGGTCGATTTCCCGGTTTGCAATCAGTACGCCGCCAAATGCAGATACGGGGTCACATGCCAGTGCGTCATTCCATGCCTGTGCTATAGTTTGTCTTGATGCTACACCGCATGCATTGGTATGTTTTAAGATCGCAAAAGTAGGCTCCTGGAATTCGTCAATTAGGCTGACAGCTGCATCAACATCTACCAGGTTATTATAGGATAGCTCTTTACCGTTAAGTTTGCTAAACATCGCATCCAGATCGCCATAGAAAACACCTTTCTGATGTGGGTTTTCTCCGTAACGTAAAGTTTTTGCTGTGTTTAAACTTTGTTTGAAAACAGTTAGCGGGTCTTCAGTATTGAAATAGTTGAAGATCGCAGTGTCGTAATGAGAGGAAGTATGGAACGCTTTTTTTGCATAACTTTTGCGCTGCTCTAAAGTTGTTTCTCCATTTTGGTTTTCCAGCTGCTCGTGCAGTTTTGAATAATCGTCTTTCGACGCCAGAATAACAACATCGTTAAAGTTTTTGGCAGCTGCCCTGATCAGGGAGATACCACCAATGTCAATTTTTTCTATGATTTCCTCTGTTGTCCCACCTGATTTAAGTGTTTCCTCAAAAGGATAAAGGTCTACAATTACCAGGTCAATTTCCGGGATTTCAAATTCATTGATCTGAGCCTTGTCTGCATCCAGATTTCTTCGGTTTAAAATGCCACCAAATACCTTAGGATGTAAGGTCTTGACTCTGCCACCCAAAATTGAGGGATAACCGGTCAGATCTTCAACTGCTGTAACTGGCAGATTCAGGTCTTTGATGAACTGTTCTGTACCACCGGTTGAAAATAATTGTACTCCCTGTGAAGCTAGCAGGCGGACAAGTGGTTCCAGACCATCTTTGTAATATACTGAGATTAAAGCGTTTTTGATCTTAATTTGTTGACTCATTGGGTGTTGATTTTGAGCCGCAAAAATAGGCTTTTTAAGCGATAATCCTCAGATCATATTCATAAAAAAAGTGTTATTTATTTATCTTTTTTAAAATACTTTCCACAATACGGGGATAATGTTGATGTTCAAGTTGTTGACCTTTAAATTTTATCATTTCCAGATTGTCATTTTTGTCAATTTTATATTTCGCCTGATAGATAAACTCTCCTTCGTCATAATTTTCATCTACATAATGTATGGTGATCCCGCCTTCTGATTCTCCAGCTTCCATTACTGCTTTGTGTACATGATCTCCGTACATACCTTTTCCGCCGAATTTTGGAAGAAGGGCGGGATGTATGTTGATTATTCTTCCTGGATAAGCAGCGATAAGTTGTTTTGGTATCAACCATAGAAATCCCGCCAGAACGATCAGGTCAATATCAAGGTTCTGCAGTAGGTCTACTATAGTACTGGTTTCTCTGAATTCCCTTTTGTCAAAAATGTGCGTAGGTATTTCAAAATTATCTGCCCTCTGCAAAACGTAGGCATCTGGATTGTTGGTCAGCACAATTGCAATTTCTGCATCAGAATTGTTTTTGAACAGTTCCATAATTTTCTGGGCATTGGATCCGGATCCGGAGGCAAATATGGCTATGCGTTTTTTCATCTGAATAAATTTGTCTCGATACGGTGATGAGAAGTTTCTCGAACAACGCCTGAGTAAATACATTTTTTCAAAAATAGCATTTTAGGTGCTGTTCCCGGGATTTTTATCCTAAATATTATCTGGTCTGTGTAGAATGCTTCGCCAGAGCAGATATAGCAATATGGTATACGACCAGTCTCCATTGCATTTATTTCCTTATATTTGTATCCGACTCTAAAACAGAAACTTTAATAATCGATTTTATTCAGTATTCCAATTTGAATATTAAAATTATTTATAATATCGTTTTGCATTTAGAAAGTTAAGTTCTATATTTGCAGTCCGAAAAAAAGAGAATAAAATAAGGATAATGGGGATTCAGGCGTAGTCACCACCCTTTACATATAAAATATTATTATACTAAAAAATGGCAAATCATAAATCATCTTTAAAAAGAATAAGAGCTAACGCGACTAAACGCTTACGCAACAGGTACCAGGCAAAAACTACTCGTACTTTTATTAAAAGATTGCGTGCTTCTGTAGATAGACAATCAGGTCAGGAGTTATTGCCTAAAGTAATTTCTATGTTAGATCGTTTAGCAAAGAAAAATGTAATTCATAAAAACAAAGCAGCTAACAACAAATCTAAATTAACTAAATTTGTTAATCGCTTAAAATAGTAATATCTTTAAGATATAAGGAAACGGGACAAGCATTGCTTGTCCCGTTTTTTTTTGTCTATGATTAAAGCAGAAGACAAAATAACCATTAAATCATGGGCTCCCGAAGACAGACCACGGGAAAAAATGTTACTCTATGGCAGAAGACATCTTTCTGATGCAGAACTGCTGGCTATTCTGATCGGTACAGGGAATAGAAATGAAAATGCAGTTTCGCTCAGCCAGCGGATTCTTTCTGCCTGTGGAAATGATCTTGACAGGCTTTGTCAGCTCTCGGTTAAGGATCTGACTGCTTTCTCTGGAGTAGGAAGAGTCAAAGCACTCCACGTCATAGCGGCACTGGAAATAGGTAGAAGACGTACCGGGATTATTCCCGCCGGCCCGCAGAAAATAGATTCTTCACATGATGCTTATAGGCATCTCCATCCTATATTCACCGATTTAGATCATGAAGAGTTCTGGATACTCTTATTAAATCAGGCGAATTATGTGAAAAGCAAACATATGATCAGTAAAGGTGGGAGGGCAGGCACTGTTGCGGATCCCAAGATTATTTTCAAGACGGCTATAGATAATCAGGGCACTTTTATTATACTTGCTCATAATCATCCCTCTGGAAATCTCCGTCCAAGCAAAGAGGATCTTTTCATTACTAGAAAACTCGCAGACGCCGGGAAGTTACTGGACCTGCTGGTGCTGGATCATTTAATTCTGGTGAATGGCAATTATTATAGTCTGGCAGATGAAGGATGTTTCTGAGCGTTCTAGTTTGTTTATCTGGCTATTTCATTTTCAGCAAAGCATTATTTTATATCTTTGCATTTTAGACAGCATATAAAAATGAAGATATCATACAATTGGCTTAAACAATTCTTATCAACGGAACTCGCCCCACAGGAACTCTCATTGATACTTACCAATATAGGACTTGAAGTGGAAAGCCTGGAAAAAGTTCAGCCGGTAAGGGGTGGGCTTGAAGGTCTGGTGATAGGACACGTACTGACACGCATACAACACCCGAATGCAGACAGATTGAGTGTTACTACGGTAGATGTAGGCGCAGCTGAAGCTGTTCAGATTGTATGTGGTGCATCTAATGTTGCAGCCGGACAGAAAGTTGTTGTAGCTACTGTAGGTACAACCGTTCATCCGAATGAAGGGGAGCCGTTTAAAATTAATAAATCAAAAATCCGGGGTGAAGTATCGGAGGGTATGATCTGCGCAGAAGATGAGATTGGGCTGGGTGATTCCCACGCTGGTATTATGGTGCTAGAAGAAGATGCAGTTCCTGGAACTCCGGCAAGTGAATTTTTCAAATTGGAAGATGATTTTCAGTTTGAAATAGGTTTAACACCTAACCGTGCAGACGCGGCATCTCACTACGGTGTAGCAAGAGATTTGGCTGCGTATTTAAAACAGAATTTGAAAATGCCAGATGTTTCTGCATTTAAAGCTGCAGATAAATCATTGGAAATCAACGTTAATGTAGAGGATACTATTGCATGTCCTAGATATAGCAGCGTTACGATTAGCGGCGTTAGAGTTCAGCCTTCACCTGACTGGTTACAGGATAAGCTGAAAGTAATTGGCATTCGTCCGATTAATAATATTGTAGATATAACAAACTATATCTTACACGAACTTGGCCAGCCTCTCCATGCATTTGATGCAGACGAGATCAGTGGGAAACAGGTAAGTATAAAAAAATGTGCTGAAGGAACATCATTTATCACATTGGATGGTGTTGAACGCAAATTGGGTGCGGAAGATCTGATGATCTGCGACGCAGAGAGGCCCCTGACTATTGCCGGTGTATACGGCGGAAAGAATTCTGGTGTATCTGAAAAAACAACTCATATTTTTCTTGAAAGTGCTTATTTCAATGCAGTATCTGTTCGTAAGACCGCTAAAAGACATGGTCTAAAAACTGACGCTTCATTCAGATATGAAAGAGGTACTGATCCTGAAATGACGGTGTTTGCGTTAAAGAGAGCCGCTTTATTGATATGCGAATTGGGTGGTGGATATATTTCTTCCGAGATTTCTGATATTTATCCTGATCCTATTAATCCTGCCAAAGTCGAAGTAACTTATCATAATATCAATAAACTGATCGGAGCGGCTATACCGGACGAAGAAATCAAATCCATTATTTCTGCCCTGGGAATTAAAATTATAGAGGAAAATGAGGAGGGACTTTCTCTCGAGATTCCTGCATACAAAGTAGATGTAACCCGTGAATGTGATGTAACTGAAGAAGTGCTGAGGATCTATGGTTATAACAATATTGCAATTCCAACTAAGATTAATGCTTCCCTGGCATTCACAGCTAAGCCTGATAAGGAACAAACTCAGCATGTGATTGCAGATTTACTGACGGCGAATGGTTTCCTTGAAATCTGGTGTAATTCCCTAACAAAGGGTATTTATGCAGATCCAAAAGAGGAGGCTGTACAAATTCTAAACCCGCTGAGTTCGGATTTGAATGTTATGCGCCAGCGCCTTTTACCGCCCGCATTAGAGAGCGTGGCTTATAACCAGAACCGGAGGAACCCGGATGTTAAATTTTATGAATTTGGCAAGACATATCATTTAATCAATGATGCTTATGTGGAAAGACCGAGGCTTTTATTGGTGATGTCCGGTGCAATGGGAGAAGAAAACTGGAGCACTAAAAATGAAGGCCTATCCTTCTATCATCTGAAATCTGCCGTCGAGGCCGTGATCGGCCGCTTAGGGATCGCAAATTATCAAATTGAAGAAATCAGTGATGCACATTATGCATTCGGGTTGAGATATTTTAGAGGACAACAGACTATTGTTACTTTCGGTGCTGTGACGGCTGCTGATAAAAAACTGGCTGATGTAGACAAGGAAGTATATTATGCCGATTTTGATTGGTCTCTTTTGCTTGATATCGTCAGGAAAAATAAGGTGATCTTTAAAGAAATCCCCAAATTCCCGGTAGTGAGAAGAGATCTTTCTATGTTGGTAGATGCTAGCGTCACATTTGAACAATTAAAAGCCGTAGCCTTTAAAACGGAAAAGAAACTGTTGAAACAGGTGCAGGTATTCGATGTCTACGTGGGTGATAAATTGCCGGAAGGAAAAAAATCATACGCACTGAACTTCACTTTGCAGGATGATCAGCAGACGTTAACTGATAAACAGATTGATTCAGTTATGCAGAAGATTATTGCTAATTTGGAACAATCAGCGAAAGCAGAGATCAGAAAGTAAATATATTTGCTACTTTTAGCATAAATTTAAAGCTCACACTAATTATATCTAATGTCTTCGGTTGCCGATAAACTAAATTCCGTATTACAGAAAACAGCCCAGCTGATAGAGCTTTGCCATGCTTTACAGGAGGAGAATGACCTATTGAAGCAAGAGAATGATGCTGTTAAGGCTGCATTAAATTCTTCGAAGGTTAAAATCTCTGATCTTGATGAGAAAATGAGGGTGCTTAAGCTTGCCAAGAGTATAGAGGGAACCAGTGAGAAGACGCTTGATATAAAGCAAAAAATTAACGATTTTGTGCGTGAAATCGATAAATGTGTAGTCTTACTGAAAAAATAAATAGGATACACGAAATTGAAACAAAGCTAAAAATGGGAGAAATCTCGATTAAAATAACTATTTCTGACCGCATTTACCCGCTGAAGGTAAATATGGAAGAGGAAGAAATTGTCCGGAGAGCAGCCAAAATTATTAACGAACGCATAAAAGATTATCAGGAGAATTATGCCGTTAGAGATAAGCAGGATTTACTTTCTATGGCAGTTCTACATTATGCAACAGCAGTACTTAGGGTAGAGAATAAAGTTCAGGACCAGGATTCTGCAGTAGCTGAAAAGGTCGAGGAATTAGATAGTTTACTGAATGACTTTTTTACTAAATAGACATTCATATATTCATAGCAATTAAATTTAACCGTGGTTAAGTTTTAAGTTTCATTTTCGCGATTAAGAAGATTTTATACTTTAAAGCTCAATTCAGCAAATAAAGTGTTTTATATTCAGAGGCTGTAACGAAACTTAAAACTGGATCCGGTTTTTTTTTTGAGATAAGAAATTAAGAATAACCACGCTTGCATGAGCACCATATTCAAATGATGCTGAATGTTCATGCAGGTTTTTTATATATAAATTAAAATGGAAATAGTAGGAATAATAGGATATGTACTCACCGGTCTGGTGGTTGGTGTTTTAATAGGCAGATATCTGCTTCGTAATTTGTTGAAGTCTCAAGAGATTGCAGCGCAAACGAAAGTTAAGAAGATCTTGAAGGAAGCAGAGAGTAATGCTGAAATTCTTAAGAAGGATAGATTACTGGAAGCAAAGGAGAAATTTTTACAGCTTAAAGCCGAGCATGAGCAGGAAGTAAATACCAAAAATAATCAGGTTAATCAACGTGAAAATGCCATTAAACAGAAAGAACAGTCTGTAAACCAGAGATTGGAAAACATGAACCGTAAGGAACAGGAGCTTGACAATCACAAAAAGAATCTGGAGAAACAAACTGATCTTGCAGTTAAAAAGCAGGAAGAGGTTGAGATCCTCAAAAATCAACACGTCAAGCAACTGGAAACTATTGCCGGATTAAGTGCAGAAGAAGCGAAAAACCAATTGGTGGAGAACATGAAACAGGAGGCGCGTACTCAAGCGATGATTCAGGTAAAGGATATCGTAGATGAAGCCAAATTAACTGCGACTAAAGAAGCTAAGAAGGTTGTAATCCAAACTATACAACGTACCGCTGTTGAAGCGGCTATAGAAAACACGGTTTCTATATTTCACATTGAAAGCGACGAGATTAAGGGGCGTGTTATTGGGCGTGAGGGAAGAAATATCCGTGCGCTGGAAGCTGCTACAGGAATTGAAATTATTGTAGATGATACACCCGAAGCAATTATCCTTTCGGGATTTGATCCGGTAAGAAGAGAGATTGCCCGTTTGGCTTTACATCGTCTGGTTACAGATGGTCGTATACATCCAGCGCGTATTGAGGAAGTCGTTGCAAAGACTAAAAAGCAGATAGAAGATGAGATCGTTGAAATCGGAGAACGGACTGTTATTGATTTAGGTATCCACGGATTACATCCTGAGCTTATCAGGATGGTTGGACGTATGCGTTACCGTTCATCTTATGGACAAAATCTGCTGCATCACTCACGTGAGGTGGCCAATTTCTGTGCTACCATGGCTGCTGAGTTAGGGCTAAATGCGAAAATGGCGAAACGTGCAGGATTACTGCACGATATAGGAAAAGTGCCTGATGATAATCCAGAATTGCCTCACGCAATTTTAGGTATGCAGCTTGCTGAGAAATATAAAGAACATCCTGAAATCTGTAATGCAATCGGTGCCCACCATGATGAAATTGAAATGACCTCTATGATTTCACCGATTATTCAGGCATGTGACGCTATTTCAGGTGCACGTCCCGGCGCGAGAAGGGAAGTCGTTGAAAGTTATATTAAGCGATTAAAAGAATTGGAGGAACTTGCCCTTTCTTATCCTGGTGTAGAAAAAACTTTTGCTATACAGGCAGGAAGAGAACTGCGTGTAGTAGTTGAAAGTGAGCGGGTCACAGATCAGCAGGCAGAATTACTCGCCGCAGATATTTCAAACCGTATTCAGACTGAAATGACTTATCCGGGTCAGATTAAAGTAACAGTAATCCGGGAGACCAGATCTGTTGCATTTGCGAAATAAGAATACAGAATCTGCTTGTATTTACAGGTATATATAAATTATAAAGCGATAGGTTATCCTGTCGCTTTTTTTATTTTTGCATGATGAAGAAAGAACAGCGTATTAAAACCAGCACAAGACAGCGTAGACAAGTAGATGTTCTTTTCGATGAATATGCGGTAAGTCATCAGCATCCATCTAATAAACTTATTCATTGGGTATGTGTGCCGCTGATTATCTTTAGTCTAATTGGTCTGGTCTGGTCTATCCCTTTTCCTCACCTCGAATTTTTAGGGAGGTATAATGGATTTGTGAACTGGGCATCTTTTCTGATTGCTTTCTCTGGATACTATTATTATCGTCTGTCCCCCGTGTTGTCCTATATGATGATTCTGTTGGTCTTTATTTTAGCCATTGGAATAGTTCAACTGGAAAAATGGGAGGCTGCCGGAGGGCCGGCAGTCTGGTTGGTATGTGCAGTTATCTTTTTATTCTCCTGGGTAGGGCAGTTTATAGGCCATAAAATAGAAGGTAGGAGACCTTCATTTTTACAGGATGTAAAGTTTTTGTTAATAGGACCGATTTGGTTACTACACTTCATCTGTAAAAAAACGGGGCTAAGTTATTAGTCATTAAGATGGTTTACAATTTATTAACATATACTTTAATGAATGGTAATGTACAGTTGATCTGCTAGTAATACTGTGGTAATACTTTTGTCTAAACTTTAATTCAGGCAAAAATTGAAACTACATCTACAATTCAGAAAAATAATTCTGACGCTTCTCTGCATTTTTTTTAACGCAGCATTATTCGCACAGGGGAATGGAAAGATTACCGGTACCGTAAGTGATAAAAAAACGGGAGAAACATTAATAGGAGTAACCGTTAAAATAAAAGGCACAGCAAAAGGACTTGCTACAGATGTTGACGGTAAATATGCGTTGACCGGACTGAACAGCGGAAAGCTCACATTGGTGTTTCAGTATATTGGTTATACCGGTAAGGAAATATCGGAGGTAGAGGTCAATGCCGCCAGAAACACGGTACTGAATGTCGTACTGGAGGAAGCAAGCAGCCAAAATCTTAGTGAGGTAGTGATCAAAGGTTCTTTCAAAAAAGAAAGTATTAACGCATTATACGCCCAACAAAAAAATAGTGCAGTAATTTCTGATGGTATAAGTTCAGAACTCATTAAAAGGTCTCCGGATAAAAACACTTCCGATGTTCTGAAACGTGTGAGCGGCGCAACTATACAAGATAATAAATTTGTTGTGATCCGTGGATTGAGTGACCGCTATAATTCAGCAATGCTGGACGGCGGAACTTTGCCAAGTACTGAACCTAACAGAAAAGCATTCTCATTTGATATTGTTCCATCCAGTCTAGTTGAAAACCTGATTATTAATAAAACAGCTACACCAGATCTGCCTGCAGATTTCACGGGGGGGGCAATTCAGATACAAACCAAAGACATTCCGGAGCAAAACTTTTTCAACTTCTCCGTAGGCGCGGGTTACAACAGTGCTTCAACTTTTAAGAATTTCAGAAGTGGTACAAGAAATGCTTCTGATTATTTCGGATTTGACAATGGCAAAAAGCAATTGCCGGCTAATTTTCCAACTAGCTCACAAATTATTAATGTCTTGACTCCGGAACAAAATGTGAAGGCTTTGAGAAGTTTACCTACCGACTGGAATATTTATTCGAGATCTGCTTTGCCGACCCAAAACTATCAGTTTACAGTGGGTCGGGTGAAAGAATTGAAAAATTCGGGGCGGTTAGGTGCGATCCTCTCTTTAACTTACCGTAATTCCCAGACTATCAATAAGGATGTTATCCGTGATTATTACGACTATAACTATCGCGATGATGTCTATAAATTCTCTACGAATATCGGTGCGCTCGCTAACTTTGCTTATACTTATGGAAAGAGCAAAATTACTTTCAAAAATATATACAACCGGATTTACGATGATCAGTTTCTGTCAAGAACCGGGACTAACCAGAATACACAAAGTGATGTGAAATTCTATGCATTTGATTTATTGCAAAAATCTTTATTTAAGTCGACTCTGGAAGGTAATCATCAGATTGGTGAGCGGAACGCGAAGTTGAACTGGTCTTTAAGTTATAGTAATATTCTGAATGATCAGCCGGACCAGCGTAAGGTAAGTTATACACGTTTATTCGCTGATGCAAATAACCCTGATGTAGGCTATTCCGCGAACGTCTCCACTTTAGGTAAGGAGAATACGCGCTTATTCTCAAAGTTGAATGAGAATAGCTATGCAGCAGCTGTTAATTACAGTTTGCCGGTTGAGCTGTTTAGTCAGAAGGCTACATTTAAAGCTGGTCTGACTTCACAATACAGAGATCGTAGCTTCGATGTAAGGTTTCTTGGTTTATTGCTAAGAAATGATGACACCGATATCCGGGAAAGGCCGTTAAATCAGTTGTTCGGTAGAGACTTACTGGATGCAAATATTTATAAACTTGATGAAATTCCTAATTTCCAGGACTCTTACACTGGGAACTCGTTGACCAATGCAGGTTATCTAATGCTTGATAATAAAATAGGAGATAAAGCCAGGCTAGTTTGGGGAGCCCGAGTTGAGCAGTTTAATCTCGATCTTCAGGCGAAGCAGGCATCGCTCTCTAAAGTAAAACAGAATTACATAGATGTATTACCTTCGGCAAATTTCACCTATAGTCTTACTGATAAGATAAATCTCCGCGCCTCTTACTACCGCACACTCGCCAGACCTGAATTCCGCGAGCTGTCCATTTCCTCTTATTATGATTACGAATTACTAGCTTTTCAACAAGGTAATCCAGATTTAAAAAGAACCTCAATTGACAATGCTGACATTCGTTTCGAATTATATCCTTCTGCAGGACAGATTGTGTCAGTCTCTGCTTTCTACAAGAAATTCAAGAATGCAATAGAGACGTTAAACAGCGACGCAACTTCAACCAGAACAATCACTTATTTCAACTCTGATAAAGCAACTGTATTTGGTGTCGAATTTGAATTAAGGAAATCTCTTGATTTTATCGCCGAGAACGACTTTTTGAAAGCGACTACTGCTTATGCGAATGTCTCCCTGGTTAAGTCTAAAGTAAGTAATCCAAGCGGGAGTGGTTTGAATCTCAAAGACACAGACCGTCCCATGGTAGGCCAAGCGCCTTATGTAATTAATGCTGGTCTGCAGCATAGTTTCCTTGGTGATAAATTGAACTTCAATGCACTGTACAACAAGGTAGGCAGAAGGCTGGCTATCGCTGCAGGCGTTGTTTATCCAGCCGTATGGGAGGCTCCAAGAGATGTCATTGATTTGCAGTTAAGCATGAAAGTGATGAAAAACAAAGGAGAGGTTAAATTAAATGCGGGCGACATTCTGAATCAACGCAATACCTTATACTATGATCAGAATGCAAACAAGAAGTATGATGGAGGTCCTGCTGATGACACCTTGAGTAGCTATCGTGCCGGCAGAAACCTTTCTGTATCTTTTTCTTATACCTTTTAAGGTTAAATCCAGGTTAAGTAACAATAAGAAAGTTAATAGAAATTTAAAATGGGGTTCACAATGAACATAAATTCCAACGGTAGATTTGTATAACCTATAAAGGGACATCCATTTTCATAAACCAATAAAAACAAAATAATCGAATGAAAAAACAACTATTAGCATCTGCATTAAGCCTGCTTGTCTTTTTCGCAAGCTGCTCCAAAAGTGAGAATTCAGATGGAGGCGGAGATCCAGTTAATCCAGGAAGTGGAGTAGTGGAAGTGACAGGGGATATTACATCGGCTACGACTTGGTCTGCCGATAAAATCTACTTGTTAAAAGGAAATGTTTTCGTAACTAACAATGTTACACTTACTATTCAGCCAGGTACAATAATAAAAGGAGATAAATCAACAAAAGGAGCTTTAATTATCACCAGAGGTGCTAAGATAGAGGCTGCCGGATCAGTAGATAAACCAATTGTATTTACCTCAAGTATAGCTGCTGGAGCCAGAAGTGCTGGTGACTGGGGTGGTTTAATTCTGTTAGGTAAAGCTAAAAATAACCTGGGTACATCTGTGCCTATCGAAGGTATTTCAGATGCAACAGATAAAGGTAAGCATGGCGGAACCGATGACGCGGATAATTCCGGTACATTAAAATATGTACGTGTTGAATTTGCGGGTATACCATTAGGTCCAGATAATGAAATCAATGGTATTACCTTCGGTAGCGTGGGTTCTGGTACAACTGTAGACTACGTACAGGTTTACCGTTCAGGAGATGATGCATTTGAATGGTTTGGCGGTTCAGTAAATGCAAAACACTTAATAGCTGTAGCAACATGGGATGACGATTTCGATACTGACAATGGCTATTCAGGTAAAATTCAGTTTGCGCTTGCACAGCGTTTGGCTTCTACTGCAGATGTATCCGGATCAAACGGATTTGAATCAGATAATATGGGTGCAGGCGATAACAGCAGCCCGCAAACTTCTTCAGTTTTCTCTAACGTAACTATTATAGGTCCTGTAGACAAAGCAGGCGCCGGAAGTATCAATGCAAACTATCAGCATGCTGCACAGATTCGCAGAAATTCAGCTATCAGTATTATGAACTCTGTGTTTGCTGGTTACACAGAAGGTATTTTTTATGACGATACTTTACCTGCTGGCGGAACACAAAATTCATCATCAAATTATTTGAGTGGTAAATCTGTATTTGCAAATAACCTAATATTAGGGTCTAATGGTAAAGGCAATCAAATTAAAGCATCTAATGCTACTACTTTGGCGTTGATTAGTCCTACATTGTTATCTAGAAATGTATTTACACCGGACGCATATGCTGCCAGCGTAATCACAGATCCTTACAAGTACTCAGCCGATTTAGTTTCTTCATCTTCAGGTAAACAAGGCGTACCGAACTTTACAGTAGTTGCTGGATCTGCAGCTGCAGCGGGAGCTGATTTTAGCAATGCTAAATTAACTGATAATTTCTTTGAAAAGGTGGCTTATAAAGGCGCTTTTGGTACTACTGACTGGACAGCTGGATGGGCAAGTTTTAATCCACAGGTGCTTCCTTACACTACTCCGGGAGTTGTAAAATAGAAACGGAACGGATAATAATAACAAAAAAAGGGCTGCATTTTTGCAGCCCTTTTTTTGTTATTAGAAGTTTTTGCCAATCTTCTCCAGCATTTCAGCTGGAATGTTCTGCATGTCCACAACCAGAAAGCCATCAAGACAATCAGAGAACTTAGGATCGATATTGAAACAAATGATTTTCGCGTTCAGGTTCATATACTGACGTAAAAGTACAGGGATCTTTATATGCGTATTTTCGATGTCTGAAATCAACACATCGAGATCTTTAAGGGATTCGCTGCTTTCGATAAGCAAACCTTTATCAATTGCGGACAAATCTGCCTTGAATTTATTACGTGGTTTTACATAATGTCCAAGTTCATAATCAAAATGGTTTTTCGTGATGAAATCAACGATCAATGATTTTGAGAAGCTCGAAAAGTTATTGCTTATGCTAACAGGGCCGAACATATAACGGTATTGCGGGTTATCAAGCAGGTATTTTAAGATACCTTTCCAGAGCAGGAAAAGCGGTAAAGCCTTCTGCTGGTATTCTTTTCTGATCCAGGAGCGTCCAAGTTCAATTCCTTGTCGTAGCACTGGATAAAAAGGTTCTTTGATTTTGAACAGTTCCGAGAGGTAAAAGCCTCTCTTGCCCATTGTATTTAGAATGTCGTCTCCCTTACCAATACGGTAGGCGCCTACAATATTCTGCAGATCTTTATCCCAGATGAATAAATGATGATAATAAATATCGTAGTTGTCGAGGTCTATTTTTTTATTGGTCCCTTCACCTACTTCCCGGAAAGTGATCTCCCGCAGGCGGCCGATTTCTCTTAATACATTAGGAATATTGGCTGTAGGAGAGATGTATACCTCATAGTTTTTTTCTGACCATACGCGGTAAGCTTCAAGTCCACTAATTTCTTCAGTAATACTTATCCGGCTTGTTTCTTCAATTACGGGCTCTGGAGTTTTCTTAATCTTAAAAAGGTTGATAGGATTGAAAAGTTTCTTTTCCTGTTCAATGGCAGTACCTAGTGCATAGGTGCGTGCACGTAGAAAGTCCAGCAATTTATTTGTATTGTTACTATAAGATATGTCCTCAATATGAATTGGCTTTCCAATTCTTACCTTCATTTTCAGTCCTTGTTTATTCAGGAATTCAGAAGGAAGTTTAGCTGTTCTTAATGTTGGATGGATAAAACTGAGAATATTAAACAGCACACCATTATTACCATGGAAGTATATAGGCACAACGGGTACTTTAGCCCGGGCAATTAGTTTACCCACAACAGGATGCCACAGACGGTCTGTAATTTCTTGTTTATCCAGGTTAAAAGTGGAAACTTCCCCTGCTGGAAAAATACCGATAGGTGTACCACTTTTCAAAAGATCGAAAGTAGCTTTCAGGCCACTTATACTGGATGAATGCTGTACATTTTCAAATGGATTTACTGCCACAAAGAATTCATTCAGATTCGGGATTTTTTGCAGAATGAAATTCACCATGACTTTAGACTCTGGCCTTACTGTACAAAGTAACTTAACTAATGCAAGCCCTTCTACACCGCCATAAGGATGGTTGGCAATAGCAATAAAAGGCCCGGTTTTAGGAATATGCTTCAGATCATCTTCATCAAAGTCTATAGAAACGCCAATTGTCTCGAGAATTTTGTCTACAAATTCGAGTCCGTTGAAGTGCTGGTTGCGTGAAAAGACTTCGTTGATATCGTTTAACTTCATGACCTCCATCAGCAAAGCAGCCAGTCCAGGAACCCCGAGTTTATCAATTTTGGTTGCTTTGGCAAACTCCTTGGTCGTAATGATCTTCATATCAGATTTTATAAGTACAATTCTATCGACCCCAAAAATAAGATTTATATTCTTAAATAACGGAAGTACATTGGAATCATGAGAAAATGGCTAAAAATCTACTTTGGCTTCAATGCCAGGGAAAAGAAGGGAATCCTACTTTTACTACTGATACTGATGCTGTTGCAGTTCGTACCGTATATCTATGAAAAGATCATGCCTGAAGCGCCGTTGAGTCCTGAAAATGAAAAACTATTTGTGGAGTATTATAAATCAATGGCAGATCGGGTAGAAGTAAAAATAACCGGTTCACCAGAAAAAAAAAGTCTGTTTGTTTTTGATCCGAATACGCTTGATGCAGCCGGATGGGTGAGGTTGGGTTTAAGTAAAAAGCAAGCTATGTCCGTTCTGAACTATCGGAGCAAGGGGGGCGTATTCCGGGAGAAGGAAGAACTGAAGAAGATGTATACAATTAGTCCTGGTCTTTATGAGCGCCTGTTTCCTTATATTAAAATTGCTGTATCCCGGGAAACTGAAAAAGAGCTTCCTAAGTTTCCTGCCCGGCCGGGGCTTCCTTACAGAAAAGAAAATTTGAATGTGATTTCCCTTAATGATGCAGATAGTTTGGGGTTATTACAGGTAAAAGGTATCGGCCCTGTATTTGCGGGCAGGATATTAAAGTACAGGGAGCGCCTTGGTGGTTTTGTTCAGCTGGAACAATTACTGGAAGTATTTGGGATGGATAGCTTACGGCTGAACCAGTTAAGTCCGCAGCTCGCAATAGATACAGGTTTGATTAGAAAAATAGCTATTAATAAAGTTTCTGTCATAGAATTAAGGTTACATCCTTATATTGGATATAAACAAGCACAGGTCTTGGCAGAGTACAGAAAACAACATGGAAATTATATTAATTTTGCCAGTCTGAGCAAAGTAATTGTGTTATCTGCAGTTACGCTAAACAAGATCGCTCCATATATTTCTTTTGAATATGATTGAATTACGAATTAAACAGACCGTACGCGACGTTACAGATTTTCCTAAACCTGGTATTATTTTTAAAGACATTACGCCGATTCTTAAGGATGCTGGCCTCTGTCGTGAAATTACTGCTGCCCTTCAGGAGCAGGTTAAGGAAATGAAGATTGATTTGATTGCCGGTATAGAAAGCAGGGGGTTTCTTTTTGGGATGTCGCTGGCTAATTTAATGGGTATACCTTTTGTGCCGATGAGAAAATCGGGTAAACTTCCCTATAAGACAGTCCGTCAGGAGTATGATCTGGAGTATGGAAGCGCCGCACTTGAGTTGCATGAGGATGCTATTTTTGCTGGACAGCGTGTATTGATACATGACGATCTGTTAGCAACCGGAGGAACCGTTGTCGCAGCGTCTAAACTTATTGAGACACTTGGCGGTGAAATAGCAGGTTATTCTTTTATTATAGCATTAGACTTTTTGAAAGGAAGAGAAAGGCTGGAAGGTTTTACTGCGCCAGTTTATTCATTAGCTTCCTATTAATATCATTTTTTATTTAAAATATTTATCTCCAGATATCTGGGCCGCTTAATGTAGTCCGCGCCTAAAATGAACTAAATACCAAAACGTTCTGTTCCGTAACAAATATTCGATTGCCTGTTCTGTACGTTATTAATTATACTTGTCACAATCAGATACAACTATGCAGGATACAATAACGCAAGATACAGGGTTCAATTTCAGTTCTTCTGAAAACCAGGAGATGGTGAAAAATATGGTCAGGGATTTTGCTGAAAAGCATATTCGTCCCCATGTAATGGAGTGGGATGAGGCCCAGCATTTCCCTCTGGAAGTGTTTAAAAAATTAGGTGAACTTGGCTTGATGGGGGTACTCGTTCCTGAAACTTACGGAGGATCAGGATTCGGTTATCAGGAATATGTTGACGTCATTGTTGAAGTGTCTAAAGTTTGCGGTTCCATAGGCCTTTCGCTGGCTGCACACAATTCATTATGTACAGGGCATATTCTTACCTTCGGAACAGAAGAGCAAAAATCCAAATGGTTGCCTAAACTAGCCACAGCACAATGGATTGGTGCCTGGGGGCTTACTGAGGCCAATACTGGATCAGATGCACTTCGCATGATGACTACGGCAACGCTTGATGGTGATCATTACATCTTAAATGGCGCAAAGAATTGGATTACGCATGGCAAGTCCGGAGATGTTGCGGTGGTCATGGTAAGAACTGGAGAAAAAGGAGATTCAAAAGGTATATCTGCTATCGTTGTTGAACGCGGTACACCAGGATTTGCCGCTGGAAAGAAAGAGAATAAATTGGGAATGCGTGCTTCAGAGACTACTGAGATGATCTTTGATAACTGCAGAGTTCCGGCAGAAAATCTGCTGGGACAAGTAGGGGAAGGTTTCAAGCAGGCGATGAAAGTACTGGACGGCGGACGGATTTCTATCGCGGCGCTTTCACTTGGAATTGCAAAAGGAGCATACGAGGCCGCTTTGGCTTATGCACAGGAACGTCATCAGTTCGGACAGCCAATTTCCAGTTTCCAGGCAATTAGTTTTAAACTGGCTGACATGGCGACGGAGATTGAGGCTGCGGAGCTCTTAATCCGGCAGGCCGCGGACCTGAAGAATAAAGGTCTTAAAATGACAAAAGAATCGGCGATGGCCAAATATTTTGCTTCAGAAGTTGCGGTACGTTCAGCGACAGAAGCTGTGCAGATATTCGGTGGTTACGGTTACACTAAAGACTTCCCGGTGGAGAAATTCTACAGAGACAGTAAATTATGCACTATAGGGGAGGGAACTTCGGAAATCCAGAAAATAGTCATTGCCCGTGAGATTATGAAGGGATAATAATTAATTGCCATATTCTAACCAAATATATCAATCCGCCGGTGCAAATTTGTACCGGCTTTTTCGCTTCTATCCTAAAAAGAATGTATGGGGTTTTGTCCGTCAACAACCTAAAAAACAGATTTTTATTTAAATAAAAGACGCAACGTTCGGATAATCGTAATAATTATTCTATCTTTGCCATCCCAAAAACAACGAGAGGAGGTATTTTACGTTATGATCATAATCAACATTAAAGACGGCGAATCATTAGATAAAGCGCTGAAACGTTTCAAGAAGAAATTCGAAAAAACCGGAGTATTAAGAGAACTTCGTAGTCGTCAGGCATACGAAAAAAAATCTGTAGCTCGTCGTACACTAGTAAAACATGCGATTTACAAACAAAATATGCAATTAGAAGGAACTATCTAGTTCTGATCCTATATATATTTCAAGAGAGGGTATCTGCAAAGATGTCCTCTTTTTTTTGTTCGAAATTTTTCAAATCCGGTCTGTGTCCTGCTCAGGTCGTTAGGTTAGCCTGTGTGGCCACTTTCACGGGGGCAAATTTGGTGACAGCCTGGTGAATAAACTTCTGGTCATGTCTTGTTCGGGTCTCGTTTGATTGTTCTCTTAATCTTGTTCGACTGAACTCCACACCATACCCACAAGAAACCCACACTTATCCATAGCGACCCCACAAGGTGGAGTATTATAGTCGGTTAGTTACGAGCTTTTGACTAAAACCACCAAATAGCACTGCTTCAGAACCTGAATAACCCACCCAACTCAACTTAAGCATCTGTTTGTATCTCGTTAGAGTTTTGTTAGAGCCATGCTCTTAGTTAGCCCATTTTTTACCGGGGGTTGGCTTAACGTTTACCCATTTAGACCTCATTTAATTTAAGTCAACCTGGTAGATTTCAGAAAACAGGTGTGCATTGGCGACAAACAATACCAGATGATCCGATTAGAAGTGTAGGCTTTAATAAAGTCAGAATGAAACTTGCCGTTTCTTTATATCAATTTTATTTCTGAATTAAGAATTAAAATTAACGGAGATAAATTCGTTTTTATGGACATAATTTGTACATTGATCTACGGGATAAAAAAAAGATGATATGCCAGCGGAATCCTATTTAAACTATATTGAACATGAAAAGCGGTACTCTCCGCATACATTGCTGGCTTACCGGACAGATCTGCTTCAATATATAACTTATCTCTCAGAGACACTGGAGATATTACCTGTTGATGCGAAGGCCGTACATATCAGGGACTATCTTGTTAGCCTGGTAGAAAAACAGGCGAGTCCTGGCTCGGTAGGGCGAAAGTTATCTGTAATTAAAAGTTATTACAAGTTTTTGCTGCGTCGTGGGGAAGTGGTTATGAATCCGGCAAATTTGCTTCGTGCCCCTAGGATACCATCCAGATTACCTGTGTTTATTCCTGACGCGCAGATGAACAGCCTTCTTGACAGCGAAGATATTTTTTCGTCTGGTTTTGGAGGCGTCAGAGATAAGACTATTATTGAATTGCTGTTTGGTACTGGAATCAGATTATCTGAACTACTTGGTTTGCAAGACGATGATATGGACTTCTACACGGAAACAATCCGGGTTACCGGTAAGCGCAGTAAAGTAAGAATTGTACCGATGACCAGGTCGCTGATTTTGCAGGTGAAATTATATCTCACTGAAAAATCTTTGCAGAAATTTAATAACAAATGCACGACCTTATTCGTTACTGATAAAGGAAAGCCGGCGTATCCGATGTTTGTATACTTGCTGGTGAAACGTTATTTGACATATATATCCACACAGGATAAGAAAAGTCCCCATGTATTGCGTCATTCGTATGCGACCAGTCTGTTGAATGGCGGGGCAGATTTAAATGCTATAAAAGAGCTATTGGGGCATGCCAGTCTGGCTGCCACTCAGGTTTATACCCATAATTCTATTGCGAGACTAAAATCAATATATAAACAAGCCCATCCAAAGGCATAAAAAAGGAGGAAAAAATGAAAATTACAGTTCAATCAATCCATTTCAATGCAGATCACAAATTACTAGACTTCATTCAGAAAAAAGTTGACAAGCTGGATCAGTTCCATGACCAGATTATCAGTGGTGAAGTTTACCTTAAATTAGAAAATGTAGAAGATGAAGCCAATAAAATTAGTGAAATCAAACTGATAGTACCGGGCGGAATACTGTTTGCAAAAGAACAATGCAAAAGCTTCGAAGAAGCGACAGATTTGTCAATTGAATCCTTAAGAAAACAAATAACTAAACATAAAGATAAAACTCGTGCAAAACTTTCTGAGCATAAGGTTTTAATAAATGCGAATGAAGTATCTGATTATTAGGAGTATATTTTAACAGCCTTTATCAAGAACGCCGGCAGCATTAAAACTGCCGGTTTTTTTTTGAAAATAGTTTTGCATTTATAAAATATGCTTGTATATTTGCATTCCAATTCAGAACAGGTGTTAAGCTTTGAAGAGTTGGTTTGTTCTGTGAATGTTTAACAAATAATTAAAAGCCTCCTTAGCTCAGCTGGTAGAGCAACTGACTTGTAATCAGTAGGTCATTGGTTCGATCCCGATAGGAGGCTCTCTTAGATCCGCACGAAGGTGTGGCGATTTAGAGAATGGGGGGATACCAGAGTGGCCAAATGGGACAGACTGTAACTCTGTTGTCGCAAGACTTCGAAGGTTCGAATCCTTCTCCCCCCACTTTTAAATAAGCGAAAGTAGCTCAGTTGGTAGAGCGATAGCCTTCCAAGCTATAGGTCGCGAGTTCGAACCTCGTCTTTCGCTCTGATTCAAAGAGTAGTCGGTAAGATGGTCACGAGTAATACCATACCGGTATGTCGTGAAGGATTAAATAAGCCGACGTAGCTCAGCGGTAGAGCACTTCCTTGGTAAGGAAGAGGTCATGGGTTCAAGTCCCATCGTTGGCTCAGGAATGAAAAAAAATGAAAAAGCTTTGTTAAATCTGTTAGTAAATGTGCAGAATCAACAAGGTTTTTTGTATTGAAATTGTATCAAAACAATAATTAAAAATAAAAGTTAACCTACTAATAAGTATAAAAACATGGCAAAAGAAAAGTTTGACCGCAGTAAGCCGCACTTAAACATCGGCACAATCGGTCACGTTGACCACGGTAAAACAACCTTAACAGCAGCTATCACTAAAGTGTTATCTGATGCTGGTTTATCTGAGGCGCGTTCATTTGATTCGATTGACTCTGCTCCAGAGGAAAAAGAAAGAGGTATCACTATTAACACATCACACGTTGAGTATTCAACAGCTAGCCGTCACTACGCACACGTTGACTGTCCAGGTCACGCGGATTACGTAAAGAACATGGTTACTGGTGCTGCGCAAATGGATGGTGCTATTATCGTTGTAGCTGCTACAGATGGTCCGATGCCACAAACTCGCGAGCACATTTTGTTAGCTCGTCAGGTAGGTGTTCCTTCATTAGTAGTATTCATGAACAAAGTGGATATGGTTGACGATCCTGAATTACTTGAATTAGTAGAGATGGAAGTTCGTGAATTATTATCTTTCTATGACTTCCCTGGTGATGAAATCCCTGTTATTCAAGGATCTGCATTAGGTGGTTTGAATGGTGATGCTAAATGGGTTGGTAAAATCATGGAATTAATGGATGCTGTAGATAGCTACATTCCAATTCCTCCACGTTTAACTGAGCTTCCATTCTTGATGCCTGTTGAGGACGTATTCTCGATCACTGGTCGTGGTACTGTTGCAACTGGTCGTATTGAGCGTGGTGTAATCAACTCTGGTGATCCAGTTGAGATCTTGGGTATGGGTGCAGAAAATCTTAAATCAACTGTTACAGGTGTTGAGATGTTCCGTAAGATCCTTGATTATGGTGAAGCAGGTGATAACGTAGGATTATTATTACGTGGTATTGAGAAAACTGATATCCGTCGTGGTATGGTTATCTGTAAACCAGGTTCTGTAACTCCTCACACAGATTTCGTTGCTGAGATCTATGTATTATCAAAAGCTGAAGGTGGACGTCACACTCCATTCTTTAACAAATACCGTCCACAATTCTACTTCCGTACCACAGACGTTACCGGTGAGATCTCTCTTGCTGAAGGAACTGAAATGGTTATGCCAGGTGATAACGTTACTATCAATGTTAAATTGATCAACGCAATCGCAATGGAAAAAGGTTTACGTTTCGCTATCCGTGAGGGTGGTAGAACAGTAGGTGCTGGTCAGGTTACTGAAATCGTAAAATAATTAAGCAGGCCATAAGGCAAGCTAATTAAAATACTACAAAGTACTCAGGTGCTGAGCCTGAGTACTTTGTTTTAAACACGGGAATAGTTCAATGGTAGAATAGAGGTCTCCAAAACCTTTGATCAGGGTTCGAATCCTTGTTCCCGTGCAAAAACTTAAATATGGCTGGTGTAGTTCAATTTATTAAAGAATCGTATGAAGAAATGACCCAGAAGGTTACCTGGCCTACATGGGGAGAATTGCAAAATTCTGCAGTGCTGGTTCTGGTAGCGTCGTTTATCATTGCAATTGTTATCTTTGCGATGGATAAAGGGTCTACATTTGTGTTGGATACTTTTTATAAATCACTTTCTAATTAAATAGGTAAATGAGCGATCAGTTAAAATGGTATGTAGTTAGGGCGGTTAGCGGAAAAGAGAAGAAGGTTAAACAATACATCGATTCTGAAATTAGTCGTTTAGGGTTCTCCCACCTTGTTCCTCAGGTTTTAATACCTATGGAGAAATACTACCAGATGAAAGAAGGAAAGAAAATTGCAAAAGAGCGCAACTTCTATCCTGGTTATGTGCTTATCGAAGCTACTCTGGACGGAGAGTTAGAACACATTATCAAAAATGTAAACAGCGTTATCGGTTTTCTAGGAGATAAAGGCGGGAATCCAGTTCCTATGCGTCAAGCTGAAGTTAATCGTATTTTAGGTAAAGTTGATGAAATGAGTCAACAGGGTGAGACCATGAATGTGGCTTATTATGTTGGTGAAAATGTCAAAGTTATGGACGGTCCATTCAACGGATTTACCGGAGTAATCGAAGAGGTTAACGAAGAGAAAAAGAAATTAAAAGTTATGGTTAAGATTTTCGGTAGAAAAACCCCGCTTGAACTTAACTACATGCAGGTTGAAAAAGAATAGTTCAACCTATATAAAATCTTAAATGTTACTTGCTTCCAACATTATAACATTGAGTATTACAATTAACAAATCAGAAAATGGCAAAAGAAGTCAGTGCGCTTGTTAAATTACAAATCAAAGGAGGAGCTGCAAATCCATCACCACCAGTAGGACCTGCATTAGGTGCTAAAGGTGTTAATATCATGGAATTTTGCAAGCAATTTAATGCTCGTACCCAAGATAAGCCTGGTAAAGTATTACCTGTTGTAATTACTGTTTATGCTGACAAGTCTTTCGAATTTATCATCAAAACCCCTCCTGTTGCTATCCAGTTAAAAGATGCAACTAAATTAGCGAGTGGTTCTGCTGAGCCCAACCGTAAGAAAGTTGGTTCGGTGACTTGGGATCAGGTTAAGTCAATTGCTGAAGATAAAATGACTGATTTAAATGCATTCACTATCGAATCGGCAATGAGTATGGTTGCCGGTACAGCACGCAGTATGGGAATCACCGTTAGCGGCGATGCACCCTGGACAAATTAATTAACAAAAAACAGTTTACAACAGTGGCTAAATTAACAAAAAATCAAAAAAAGGCACATGCTAAACTAGAATCTGGTAAAACGTATTCTTTAAAGGATGCGGCTGCTTTGGTAAAAGAAATCACTACCACCAAATTTGATGCTTCGGTTGATATCGACATCTCTTTAGGTGTTGATCCGCGTAAAGCGAATCAAATGGTACGTGGTATCGCTACTTTACCTCATGGTACAGGTAAAACTGTACGTGTTTTAGTACTTTGTAATCCTGATAAGGAAGAAGAAGCTAAAGCAGCAGGTGCAGATTTCGTAGGTTTAGACGAATATGTAGCCAAGATTGAAGGTGGATGGACTGATGTTGACATTATTATCACTACTCCTGCTTGTATGGCAAAAGTAGGTAAACTGGGCCGCGTTTTAGGTCCACGTAACCTTATGCCAAACCCTAAATCAGGAACTGTAACCAACGAAGTTGGAAAAGCAGTTACTGATGTAAAAGGCGGTAAAATTGATTTTAAAGTTGACAAAAGTGGTATTATACACGCTTCAGTAGGAAAAGTATCATTCCCAGCAGAAAAAATATATGAAAATGCATTAGAAGTACTTCAGGTAATTTCTAAGCTAAAACCATCTGCTGCTAAAGGAACTTATTTTAAGAGCATTCATGTTTCTTCTACAATGAGTCCTGGGATTGCAATCGAAACTAAATCAGTAGCAGGGATCTAATTATGAACAGAGAAGAAAAACACGAAGTAGTTTCGGCTCTTCAAGAGAAGATGCAGGAATTTGGTAATTTTTATATTGCCGATACATCAAGCTTGTCTGTTGAGAAAGTTAACAACATCCGTCGCAAATGTTTCGAAAGCGGTATTGAAATGCAGGTTGCTAAAAATACTTTAATCAGAAAAGCGATTGAAGGATTAGAAGGCGATAACTCAGATATCTTTGCAGCTTTAAAAGGTCAGTCGGCTTTATTATTCTCAAAAACTGGTAATGGTCCGGCTAAGCTGATCAAAGCCTTGAGAAAAGGTTCTGACAAACCATTATTGAAAGCAGCTTATATTGACACTGCTATCTTTGTTGGAGATGATCATTTAGATGCCCTGGTTAGCTTGAAATCAAGAGAAGAGTTAATCGGAGATATCATTGGCTTGTTACAATCACCAGCTAAAAATGTTATTTCAGCATTGAAATCTAGTGGCGGTAAAATCGCAGGAATTGTTAAAACTCTTCAGGAAAGAGAAGGTTAAGGAACACCTCATAAGTTCTATAAATTAATATTATTTTACGTAAAATTTTAAAAACTCTATACAATGGCAGATTTAAAAGCGTTTGCTGAGCAATTAGTAAACTTAACAGTTAAAGAAGTTAACGAATTAGCTCAAATCCTTAAAGACGAGTATGGTATCGAACCAGCTGCTGCTGCAGTTGCTGTTGCAGGTCCTGCTGGTGATGCTGCTCCTGCAGCTGAAGAAAAAACTTCTTTTGATGTAATCCTTAAAGAAGCTGGTGGTCAGAAATTAGCTGTTGTTAAGTTAGTTAAAGACTTAACTGGATTAGGCTTAAAAGAAGCAAAAGACTTAGTTGATGGTGCACCAAAAGAATTAAAAGTTGGCGTTACTAAAGACGAAGCTGAAGCTTTGAAAAAACAATTAGAAGAAGCTGGAGCTGTAGTTGAGGTTAAGTAATCACTTAATTTCAATATAAATTAAACATAGACTCCGACTATATAGTCGGAGTCTATACCTGTTTATATACATTTCATCTAAGTTTGGTTGGTGAAATGTCTCACGGCAAACCAAACAAATAGTTTATTCTTAAACTAAATTAACTTTAGTACCTTGGCAAATAAAGTCGACCAAAGAGTAAATTTTGCACGAAGTAAGCACATCATCGATTATCCCGATTTTCTTGATGTACAGTTGCAATCATTCAGAGAATTTTTTCAGATAGAAACTACATCAGACAACCGTCACACTGAAGGGTTGTTTAAAGTGTTTGCTGAAAATTTTCCAATCACTGATTCCAGGAATATTTTTGTTCTGGAGTTTCTTGATTATTTTATTGATCCACCGCGTTATGATATACCAGAGTGTATTGACCGTGGGTTAACTTATAGTGTTCCGTTGAAAGCTAAATTAAAGCTTTCCTGTAACGACGCGGAGCACGAAGATTTTGAAACCATTATTCAGGATGTATATCTGGGTACTATTCCATATATGACCCCTAAAGGTACATTTGTGATCAATGGTGCTGAACGTGTTATTGTTTCTCAGTTGCACAGGTCACCAGGTGTGTTCTTCGGCCAGAGCCGTCACACTAACGGTACCAAACTGTATTCTGCACGTGTTATTCCTTTTAAAGGATCATGGATCGAATTTGCTACTGACGTAAATAACGTCATGTATGCATATATTGACCGTAAGAAAAAGTTCCCTGTTACCACACTGCTTCGTGCAATTGGTTACGACTCTGATAAAGACATTCTGGAACTGTTTGATCTTGCCGATGAGGTTAAGGTTAGCAAATCTGGTCTGAAAAAATATATCGGTCGTAAACTTGCTGCAAGGGTACTGAGAAAATGGGTTGAGGATTTCGTTGATGAGGATACCGGTGAGGTAGTTTCAATTGATCGTAACGAAGTGATTCTTGACAGGGATACTGTTTTAGAAGACGAACACATTGATATGATCATTGATGCCGGCGTAAAAACTATCATCTTATCTAAAGATGATGGTGCAAGTCAGGCAGATTATACAATTATATATAATACTTTACAAAAAGATACATCCAACTCTGAAAAAGAGGCTGTGGAAAACATCTACCGTGCTTTGCGTAATGCAGAACCACCTGATGAGGAAACTGCAAGGGGTATCATAGAGCGTCTGTTCTTCTCGGACAAACGTTATGATCTGGGTGATGTAGGTCGTTACAGAATCAACCGTAAGTTGAAGATGGATACTCCTGATCACGTAAAGGTATTAACAAAAGCAGATATCATTGCGATTGTTAAATATCTGATTAAACTGATCAACTCTAAAGAAGAGGTCGATGATATTGACCATTTATCAAACCGTCGTGTCCGTACCGTAGGTGAGCAATTATACGCTCAGTTTGGTGTCGGTCTTGCACGTATGGCACGTACTATCCGTGAACGGATGAACATTCGTGACAATGAGGTATTCACACCAACTGATTTGATTAACGCCCGTACTTTATCGTCGGTTATTAATTCATTCTTTGGTACGAACCAGTTGTCACAGTTTATGGACCAAACGAATCCACTGGCGGAGATTACGCACAAGCGTCGTCTGTCAGCCTTAGGGCCCGGTGGTCTTTCTCGTGAGAGAGCTGGTTTCGAGGTACGTGACGTTCACTATACTCACTATGGAAGGTTATGTACGATTGAGACTCCTGAGGGACCAAATATTGGTCTGATCTCCTCTCTGTGTGTACATGCCAAGATCAATACTTTAGGTTTCATAGAAACACCTTACAAAATTGTAAGAGATGGTATTGTTGCTGTTGACGAAGACGTTATCTATTTATCTGCTGAAGATGAAGATGGTAAAACTATCGCACAGGCAAATGCTGAGTATGATGACAAAGGTAACTTTACAACTCCACGTGTTAAAGCACGTTATGAAGGTGACTTCCCGATTATCGAGCCTGAGAAATTAGACTTGATGGATGTTGCTCCAAATCAGATTACCTCTATTGCAGCTTCATTGATTCCTTTCTTAGAACATGATGATGCGAACAGAGCCCTGATGGGATCCAACATGCAGCGTCAGGCCGTGCCTTTATTACGTCCTGAAGCACCGATCGTTGGTACAGGACTGGAAGGACGTGTAGCGCGTGACTCCAGAACGCTGATCAACGCCGAAGGTGATGGTGTTGTAGAATATGTTGATGCTAATGAAATCACAATCAAATATGTCAGAAATGATGGAGACCGTCTGGTTTCATTTGAAGGTGATAGCAAAACTTATAAATTAATCAAATTCAAAAAAACCAATCAGAACACTTGTATCAACTTAAAACCTATTGTTAAAAAAGGCCAAAAAGTTGTTAAAGGTCAGGTGCTTTGTGAAGGTTATGCGACTGAAAATGGTGAATTAGCCCTTGGTCGTAATCTAAAAGTGGCATTCATGCCTTGGCAGGGATATAACTTTGAGGATGCGATTGTAATCAGCGAGCGTATCGTTCGTGAGGACATTTTCACTTCACTTCATATTGAAGAATTTGAACTGGAGGTTCGTGATACTAAACGTGGCGAGGAAGAACTGACACCAGATATCCCTAACGTTTCAGAAGAAGCGACTAAAGATCTTGACGAGAATGGTATCATTCGCGTTGGAGCTGAAGTAAAAGAAGGTGATATTCTGATCGGTAAAATCACACCTAAAGGTGAATCTGACCCTTCTCCGGAGGAAAAATTATTACGCGCGATCTTTGGTGACAAAGCTGGCGATGTAAAAGATGCATCCCTTAAAACTCCGCCTTCAATTAAAGGTGTGGTAATTGATACCAAATTATTCTCAAGAGCTAAAAAAACTACAAAAGCTGAAGAAAAAGCAGCGATTGAAAAATTAGATAAGAGATATAATCTGGCTACAACCAACCTGAAAAATGAACTTGTTGACAAACTTTTCCAGATTGTTAACGGTAAAACTTCTCAGGGAATTTATAACGTCTATAAAGAACTGTTGTTCCCTAAAGGCGCCAAATTCACTCAAAAAAGTTTAGCTGACCTGGAGTTTGCGCACATCAACCCATACAAATGGACAACTGATGATGATAAAAACGATCAGATCAAATTATTGATTCACAACTATGGTATTCGTGTAAACGAAGAACTTGGAGCGTACAAACGCGATAAGTTTGCGATTAGTGTGGGTGACGAACTGCCTTCAGGTATTGTTCAGATGGCTAAAGTATATGTAGCTAAGAAACGTAAGTTAAAAGTAGGTGATAAGATGGCTGGTCGTCACGGTAATAAGGGTATTGTAGCCCGGATTGTTCGTGATGAAGATATGCCGTTCCTGGATGATGGAACTCCTGTTGATATCGTGTTGAACCCACTGGGTGTACCTTCACGTATGAACTTAGGTCAGATCTATGAAACAGTACTTGCTTGGGCTGGAAAAGAACTAGGTGTAAAATTTGCAACTCCGATCTTTGATGGTGCTAAACATTACGAGGTAGAAGAATGGATTGCTAAGGCTGGTGTTCCAGCTTCAGGTAGAACTTATCTGCATAACGGTTTAACAGGTGAGAAATTTGATCAGCCGACTACAGTAGGTATTATCTATATGCTGAAACTTGGTCACATGGTTGATGATAAGATGCACGCCCGTTCTATCGGTCCGTACTCATTAATTACACAACAGCCGTTGGGTGGTAAAGCTCAATTCGGTGGTCAGCGTTTTGGTGAGATGGAGGTTTGGGCATTAGAGGCATTCGGTGCTGCTAATATTCTTCAGGAGATCCTGACTGTGAAGTCGGATGATGTTATCGGAAGAGCTAAAACTTATGAAGCCATCGTAAAAGGTGAGAACCTGCCTACGCCTGGTGTACCTGAGTCATTCAATGTACTGGTACATGAGCTGCGCGGCTTAGGTTTAGATATTACGTTAGACTAATGTTGAATTTTTTAATGTCGGAACGGCAGGGGCAACCCGATGCCGTTCCGGCTTTTTAAATTTTCAAATTCAAACAACAGAGCTATGTCTTACAAAAAGGATAATAAATTAAAAAGCAATTTCACCTCGATTACCATTAGTTTGGCGTCGCCGGAGGCTATTTTAGAGCGCTCTAGTGGTGAGGTGTTAAAACCTGAGACTATTAATTACCGGACTTACAAACCTGAACGTGATGGTTTGTTCTGCGAGCGTATTTTTGGTCCGGTTAAAGATTACGAATGTCATTGCGGTAAATATAAACGTATTCGTTATAAGGGTATTGTTTGTGACCGTTGTGGTGTTGAGGTAACGGAGAAAAAAGTACGTAGAGAACGTATGGGGCACATCAATTTAGTTGTTCCTGTTGCGCATATCTGGTATTTCCGTTCATTGCCTAATAAAATCGGTTATTTACTAGGACTTCCTACAAAGAGATTAGACCTGATTATTTACTACGAGCGTTATGTAGTTATTCAGTCTGGCTTAATGGAAGAACAAGGTATTCAGTATATGGACTTCTTAACAGAAGAAGAGTACCTGGATATTTTGGATAAATTACCAAAAGAAAATCAATATCTGGATGATAAAGATCCTAATAAATTCATCGCCAAAATGGGTGCTGAAGCATTAGAGGATTTATTAAAACGTATCGATTTGGATGCTTTGTCATACAATCTGCGTCACCAGGCTGCAACTGAGACTTCTCAGCAACGTAAAAATGAAGCTTTAAAACGCTTACAGGTTGTAGAGGCTTTCCGTGGTGCAAGAACCCGTATTGAAAATAATCCGGAGTGGATGATCATCAAGATCGTTCCCGTTATTCCACCTGAATTGCGTCCATTAGTACCACTTGAAGGTGGTCGTTTCGCGACTTCAGATTTAAATGATTTATACCGTCGTGTAATTATCCGTAACAACCGTTTAAAACGTTTGATCGAGATTAAGGCACCGGAGGTAATTTTACGTAATGAGAAAAGGATGTTACAGGAAGCTGTAGATTCTCTTTTCGATAACTCACGTAAAGTTAACGCAGTAAAAACTGAAGGTAACCGTGCCCTGAAATCCCTTTCTGATATTCTGAAAGGTAAACAAGGTCGTTTCCGTCAAAACTTACTGGGTAAACGTGTGGATTATTCTGCGCGTTCTGTAATTGTCGTAGGTCCAAACCTGAAGTTACATGAATGTGGTTTACCTAAAGATATGGCAGCTGAGCTGTTCAAACCGTTTATCATTCGCAAGATGATCGAGCGTGGTATCGTTAAAACAGTAAAATCTGCTAAGAAAATTGTAGACAGAAAGGATCCTTTAGTTTGGGATATCCTGGAGAATGTTTTAAAGGGCCATCCTGTGTTACTTAACCGTGCGCCAACGCTGCACAGATTGGGTATCCAGTCCTTCCAGCCTAAATTGGTTGAAGGTAAAGCGATCCAGTTGCACCCATTAGTGTGTACTGCATTTAACGCGGATTTTGACGGTGACCAGATGGCTGTGCATTTACCTTTAGGTCATGCTGCAATTCTGGAAGCCCAGGTACTGATGCTTGCTGCACACAATATTCTAAACCCTGCGAATGGTACGCCTATTACGGTACCGTCTCAGGATATGGTTTTGGGTCTTTACTATATTACTAAAGGCCGTAGAACTGACGAAGGTCGTGTAGTTAAAGGACAGGATTCTTCTTTCTATTCTCCGGAAGAAGTTATCATTGCCTATAATGAAAAACGTATTGACCTGCATGCCTTTATTAAAGTAAAGGTAAACGTGAAGGGCAATGACGGAATTATTGTAAATAAACTTACTGATACAACTGTTGGACGTGTACTGTTTAATCAAATGGTACCTGAAGAAGTAGGTTATATCAATGAGTTGTTAACTAAAAAATCCCTGAGAGATATCATCGGTGATGTTGTTAAGGTAACTGGTATGGCACGCGCCTCAAGGTTCCTTGATGATATTAAGGAATTAGGTTTCCAGATGGCATTCCGTGGTGGTCTTTCCTTTAACTTACAGGATGTTAATATTCCTGCTGAGAAACAAATTCTGTTAGAACAGGCTTCTGCAGAAGTTGAAGAGGTTAGAAATAACTACAACATGGGTTTCATTACTAATAATGAGCGTTACAATCAGATTATCGATATCTGGACTCGTATTAATAACCGTTTAACATCATTCGTGATGACGCAGTTATCGAGCGATAACCAGGGCTTTAACTCTGTATATATGATGCTTGACTCTGGTGCCCGTGGTTCCAAAGAGCAGATTCGTCAGCTTTGCGGTATGAGGGGACTGATGGCTAAGCCTCAGAAATCTGGTTCAGGTGGTGAAATTATTGAAAATCCAATTCTTTCAAACTTTAAAGAAGGACTGTCGGTATTAGAGTACTTTATCTCTACCCACGGTGCGCGTAAAGGTTTGGCGGATACGGCATTAAAAACGGCAGATGCGGGTTATTTAACGCGTCGTTTACATGATGTAGCACAGGATATGATCGTTAATGCAGAAGATTGTGGTACGCTGAGAGGTATGTACACAACTGCATTAAAAGATAATGAAGATATCGTAGAGCCGTTATATGACAGATTATTAGGTCGTATTTCACTACATGATGTTTTCAATCCGCTTGATGGTGAATTGTTAGTTGGAGCTGGTCAGGACATTGATGAAGATATCGCTAAGGCTATTGAAGAATCTCCTTTAGAAGGTGTTGAAATCCGTTCTGTATTAACCTGCGAAAACAAACGCGGTGTTTGTGCACTTTGCTATGGACGTAACCTTGCAACAGGTAAACGTGTTCAAAAAGGTGAGGCTGTCGGTGTAATTGCTGCTCAGTCAATCGGTGAGCCGGGTACACAGTTAACATTACGTACGTTCCACGTCGGTGGTACAGCTTCCAATATTGCTGCAGAATCTCAGATCAATGCTAAATTTGATGGTATCATCGAATTTGAAAATGTTCGTACTGTAGCGAATGATACTGGTGAAGAAGGTGTTAAACAAATTGTACTTGGACGTTCCGGCGAATTTAAAATCGTTGAAGAAGGTACTGGTAAAATAATCATGACCAACAATATCCCTTATGGTTCATTCCTTTATATTGAGGAAGGTGCTAAAGTTTCAAAAGGTGATAAGATCTGTTCATGGGATCCATACAATGCGGTTATTATCTCTGAATTTGCTGGTAAGATCGAATTTGACGCAATCATTGAGGGTGTAACTTTCCGTGAAGAATCTGATGAGCAGACTGGTCACCGTGAAAAAGTGATTATTGACACCCGTGATAAAACTAAGAATCCTTCTGTAAGGGTATTAGATAAAAAAGGTGAGTTGATCAGACAATACAACATTCCGGTAGGAGCACACGTTTCAATTGATGATGGAGATGCTGTGAAAACTGGTCAGATCTTGGTTAAGATTCCTCGTGCAACCGGTAAAACAAGGGATATTACTGGTGGTTTACCACGTGTAACGGAGTTATTCGAAGCGCGTAATCCATCTAACCCTGCAGTTGTAACTGAAATTGACGGTGTGGTAACACTTGGTGGTGTGAAACGTGGTAATAGAGAGATGACTATCGAATCAAAAGATGGTGAGATCAAAAAATACCTAGTTCCATTGTCTAAACACATCCTTGTTCAGGATAATGACTTTGTAAAGGCTGGAATGCCTTTATCTGACGGATCTATTTCTCCTGCTGATATCTTAGCGATTAAAGGACCTGCTGCTGTACAAGAGTATCTTGTAAATGGTATTCAGGAAGTTTATCGTCTTCAGGGTGTGAAGATCAATGATAAACACTTTGAAGTGATTGTTCACCAGATGATGCAGAAAGTTCATATTGAAGATCCGGGAGATACTACATTCTTAGAGAATAATTCTGTAGATCGTTGGGACTTCATGATTGAAAATGATGAGATCTATGATAAAAAGGTAGTAGTTGAGGCAGGTGATTCCAATACGATTAAACCAGGTCAGATTCTGTCTATGCGTAAACTAAGAGATGAAAATTCTCAGTTAAAACGTAAAGACCTGAAACAGATTGAGGTTCGTGATGCGAGGTCTGCAACTGCAAGTTCAGTACTGCAAGGTATTACCCGTGCTTCATTAGGTACCAAGTCATTCATTTCAGCTGCTTCCTTCCAGGAAACAACTAAAGTATTGAACGAGGCTGCTATCGCAGGTAAGCGTGATAATATGCTGGGACTGAAAGAAAACGTTATCGTAGGTCACTTAATTCCTTCGGGAACAGGTGTACGCGGATACGAACGTATTATTGTAGGTTCTCAGGAAGAATACGATAAATTACTGGCTTCTAAACAAGAAGAAGAAGTTGATGCATAATTATCTCCAGTAGAGAAAAAAGAGGGTGCCTGAAGAGGTACCCTCTTTTTTTTGTTAACATTTAAGCTAATTTTTTAACGTTAATTACCACTAAATCCAGATAAAAAGGTACTTTTGCTATATGGAAAATCAACCAAATGCCACCCAGCTTAATATTGAGCTGTCCGAGGAGATAGCTGAAGGTATATTCTCAAATCTTGCGATAATTACCCACTCTAATACTGAATTTATAGTTGATTTTATTCGCGTGATGCCCGGAATTCCAAAAGCTAAAGTGAAGTCCCGAATCATACTTACGCCTGAACATGCCAAAAGACTAATGACAGCATTAGAGGATAATATAGAAAAGTTCGAGAATATTAATGGCAGAATTAAATCACCCGATGAGAATGAAGGTTTTCCAATGAATTTTGGTGGCCCTACTGCGCAGGCTTAGTTAGCTGCTCATTAATCAGTGAGATAACAGCATTATCATTTCCCGGTTCAAACCAGTTAATTTCGGAGTCTCTGCGGAACCAGGTTAGCTGTCTTTTTGCAAACCTCCTGGTATTTTGTTTAATCTGTACAATTGCGTCTTCTAATGTAATTGCACCATCAAGGTAGCGGAAGAGTTCTGCATAGCCGACTGTTTTTAAAGCATTCAGTTCACGGTAATCTGTCAAACCTATTACTTCGTCAAGAAGACCCTGGGCTATCATCAGATCAACTCGTTTATTGATTCTTGCGTAAAGATTAGCCCGTTCTGTATTCAGGCCGATCTTGATAATCTGAAAAGGCCTTTCTTTTTTAGAATTCGTCAGGTAAGACGAAACTTTGCTTCCTGTAGAGAGGAAAAACTCTAGTCCCCTGATCATTCGCTGAGGATTGGACTGATCTATTTTTGCATAATATTCAGGATCGGCAGCGGATAGCTGCTCGCGTATGGAATCTAGTCCCTGTTGCCTAAAAAGTGTATTTAACTCTTCCCTGATCTTCATATCCGTTTCAGGTAGTACATCAAGACCTTTGGTTACTGCATCCAGATATAATCCAGAACCGCCTACCATAATCGCAAGGTCATTAACTTTAAATACTTCCTCAAGCGTTTGCAATGCGCTGATCTCGAAATCTCCTGTACTAAAGAAATCGTGTATAGAATGCGAATCGATAAAATGGTGTTTTGCGCCAGCGAGTTCAGTCTCATCCGGTTTTGCGGTGCCAATGGACATTTCTTTGAAGAATTGCCTTGAATCTGCGGATAGGATTTCAGTTGCGTAATGGCGGGCCAGGGTAATGGCAAGAGCTGTCTTACCAATGCCCGTAGGGCCCGCAATAACGATAAGTGTTTTATATAAGGCCATATATTGGCTTAATAATCCTCTTTGCTGTCGTAGTCTTCAGCATCATAATCATCTCCGGAAGAAAACTCATCTTCTTCCGACTCGTCTTCATGATCATCACTTTTAGATGAAGTAGAAATACCGCGACCATCCATAGCTTCCAATTCTTCTGTATCTTCAGGTACAAAGTCCATTTCATTCAAGAAATCAAAGTCGGTTGAGACTGCAGCCGTAGTTGTTGCTGCCGTAAAATTATTAGCATCAAAAATTTTAGGCGCTTCTCCAATACTTTTAAAAAGCACAGGATACTCAATATTGGCATCTGCCTGTAGAATAATCTTAACCAGTTCGACATGGAAGTCATAAGGGCGGTCAAAATTATATATATAATAAAATTTTTGGTGTGGGTCTTCAATAAAGTTGCTCAATCTTGATTTCTCCATGGTAGCCACGCCTCTGTCTACTTTTTTCTGGTTAGGCAGGTATGCAATTTCGTCACCTTTTATCCAATGGTCTGAACTCACATAAAAAGACGAAGATTTTTCAGAATTATATCCTGTAGAGCGGTGTAGGGCCTTATGTAAATCCTCAAAAGTTTGATTGGATTTAATATCGATTTCTCTGATCACTTCATCGTAATCATCAAAAGTAAGTCTGAATCTATAAATTGCCATTGTTAAGCTGATTTTCGATCTATAAAATTATAAAAATTAAATATATTAATTAGCAGAATCCGGGGTTCTGACAGGACTAAGACCGAACTCTTTGCCCTTTTTTAGCATAAAAGCAAGGGCGTCACTATAAGAATTGGTTATATCACCTTCCAGAATCGCTTCGCGGATTGCATTTTTTATCAGTCCGACCTCTTTTCCGGCGGGCAGACCAAAATAGTCCATAATATCCTGACCCGTTACCGGAGGTTGCCAGTTCCTGATTTTATCCCTTTCCTCTACATCTTTCAATTTTTGTTTAACCAGTTCAAAATTGTTTCGGTATTTCTTTACCTTATATTCATTTTTAGTGGTTACATCTGCATTACAGAGAAGCATGAGACTTTCGATATCGTCTCCGGCATCGAAGAGCAGTCTCCTTACCGCAGAATCGGTTACGACCTCCTGTGCCAGTACGATTGGTCTCAAGTGCAGCTGAACCAATTTCTGAACAAACTTCATTTTTTCATTCAGCGGAAGTTTTAATTGAGCAAAAATTTGAGGTACCATTTTCGCTCCCCGGTCCTCATGCCCGTGAAACGTCCAGCCTTGTTTTTCTTCGAAACGTTTAGTGGGCGGTTTTGCAATGTCGTGTAAAATCGCTGCCCACCTTAACCACAGGTCTGAAGTCACTGTACAGATATTATCCAGCACCTGAAGCGTATGATAGAAGTTATCTTTATGACCTTTACCCTTAATGATCTCTACACCATACAAATTTGCCATTTGCGGAAATATCAATTGGAGTAAACCTGTATTAAATAAATGTTTAAATCCTATAGATGGAACCGGTGCGCTGATGATTTTATTCAGTTCGTCGGTGATACGTTCTTTTGAAACAATGCTGATCCGGTCTTTTTGACTTGCGATAGCTGCCAATGCAGACTCCTCTATTTCAAAATTTAACTGGGTTGCGAAACGGATTGCGCGCATCATACGCAACGGATCGTCTGAAAAGGTAAGCTCCGGATCCAGTGGAGTACGAATGATTCTTCGTTCCAGATCTTCCTGTCCCATGAAAGGATCTACCAGTTGTCCGAAGTTGTTTTTATTTAACGATAAAGCCAGTGCGTTGATGGTGAAATCCCTTCTTAGCTGATCGTCCTGTATAGAACCGTTTTCTACGATGGGTTTTCTGGAATCAGCCCGGTAAGATTCTTTTCTTGCCCCTACAAATTCTATTTCAAGATCCTTGTAACGTAACATAGCAGTCCCAAAGCTCTTGAATACGGAAACTTTGCTTTTCAGCTGTTTGCCGCTGAGTTCTGCAAATTCAATTCCGTTCCCCAATACAACGATATCAATGTCTTTGGAAGGCCTGTTCAGAAATATATCCCTGACATAACCACCGATCACATACGCCTCAATGTTATTTTCAGCAGCGATATCGGCAAGGATATTAAAAACAGGGTGTTCTAGATTATTTTTCAATGTGTATATAATTGTTTACCCGGTCAACCCCAGAAAGGTTAAATGGATTTGCAAAAGTACAAAAACTTACTTCCTTATGAAGGAAAATTGACCTGATGGTCCCAGTTTCATGATTGTTGATGGTTTGCGCGGAGTTCTGTTTTCCTGTTCCCAATCGACCACATGGTCGACACCATTGATAATTTCTTCCTCAATCTCATCAAAAAAAGCAGGGGAAGGGTGGCCGGAAATATTAGCGGAAGTAGACACAATAGGCTTACGGAATCGCTGAAGCAGCGACTCGACAAACTCATGTTTTGCAATACGAATGCCAATTGATCCATCGGAATTGATCACGTTCGGCGCCAGATTTTTTGCGCCGGAAAAAATGATTGTCAGTGGGTTTTCTGCGTATTCAATCAAATCATAAGCCACTTCAGGTACCTCTTTTACATAACTCTGCAGCTTATTATCATTATCCAGTAGAATGATGAAACTCTTATCCTGACCACGTCCTTTCAGCCTGCTGATTTTGTCGACAGCTTCCGGGTTCGTTGCATCACAGCCCAGACCCCAGATTGTATCAGTAGGGTATAGGATTATTCCACCATTTTTAAGCACACTAAGTGCCTTTTCTATTTCCTGCTTTAACATAATATGCGAATTTATTAAATATTCCGCAGGAATCAGGACTTATAGATCAGATCCCGATAGGCGAACATCAGCTGAGAGGACAATCCGGCTGTATTAAACTTTTCCAGGTATTTAAAACCAGCGCTAATCATCTGCGATGTAAGTTCTGCCGATTGTATAACCTTGTTCGCGGCTTCAGCAAGAGCCTCTGGATCATCCGGACTGATATAAATGGAATCTGGCCCGCCAGCTTCCTCCAGGCAAGATCCTGTCGCAGCAATAACTGGAATACCACTGTACATGGCCTCAATAACCGGAATACCGAAACCCTCGTAAAATGAAGGATATATAAATAAAGCGGCACCCTGATAGATAGCAGGCAGGTCGGTAAAAGGAATGTTTTCGAGAAAGATAATACGGTCCTGTAATTGCAGTTTTGAGATCTCTTCGGCAACCTGGACTGCATAGGCCTGTTTTTTTCCAACTACAACGAGTTTGTAGGCAGTGTCTATTTTTGGTAAAGCGCGAATGATCAGCAATAAATTTTTCCGGGCCTCTATAGTACCGACATTAAGAATGTATTTTACAGGCTCCCCCGAGGGCGTTGTCAGACTATATTTACTCAGAATAGCATTTCTCTGATCTGTAGGTAAAAGTGTTTTAAAACTATCATCACAGCTCTGGTAGAGCACCTTGATTTTGTCTGCAGGCGTCTGATAGTAATGGATGATATCTTCTTTTGTTCTTTCTGAAATAGCAATAATCAGATCTGCATGCCGACAGGCATATTTGCTTTTAATATTATAAATGAGACGGTCCGTCCAGCGATAATGCTGAGGGAAACGCAAATAGATCAGATCATGGATGGTGACAACTTTTTTTGTACCTACGGGAATCTGCAAAGGGATTTCATTGCTCAGGCCATGGTAGATGTCGATATTATCTTTTATCAGCTGCCTGCCTATACCAATGCTTCTCCACAATGCTTTCAGTAAGGTGCCTGAAGGCGGAAGACACAAATGGATGCCCGGTAACTTGAAGAAAGCGCCGATCTGTCCGGAAGATTTAATTTTAGGCGTATAAACAAAATATGTGTTTTCCGGGAAATATCCGGCTAACTGTTCAATCAGGGATCTGCTGTAGTTACCTAAACCTGTCAGGTTATTCGCAGCCCGTTTTCCGTCAAAGCCTATTTTCATGGTTTCATTTCGCTTTTGCTATACTAATTTATTTATGCGCACCATATTTCGACAAGCTGGCGGAAGAATGAAAAATACACATAATGAAAGCTGGGATCTTCGCTTCGAGTCTTATGAATTATCTGCCGGGGGGCGGAAGATTAAATCTGAAAAATAAGATTGGCCAGGAGTATTGAATGTTTGCACATTTACAAAACCCTGGCCAGATCTGATTAAACAGCTACATTGTTTTCTCTCAACGCATCATTTAAAGAAGTTTTTTTATCTGTAGATTCTTTACGTTTACCAATGATTAACGCACAAGGAACCTGGTATTCACCAGCAGGGAATTTCTTAGTATAGCTCCCAGGAATAACTACAGATCTTGCCGGAACAACGCCTTTATATTCCACAGGAGTGCTGCCAGAAACATCGATAATTTTCGTTGAAGCAGTTAAAACTACATTCGCGCCTAAAACAGCCTCAGTTTCTACCTTCACACCTTCGACAACGATTGCTCTTGAACCAAGGAAGCAATTGTCTTCGATAATAACCGGTGCAGCCTGAATCGGCTCCAGTACACCACCGATACCAACACCACCACTTAAGTGAACATTTTTCCCAATTTGTGCACATGAACCAACGGTCGCCCAGGTATCAACCATTGTACCTTCATCAATATAAGCACCAATGTTCACATAAGAAGGCATCAGAATTACACCTTTAGCGATATACGCACCAAAACGCGCACTTGCTCCAGGTACAACACGTACACCTAGTTCTTTATAATTGGTTTTTAATTTCATTTTATCATGGAACACGAAAGGACCGGCCTGAATTTCTTTCATCTCCCGGATCGGGAAATAAAGGATAACCGCTTTTTTAATCCATTCGTTAATTCCCCATGAATTTAATACTGGTTCTGCAACGCGCATTTCACCACTGTCTAAGTGCATGACTACGGTTTCAATCGCCTCACAATATTGTGGATATTCTAACAAGGTCCTGTCTTCCCAGGCAGCCTCGATTAATTTTTTCAAATCCTGAATCATTGTTAAATTTTATTTATTCGCAAAATAAATGAATTTTATGTATTGAGCGATCTTTTATTGCTGTATTTTTGATTTTTATGGCAGAGCAGGAAAAACTAAGGATAGACAAATACTTATGGGCAATAAGATTGTTTAAAACCAGAACTTTAGCAACTGAAGCATGTAAAGCTGGAAGGATAAAACAGAACGGGCAAAATATCAAAGCTTCGGCGATAGTTAAACCGGGAGATGTTTATCAGGTATCTAAAGGTATAGAAAAGAAAATCATAGAAGTAGTAGAACTCCTTTATAACAGAGTGGAGTCAAAGATTGCGGTAACCAAATACAAAGATATTACTCCACTGGAAGAAACACAAGGTTATAAATCTGTATTTCATTCTCCGGTTTTGATCAGAGATAGAGGCGCAGGCAGACCGACTAAGAGGGACAGGCGTGAAATTGACGACCTTACAGATAACCTGTTTGAGGAAGATAAATAATCTAGTGCGGGATACTTATTCAATACAATTAAAACAAAAAATCCCCGCTATATGGCAGGGATTTTTTGTTTTAATACCGTGACGTTTATTTTTTGTCTGATTTATAACCTTCGTTTAAACCTACAATAACTTCACTTGTAACATCCAGTGATGCATCAGCAAATAGGATTGCACTGTTACCTTTTTGGTAAGTCAGCACCATTTTATAACCTTTACCCTTAGCATATACTTTCAGGTAATCTGCAATTTTGTTGTACAGTTTTTCCTGTTCTTCAGCTTGCTCATTTTGTAATGCTGCACCTGCGTTTTGCTGATAAGTCTGTAATTCCTGTTGCTTACGGCCTAATCTTTCTTCAGTAGAAGCACGTTGGTCAGCAGGCATCGTATTTTGTGATTGCTGGTATTGCGCTACTTCACGTTGAAAGGCTTGTTGCTTAGAAGCCAGGTCAGTTTGTGCAGATTTAGATTTTGCATCCAGTTTCACTTTTAAATCTTTGAAATACTGGTATTTTGTTAATAAAGAGTCCGAATCAACGTAAACAATCGGCTCTCCACTTTTAACTGAAGCTGTTTCAGTTTTAGCGGTACTGCCTGTCGCTGCGCCATTGTCTTTATTCTGGCAGGATGCCATTACGGAAACTAATGCTACAGCTGTAGCCAGAGTGCCTAGTTTAAAGGATTTGTTGTTCATTTATGGTAATTTATTAAATGTTTTCAATTCAAATTTCAGCAAATATAAAATTTCAAAATTAGTATCCTAAATATGTAGTTTTTTTTGCGTCATTATTAGCGGTTTAGCATCAAATAGTTATCCACATTTGCCTTTAATTGGGCTTAAATGGTTATTTTTGAATCTTATTTTTTATTAACATTTATGAGCGAAGAAAAAGATTCAAAGTCAAATTATTCGGCAGATAATATACAAGTATTAGAAGGTTTAGAAGCGGTGCGTAAGCGCCCTTCGATGTATATAGGAGATACAGGATTTAAAGGTTTACACCATTTAGTATACGAGGTAGTAGATAACTCTATCGATGAGGCACTTGCCGGCCATGCCGATACCATTTATGTTAATATCCTGAAAGATAATTCCATTCGCGTGGAAGATAACGGCCGGGGTATTCCAACAGGAATCCACAAGAAAGAGAACAGGTCAGCACTGGAAGTCGTTATGACGGTTCTGCATGCTGGTGGTAAATTCGATAAGGACACTTATAAAGTATCTGGCGGTTTGCACGGTGTAGGTGTAAGTTGCGTAAATGCACTTTCTATTCATTTGAAGGCCGAAGTACATCGCGAAGGACAAGTTTTTGTTCAGGAGTACAGCAAAGGTAAACCTCAATATGATGTTAAAGTAGTAGGTACAACTGATAAAAGAGGTACTATCATCACTTTTACACCGGATGACGAAATTTTCACACAGACTACAGAGTACCGTTATGATACTTTAGCTTCACGTCTGAGAGAACTTGCATTCCTGAATAAAGGAATTACGCTTACGCTGACAGATGAACGTGAAGAGCTGGAAGATGGCACATTTTTGAATGAAGTATTTCATTCAGAAGGCGGATTAAAAGAATTTGTACAGTTCCTTGACGGCGGACGCCCTTCCCTTATTCCTGAACCTATTTATGTAGAAGGAATTAAAAACGGTATCCCTGTAGAACTTGCACTGCAATACAATGACAGTTACGCAGAAAATGTACACTCTTATGTGAATAACATTAATACACATGAAGGGGGTACGCATATTGCAGGTTTCAGAAGAGGTCTGACACGTACATTGAAAGCCTATGCTGAGAAATCTGGATTACTGAAAAATGTGAAGTTTGAGATTACCGGTGATGACTTTCGTGAAGGACTGACTGCGGTTATATCTGTAAAAGTTCAGGAGCCTCAATTTGAAGGACAGACCAAGACTAAACTGGGTAATACAGAGGTTATGGGGGCTGTCGATATTGCAGTTGGTGAAGCATTGGGTATTTACCTGGAAGAATATCCTAAAGAAGCGAGAATGATCGTTAATAAGGTTATTCTGGCAGCAACAGCGCGAGCTGCAGCAAGGAAGGCCCGTGAGATGGTTCAGCGTAAGAGCGTAATGGGTGGATCGGGTTTACCTGGTAAACTTGCAGATTGTTCTGATAGTGATCCGGTTAAATGCGAATTGTATCTTGTCGAGGGAGATTCAGCGGGTGGAACGGCGAAACAAGGCCGTGACCGTAATTTCCAGGCTATCCTTCCATTAAAAGGTAAGATTCTGAACGTTGAGAAAGCAATGGAACATAAGATCTATGAAAATGACGAGATCAAGAATATGTTTACTGCTTTAGGTGTAAGTATCGGTACTCCTGAAGATGATAAAGCCTTAAACATAACTAAGCTGCGTTACCACAAGATTGTGATTATGACGGATGCTGATATTGACGGATCACACATTACGACACTGATCCTGACATTCTTCTTCAGATATATGAAAGCACTTATCGAAGCCGGTTACGTCTATATTGCGGCGCCACCACTTTATTTGGTTAGAAAAGGTAAAGAGCAGGAATATTGCTGGAATGATCAGCAGCGTGATATAGCTGTTCAACGTCTTAAAGGACAGGGTAAAGAAGAAAGCGTACATATTCAACGTTACAAAGGTTTAGGAGAGATGAACGCAGAACAACTGTGGGAAACAACTTTAAATCCGGCTACACGTACTTTAATGCAGGCTACAATTGAAAATGCTGTAGAATGTGACCATACTTTCTCTATGTTAATGGGAGATGAGGTTGCACCAAGAAGAGAGTTCATTGAGCGTAATGCAAAATATGCTAAGATCGACGCATAGTCAGAAAAACATATTAAACAAAAAAGGTTCCTCCATAATAGAGGAACCTTTTTTTGTTAAAATCTTATTCTACTTCTTTTTATTTTTCTTACTCTTCTTTGCGAAGCTGGGCTTGCATGTCATATGCAGCTTGCTACAGTTGATAATCGCTTTGTAGGTCTGCAAAATATCACAACCGACGATTCCTACCACAGCAGGGTGCCCCATTTGCTGGTACGCCTCATTTACCGAATCCAGGTCAAGGCCGACAGCAGTGTAATTCTTGATTTTTAGCTTGCCGATCTTAAGTTTCGGGAAGACGGTCTGGACGGTATCGGTCGTACTGAATAATGTAGTGGCTCCTGTTTCTGTAGTCGCATAGTCAAGACTGTATTGCTGAATAAACGATTTATTAAATACAGAACGTGAGGCGCCGGTGTCCAGTACAGCCCAGCTTTTCTGCCCGTAAACAACAATTTCCACCAAAAGGTGGAAACCGTCATCATTAAGGCTAATGAGCCTTAAAGGAATTTTAATCCGCTGCATTTAGATAAGATTCATTTCTTTAAGTACAGCATTCATGCTTCTGACTGCGTCAGCACTTTTGGCAAATGCAGCTTTCTCTGCATCATCCAGCTTAAAGTCTATAATTTTTTCCCATCCGTTACGGCCGATGATTACCGGTACACCCAGGCAGATATCCTGCTGACCATATTCTCCTTCCAGAGATACACAGCAGGTAAATAATTTTTTCTCGTCACGGACGATACTTTCTACCAGAGCAGCTCCGGCAGCACCAGGCGCGTACCATGCAGAAGTTCCGATCAGGCCGGTTAGCGTCGCTCCACCTACCATTGTATCGGCAGCAACCTTTGCTAAAGTAGCCTCATCAAGTAATTCCGATACCGGTAAACTTTGGTAAGTTGCATATCTTGTCAGTGGGATCATTGTTGTATCTCCGTGTCCGCCGATTACAAATCCCTGCAGGTCGTTGGCATTGCATTTCAGGGCAACACTCAAGTAATACCTGAAGCGTGCGCTGTCCAGGGTACCACCCATACCGATGATCCTGTTTTTAGGAAGACCTAAAGAACGCAGAGCCAGGTAAGTCATTGTATCCATCGGGTTACTGATCACGATAATAATCGCATCCGGTGAATATTTCAGGATATTTTCAGCAACGCCTTTAACAATACCAGCATTAATTCCAATGAGTTCCTCACGTGTCATGCCAGGTTTGCGGGGAAGACCGGAAGTAATTACTGCGACAGCAGAGCCTGCTGTTTTGCTATAGTCATTAGTTACTCCGCTTACCTGGGTATTGAAGCCGAGTAAAGCAGCAGTTTGCATCATGTCAATGGCTTTACCTTCGGCAAAACCCTCTTTGATGTCTAATAAAACCAACTCTTCAGCCAGATCTTTGCGGGCGATATTATCTGCACAGGTAGCACCGACGGCTCCTGCACCTACAACCGTAATCTTCATAGTTAATATTTAAATGATGATCAAATATATCAGGAAATTTGGGGCTAAAAAACACCCGTTAAAACGCCTGACAATTCGCACAAGGTAGAAAAATTAAGGGAGTTTTAAAAAACGCTTTTTAAAACTTTATGTATGCTTCGTGGTTTTATCTTAAAGAATTTACATTTGCTTTATATCCGCAAAACATTAAATCATATCATGGATAATACACCGGTAGAAAAAGTCGATATCATGTCTTATGCAGGAAGGTGGTTTGTCATATATGCGCTTCCCGCAACAGTAGATAAGAGCTGGAGAGATACTATACGGAAACCTATGTAATTCATCCTGATGGTTATTACGCTGTCTTTACCACGTACCGGTTACCAGGCGATGACGGTCAAAAATATGTGAGGTCGAAACTTTTTGTGGTCCGGGGAACTGGGAATGCTGAGATGAAATCACAGTTTGTATGGCCGGTAAGAATGGATTACTGGATTATAGAACTGGCAGAAGATTATTCATATGCTGTTGTTGGACATCCCAAGCAAAAGCAGCTCTGCATCTTGTCCAGGAAACCATTTCTGGATGAAGAACTAGCAGCAGAAATCATCGAACGCTGTCGTCGCAAAGGGTATGAGATAGCGAAACTCGTTCGTCAGCCTCATGTCAATCCACACGCTGGGAAATCTTCTCATCAAGATGCTTCCTGGAACTCAAATTAAATCTTAAATCTCATTAATGTGTTTGGCGCATTCTACCAAAGCATATCCGGCGTTAGTAATGCCATTTCTTAAAAATCCTTTATTCGCGATTTAAAAAAACGTAATTTTGTCTATCAGGCTTAATCAGCCAGGATTCTTAATTACCCATCTATGTATTTAATTTTTGATACCGAAACCACCGGACTACCTGCTAATTATAATGCACCCGTATCTGACAGTAATAACTGGCCCAGGTGTATACAATTGGCCTGGCAGTTACATGATGAATCCGGAAAACTCATAGAGCATCAGGATTTTCTGGTTAGACCCGATGGTTTTAATATCCCTTATGATGCAGAGCGTATTCATGGTATTTCTACAGAATTAGCTACAGAACAGGGGATTGAGCTGGCTGATGCATTGGAGCGATTCAATACAGTATTATCCAAAGCGAAGTTCATAGTCGGTCAGAACGTTGGTTTTGACGTTAACATTATGGGGGCTGAGTTCTACAGACTGGGTATAGAGAGTCCGATGGCGACTATGCCTGTGCTGGATACCTGTACAGAAGTTACTGCAGACCTGTTAAAAATCCCTGGAGGAAGGGGGGGGCGTTTCAAATTGCCGACGCTAACCGAACTCCATAATTATTTGTTTGGTATTCCCTTTGCAGAAGCGCATAATGCTACTGCCGACGTAGAGGCTACTACACGCTGTTTCCTGCAGCTGTTGAAAATGGGTACATTCAGTACCGCTCAGTTACAGGCTGCACCAGATTACCTCGAACAGTTCAGAACGATCAATCCGGGTGTTATTCCGGGAGTAGGTCTGCAACATATTAACCTGAAGGCCGCTTCTGACGAAATTCGTAAAAGACAAGCTAAAGCCGAAGGTCCGGGGATTACAAAACAAGCACTTCAGGATAATCAGAAAGAACTTCAGGAGGCTAATTATGTGCATCTGCACAACCACACCCAGTTCTCTGTATTACAATCTACCATAAATATTCCCGGTTTAATTGCTGCTGCAGCGGCAGACTGTATGCCTGCAGTTGCGATGACTGATCATGCGAACATGATGGGCGCATTTCACTTTGTAAATCAGGTTCTAAATCATAACAAAGGTGTTGAGGCCAGAAATAAGGCTGCGATTGAGAAGGGAGAAGCCGGATCAGAACAAGCAATAACGCCTATTGTAGGTTGTGAATTTTTTGTTTGCGAAAATCATCTCGATAAATCAAGGAAGGATAATGGCTACCAGGTGGTATTGCTGGCCAAGAATAAAAGAGGTTATCACAACCTTGCGAAGATGTCATCTATCGCCTATACCAAAGGGTTCTATTATGTGCCGCGAATAGATAAAGCGGTTATCGAACAGTATAAAGATGATATCATAGTGTTGTCAGGTAACTTGTACGGCGAAGTGCCCAGTAAGTTATTGAATATGGGGGAAAATCAGGCAGAGGAAGCACTGCTCTGGTGGAAAGAGAAATTCGGTGACGATTTCTATATAGAGGTAATGCGGCATAATCAGGAAGATGAAGATGTCGTGAACAAAGCACTGGTTGGCCTCGCCCGTAAGCACGAAGTGAAAATTATAGCTAGCAATAACACCTATTATATTAATAAGAAGGATGCGAATGCGCATGATATTTTATTGTGTGTAAAAGACGCGGAGAAGCAGGCCACGCCAATTGGCCGTGGCCGTGGTTATCGTTATGGTCTGCCAAATCAGGAATACTATTTCAAATCTTCAGCAGAAATGAAAAAGTTGTTTGCAGACCTGCCAGAAGCCATCTTTAATATTCAGGAAATCGTAGATAAGATCGAAATTTACAAACTGGCCAGGGAGGTACTCTTACCTAAGTTTGATATTCCTGAACAGTTTATTGTCGCAGAAGATGCAAATGATGGTGGAAAGAGGGGAGAGAACCTTTACTTGCGTCATCTGACCTATGAGGGTGCGAAAAAGAGATACGGTGAATTATCAGCTGATATTATAGAGCGGCTGGATTTTGAACTTCAGACTATTGAAAAGACCGGTTATCCGGGTTACTTCCTGATTGTACAGGATTTTATCAGGGAAGCCAGGAATCTGGATGTGTCTGTAGGTCCGGGAAGGGGTTCCGCTGCGGGCTCTGTAGTTGCTTATTGTCTTTGGATCACGAATATAGATCCCATTAAATATGATCTCCTGTTTGAGCGTTTCCTGAATCCGGATCGGGTATCCATGCCCGATATAGATATTGATTTTGATGATGAGGGACGTGGCCGTGTTATGGATTATGTAATCAATAAATACGGTGCTAATCAGGTTGCGCAGATCATCACCTATGGTACAATGGCTGCAAAATCGTCCATTAAAGATACGGCCAGGGTGCTTGATCTACCACTTTTTGAGGCAGATAAGATTGCCAAACTGATTCCGAATCTGAAGCTGGCTAAGATTTTTAACCTGGATGAAAAGGCGCTTAAAGGGGTATTGCGTGCGGACGAATACGAAAGGGTTGTAGAACTGAAAGATCTTGCGGAGTCTAAAAGTCTGAGTGCAGAGACTATACAGCAGGCCAGAATTTTGGAAGGTTCTTTAAGAAATACAGGTATCCATGCCTGTGGCGTAATTATTACTCCCGATGATATTACCAATTATGTTCCTGTGGCTATGGCCAAGGATTCAGACCTGTATGTGACTCAGTTTGACAACTCAGTTGTTGAAAGTGCCGGTTTGCTGAAAATGGACTTTTTGGGGCTAAAGACATTAACCCTGATTAAAGATACCGTTAAACTGGTTCGTCTTCGTACGGGTATTCAGCTCGATCCCGATCATTTTCCGATTGATGACGTTAAAACTTACGAGCTTTTCCAGCGCGGGGAAACCATTGGTATTTTCCAGTACGAGTCCAGTGGAATGCAGAAATACATGAAAGAACTGAAGCCAACTGTATTCGGAGATTTAATTGCAATGAATGCATTATACAGGCCGGGTCCGCTGGAGTATATTCCAAGTTTTGTCCGCAGAAAAAATGGGGAGGAAGAAATTAAGTATGATCTTGATGCTTGTGAAGAATACCTGCAGGAGACCTATGGAATTACCGTTTACCAGGAGCAGGTGATGTTGCTGTCGCAGAAATTGGCTGGCTTTACCAAAGGTGAGGCTGACGTTCTGCGTAAAGCAATGGGTAAAAAACAAAAAGATGTACTGGACAAGATGAAGCCTAAGTTTGTAGCACAAGCTGCAGAGAAGGGGCATGCACCAGCTACACTGGAGAAAATATGGAAAGACTGGGAGGCATTTGCGTCCTATGCCTTCAACAAATCTCACTCTACTTGTTATGCATGGATCGCTTATCAAACCGCTTATCTCAAAGCCCACTATCCGGCCGAATATATGGCTGCGGTATTAACGAATAATATGAGCGATATCAAGCAGGTAGCCTTTTTCATGGAAGAATGTAAACAGATGGGCGTTCAGGTGCTTGGGCCAGATGTGAATGAATCCATTCTGAAATTTTCCGTGAATAATAAAGGGGAAGTCCGTTTTGGCCTTTCCGGTATTAAAGGGGTGGGAGAGAAAGCGGTCGAGAGTATTATAGAAGAAAGAAATAAGAGCGGTAAATATCTGACTATACACGATTTTTCACGCCGCTCCAATACCCGTACAGTAAACAAAAAAGCCTATGAAAGTTTTGTTTACAGCGGAGCTTTTGACAGCTTCGGCTATCATCGTGCGCAATACTTTTTTGTTGGAATGAATGACAAGATGAATGGGATTGAGAAGCTGATCAAATATTCCAATGATTTCCAGAATAGTGAATCTTCTACACAATCCTCACTTTTCGGTGGTACTATTGCAGATATGATCCAGGAACCGGTGTTGCCTGTGGCAGCAGAATGGAGTCTGATAGACCGGCTGAAATATGAAAAAGATGCTATCGGTATATTTTTGAGCGGACACCCACTTGATAACTATAAACTGGAACTTGACGAGTTCTGTCAGCATACAGTACGTCAGCTGTCGATGGTGAATAAAGTTAGAATGGGCGATACCAATGAAGAAGTTCTGGCAGAGTTTGAACAGGTGAAGAACAGGGAACTCTGTGTGGGAGGACTTGTCGTATTGTCAGCACAGAGAATGACAAAAACAGGTAAGCCATTTGGTACCATTACGTTCGAAGACTACAATGACAGTTGTGAATTGGCTTTGTTTGGCGAAGATTTTGTCAAGTTTAAACAGTTTATGACGGAAGGTTACTTTCTGCAGATTAGGGGCAGGGTAGCTGAACGCTTCAGAAAAGAAGGCGACTGGGAGTTTAAGATCACGTCCATTGCATTGCTGTCTGACCTGAGAGAGAAGTTGGCTAAGAGTATTACGCTGCAGATACCTATTCAGGGCATTAGTGATCAGATCATTAGTCAGATTTACGAATTGATTGCCGAAAATCAGGAGAATACCGAGCAGCAAAATTGTATGCTTAATTTTACGGTATACGACAGAGAGCAGCAGGTTAGTCTTGAATTGCCTTCTAAGTCGCTGAAGATCAATCCTACTAATCAATTTCTAGAACAAATTAAGAGTTTGAATGTTGTCCATTGTAAGTTGAACTAATGTCATTTTGGCACGGTAAAACGTGGTGGCATTACAATTGATTATATCTTTGTGTAAATAAAAAAATAATTATGGCTTTAGAAATCACAGATGCCAACTTCGAGGAAGTTGTGTTGAAATCAGATAAACCCGTTTTAGTAGACTTTTGGGCAGAATGGTGTGGTCCATGTCGCATGGTAGGTCCTGTAGTAGATGAAATATCAAAAGAATACGAAGGAAAAGCGGTTGTAGGTAAAGTGAACGTGGATAACAATCCGCAGATCTCTACTCAATTCGGAATCCGTAATATCCCGGCTTTGTTATTCTTTAAAAACGGTGAAGTAGTTGATAAACAAGTAGGAGCAGTTCCTAAATCGGTATTAGCCGGTAAATTAGATAAACAACTGTAAGCTTAGTTTTTCTTAATATATAGAAAAAGCCTGTAATAATTATTACAGGCTTTTTTTTTGTCACTATTTGAGCAGTCTGAGTTCGTATATCGCAGCTATTGAAGAACCAGGCCTGGCTACCAGCTTAATCACTATTTCCAGCTGTTTTTTATCGTCGGGTAAGGCGTAGGTCACATCATAAAAATGATCGCCCCTGTTGCCTTCAAGCTTAACTGTCTCCAATAATACATCGTTTGCATAGATCTCAAAATTCCGGTCACTTTCTTTTCCGAAATAAGTTAGCCGTATACCAGAAGCCTTAGATTCCGGATTTTTAAGGATATAACTAAACCAGCCTGTGCCTGTCCGGAAATGCCGGTCTTTGAATACACCTTCCCAGGTATTCTCTCCTTTAAAACCGTGATCAGATTCCGGTTGCTGTTCGCCGGTACTTACTTTATCAACCGTTATTGCATCTAGAGCAAATGCTGCGGCAGCTTTTTCCTTTCTTGCATTTAATAATGCCGGAAGGTTTTCCGGGTTAGTAAATGGCCAGTACACCATATATCTGGTTTCATTAAGCTTGTAGAAGGGAACCAGCTCCAGCCCTTTATATTCTTGCTGGTAAATCATGTTGGCGGCCTTAAAAGTCATGGGCGGGTTTTCATCTGTAATCCCTTTTGCTATGCTGTTTCTGTCAGCGATCATTAAAGGGGCATCCTCCACAGACAATAACGGGCCATTGGCGATATGTGCCATCCTGTCTCCGTTTGCCTTTAAACCAGCCAGATCTGCTGTTCCCATTGATGCGGCGAGTACGATAGGGCCGTGCACAAAAGAGACGTAATCAGACCCGTCAGGCAGAAATTCCGCCTGCGTATGCATAGGTAGATGGATGTCAATCACATCTCCCGACTTCCACTTCCGGTTTAAACTTATATAAGAAGCACTGTCGACCTCTACTAACTGCTTTTTCCCATTTACTTTAACGGTCATTTCATTTTTCGCTAACCATCCAGGGTACCTGAAATGAATTGTGAACGTTTCGGATTTGGCCAGTTTTAAAGAAAGCGACGTATGGTCTTGCTCGGGAAAAGTTGTCTGTTGTACCAGGCTCATTTTCTTTTCTTTCCATTCCAGCTTAGAAGCCATGAATAGGTTAACAAAAAGGTCTTTCTCATTATGCGCATAGATTAATTCTCCATACTTACCATGATTTTCCAGGCCTGAACCTACGCAGCACCAGAAACCTTCCTGTGGCTTTGAGTATACCTTATAGTGGCCGGGCCGCATTGGTGTAAAATAGACGAATCCTCCTGTAGGACTTTGCGAAGATAGAATATGGTTATATAAAGTACGCTCATAGTAATCAATATAAGATGCCGCAGGATGAGCCAGGAATAAATGGCGTGTCAGTTTGAGCATATTATAAGAATTGCATGTTTCCGGACCCTCTCTGGATTCCATCATCGACGAGAAATCTTCTGAAGGATTAAAATGTTCACTTACGCTATTACCGCCAATAGAAACAGTGCGGTTCTTAACTACCGTCTCCCAGAAGAAACCGGCCGCAGCCTCCCAGCTTTTATCATTTGAAAGCTCTGCGACACGCATAAAGCCAATCACCTTAGGGATTTGCGTGTTAGCATGCATTCCTGTTAAAACATCTTTTTTTTGAAGTAATGGTTCTAATATCACGTGATGAGAGAACTTACGGGCGAGTGCAAGATATCTGGAATCGCCTGTAATAGCTGACACATCGGCAAACACTTCATTCATTCCGCCATGTTCACTTCTCAGCATCTCCTGAATCTGCGCGTCTGTTAAACCGGCCGTAAGCTGATAGGCCCAGGCGGCGTATTTCTGTAATATTTCCTTCGCTTTCTGACTACCTGTGAGCTGGTATGCATCTATCAGGCCAGCAAATGGTTTATGGATATTATATAGGGGAACCCATTTGTCATTTAAAGAAAAGCTGCCTGCATTAATTTTTCCTGCTGCAATTTCTTTCCACATCGCTTTCCCTCCCGGTACGCCACCGATATAACCATCTCCACTTTTATGCTGACATTTTTCCAGCCAATCAAGCATATAGTTTAGCCGGTCCAGTATCTGCTGATCACCGGTTGCTGCGTACATGTTTGAAAGTGCAGATAGATAATGACCAGCTGTATGCCCGTCCAGACCTGTATTTTCCCAGTTTCCGTAAGTAGGTTTTTGTGGTTCAATACCGGCCTCTCTTAAATAGGGGGCGAGTAATCTGTCCGGATCCAGGTCCAGCATATATTTCATATCCGTTTGCTGTGCTTGCAAAAAAGGACCATTGAGGATCCTGACAGCAGAAAGAGGGAAGCTGTTTAATTTTTGTGATTGGCCATGCGTCGTAAAAATTCTCAGGAGGCATATAATAATGATACAGGTTCTTTTCATATTCGGCTATAAGAATACAATATATAGATATTATATTAAACGTCTAATCAACATTTAAAAAATACGGTGTGATTCGCCGTTGGTATAACTGAATCCTGCTCCTGGTAGAGATTCAAAACGGCTAAAAATGGGAATACCCCTTGAAGATTTTACTTCAAGGGGTATTCCCGATCAATGATATGGTGTGTTTGTGATTTTAATTCAGGTCTGCATGTTCGGCTTCTTCTTCCGTTTCTTCTTGAACAGGAAAAACACTATTTAAAAACCAGTCGGTCCCAAAAGCAAATAAGGCTAGCAGGACCAGAATAATCAGCTGTTCAGCCGGTATATGAATTCTTTTGATTGCAGTTTGATCAAACCAGCCAAAATTTGCCCCGATAGCCAGCAAAGCAGAAATACCAAATAACCACTTGAAATTTCGGGTGGACGTTGCGAACGCTCTTATCTTTTCAATACGTAATGATACAGCAAAAAAAGCACGTAAAAAGAGCAGACTAAAAACTATGACCAACAGGATATACTTAAAGAAAACCACTGCAGAAACCGGAGGCTGCTGCATCGCGTTTTTCAATAGGTAAATAGAAGAGATAGCGGCCATAGCAAAAAGTGATAGATAAATCAGAATAATAAACCGGAGGCATATTTTACGGAAGAAATTTAGATCAGGATTTTCTTCCATCCCTGTATCTGCTCAGTAATTCTCTTTTGAATGTTTCCTGTGCCCTGTAGTATTTACCTACAGTTTTAATAGGCAGACTTGATTTGAGTTTATTATAGTATTTTTTCTCAATGTCTAAGTCCCTTTGTTTAAAGTTGAGTTCATTTTGAATCAGCTGTTGTACCTCTGTATCAGAAAGGGATTCGATATCGGTGCTTTTGCGGAAACTGATCATTTTTCCCTTCCGCTCTTTGCGCAGTGCACCCTGCTCTGATTGCCATGAATTGTAGATAGGCCAGAATATTTTATCTTCAGCAGCAGTGAGGTCCAGCTTTTCCTTCAAATAAGTAATTTTATAATTTTCAATATCCTGGTGATTACCCTGATGATTTTGGGCAAATGCAAAACAGGATGTAAAAGATAAAAAGAGAAATACAAGTATAGGTTTCATAAATTTAATTTATTCAGGTCCTTTTGCAGGACAAATATGGCTCATTTACAAGCTAAAGGTCAACACTAAGATCGCTTTGAGAATAATTATTGATCAGATAGCTTTCCAGGTCAGTGTGTGCCGCGTTTAATACATGCTGATCAGGATAGTCACCAACAATATTATTTATGATATCCTGCTCGTCCATATCATACAGCATCTGTTCATTTGCTACATCACTAGCCGAACTTACTGTTAAGTTTTGCTGCTGATTTATAAATAATCCGAAAGCAGTCACCAGGATAATACAGGCTGCAGAGACATACTTCAAGAAATCACTCTGCCATAATTTTTTTACCGGGACTTTCACTCCTTCAGATAGATCCTGTTCTTCAACGACCTTTAACGGTGAGGTCTGGATTTGCTCTTCCTGCTGGATGCGGTTTTCAATTCTGGAACGCAACTGATCAAAATAGCCATCAGGTGTGGCGAATACATTTTTATCTCCCGAAAATTTTATAGAAAAAGCAGGGTCTGAAGAAAAAATGCGGGACGACAGGTTTGAATGGAGCAACTGAAAGTAATGCTCAGGAACAATAAACCCACTATGAGGGTCTGCTGCATGTATTGCATCAATTCTTACCATAGCATTGATGTATTGTGGTATCTCCCGAAAATAACCTTCAGGAACTACAAAGGGATTTATCTTTGGCAATGATGCCAGATAAGGTGCATCCATTTGCCAGTCCTTGTGATCTGCCTCGTATTTCATTTTTTTTTGTTTCCTGGTTTTAATTATGCTGTTGGATAGAATCGCTTTTCATCCAGCTGAATTCCATTCTTATAATTATATGGTATATGGATTGAAAAAATGGCAAAAGGTTTAATAGCTGATATCCTCATTCAGCATAAAAGTTTCAATTTTTTTTACAGCAATGTGAAAGGATGCTTTTAATGCACCTACAGTGGTGCCCAGAATTTGAGAAATTTCCTCATATTTTAGCTCATCGTAATATTTCATATTAAAAATGAGTCTTTGTTTCTCCGGAAGGCTGAGGATAGCCTGTTGTAATTTAAGCTGAATCTGGTCGCCATTGAAATAAGAAGCAGCCACCAGGCTTTCTTTTAATTCTTCGGATACCTCATCAAGCGGCGTATTATTCTGCTGCTTTTTTTTATTCAGAAAAGTTATGGATTCATTACTTGCGATCCGGTAGATCCAGGTGTATAGTTTGGAGTCACTGCGGAACTTATCGAGATTCTTCCAGACTTTTATAAAGACTTCCTGAACCAGATCATCTGCATCGTCATGGTTTATAACCAACCTTCTGATATGCCAGTAGATCTTCTCCTGGTAAGCAGAAATAAGCAGGTTGAAGGCTTCGTTACGGGTCCCTTCTACAGAAAACTTCGCTAATATCTCTTGGTCTTCAACCTGCTTCATTCACTATTTTTTACGTTTAATTACTTTTTGGACAGCTTCGACAATATTAATAGTGTCAAGGCCGTATTTGGTCATCAATTCATCAGGAGTACCACTTTCACCGAAACTATCATTTACAGCTACAAATTCCTGAGGAGATGGCAATTCAGTGGACAATAAGCGGGCCACACTTTCACCCAGTCCACCAAATTTGTTATGTTCTTCACAAGTTACCACACATCCCGTTTTACGCAACGATTTTAGAATAGCTTCTTCGTCAAGGGGCTTAATTGTATGAATATTAATGATTTCGGCATCAATACCCATTGCCTCCAGTTGTTCACCTGCTTCAATTGCTTTCCAAACCATATGTCCGGTTGCAATGATTGTTACATCAGTACCTTCGTTAACCATCCAGGCTTTACCGATTTCAAATTTTTGATCAGGATCAGTAAATACAGGAATGCTGGGTCTTCCAAAACGCAGATAAACCGGACCTTCATATTCAGCGATTGCAAGAGTTGCGGCCTTAGTCTGGTTATAATCGCAAGGATTAATAACAACCATACCTGGTAACATCTTCATTAAACCTATATCTTCCAGAATCTGGTGGGTTGCACCATCTTCACCTAAAGTTAATCCAGCATGGGAAGCACAGATCTTTACGTTTTTATCTGAGTAAGCTACAGATTGTCTGATCTGGTCATAAACACGGCCAGTAGAGAAATTAGCGAAAGTTCCGGTAAAAGGAATTTTTCCACCGATAGTCATACCGGCTGCGATACCGATCATATTTGCTTCCGCGATACCGATCTGGATAAATCTTTCAGGAAATTCGTTTGCAAATGCGTCCATTTTCAATGAACCTTTTAAATCTGCACACAAAGCAACTACATTCGGGTTTTTCTGACCGGCTTCATGCAGACCGACTCCAAAGCCGGAACGTGTGTCTTTTTTCTCTGTATAAGTATATTTTTTCATTAGAATCTTTTGTCTTAAGCGTGTATGATTTATCGTCATCTCATCGCTTTGGTGAGCATAAAATCTGAATCCTTCAGGGATACATCAATAGTTTTTTAAAAGATTAGTAATCTCCTAAAGTTTCTTTATTCTGGTTCAGTGCAGAAGCAAGCTGCTCATCATTTGGCGCCGTACCATGCCATTTATGTGAACCTACCATGAAATCGACACCGTGTCCCATTTGTGTGCTCATCAAATTTAAAATCGGTTTACCTTTACCGGTAAGTGATTTAGCATACTCCAGAGATTTTACGATATCTTCCATGTTATTTCCATTGGAAGTAATTACATGCCATCCGAATGCTTCAAATTTGGTTTGCAGGTTTTCCAGGGAAAGAACCTGTTCTACCGGACCGTCGATCTGTTGTCCGTTATAATCAATAGTGGCAATCAGGTTGTCAACTTTATTGTGTGGGGCAAACATAATAGCTTCCCAGTTCTGACCTTCCTGTAATTCACCATCGCCATGAAGACTAAAAATCAGGGAGTGATCTTTATTTAGTTTTTTAGTTAATGCAGCACCAATTGCCACAGACATTCCTTGTCCTAATGAGCCTGAAGCAATTCTTATACCGGGTAAACCTTCGTGTGTTGTTGGGTGACCCTGAACACGTGAATTTAATTTTCTGAAAGTTGCAAGTTCTGCAATCGGGAAATAACCCGAACGTGCCAGTACGCTGTAAAATACAGGGGAAATATGTCCGTTAGACAGGAAGAATAAATCTTCTCCTGCGCCATCCATGTTAAAATCCTTAGAATGGTTCATGGTTTCAAAATACAGTGCAGTTAAAAACTCAGCACAGCCCAGTGAACCGCCCGGGTGACCTGACTGACAGCTGTGTACCATTCTGACGATATCTCTTCGTACCTGAGAAACAATGTCCTCTAATTCATTGATTGTATGTTTCATTTAATTGGGATTGTTTGACTATTTATAATCATGCACCTGCGGGCTGGTCCAGAAGTGCCAGAACCTGTGCAGTTGCATTTTTCGTATCTACTTTTTGGATAATATGTGCGATAGTACCGTCTCCGGAAATAATAAAGGTTGTCCTGTTGATACCCATATATTTTTTGCCGTACATGTTTTTTTCACCCCAGACGCCATAGGCCTGAACCAGTTGCTGATCGGTGTCGGCAAGCAGGGGGAAGGGAAGCTGATATTTTGCTGCAAATTTTTGGTGAGAAAGTTCAGGATCGGTACTTACACCGAGTACAGCTATGCCTTTGGACACTAAACCGGCGTAATTATCTCTGAAGTCACAAGCTTCGGCTGTACAACCAGGAGTATTGTCTTTAGGATAAAAATACAATACCACAGTTTTTCCCTGGAAGTCTTTCAGGCTAACCTGATTTCCATCCTGGTCGGCCACTTTAAAGTCCGGAGCCTTCTGGCCCTCTGTCAATATATTCATCGTCTTTAAATATAACTAATTTCTCTATACAAGGACTTACAATGCCCCCGATTATTACAATAACGCGTCAAATCCACGTATAATACTTAACGATAAAAATTCGCGGTATAGGTTCTGGAGTTTCCTTTCATATCTTCCACAATCAGTTTAAAATCGTGTTTACCGCTGGCTGTGCGCTCATCAAAAGTATGCCAGAGTGTCGCTGTTTTCGTGTCGAACTCCATTAAGACCCATGCACCATCAATATAGCCATTAAAGCTTTTAATGCCGGAAAGATTATCCCTGAGTCTGAAATTCATCCGGGCAATTCCCTTCATATTTTTGCCTTCAGCAATGTTAAGCGGTGCAATCGTGGGTGCTACAGTGTCAACAGCGATATAATAACTTCCAAAAGCCCGTGGAGTTCCTTTTATATAGCCCTGATCGTAAACTCCGCCCTGTGATCCGCCGGAAGTACTTACAATCACAGCCTTATCTTTAAGCATACCCATGTCTACATCCGGTTTAATCCAGAGTTCAAACCCCGTATGCAGCGGAACCAGGTTATTATGGATCTGATGTATTCGCGAATAGGCTCCCGTAGCTGGTTTGGGACGTACTTTATAGGTAAGTTTCAGATCATTGTAAAGTGTGCCCTTAGCCAGGCGAAGCTTCATTCCTTCGGCACTGAAATCATTATCTTTTCCATATGACATTGATACACCTTCAGGCGCTTCAGGTGTTTGAATAGCAGACCTTCCGTCAGATCTGATCTGGAAGGCTAATATACTTTCATTACCTTTCGCATCACTAACCAGGTATCTTACCTGATGCACATTGGTATCTCCAAGCAGTATCCGGCCATTATTAATCAGGCTGCTGTAGATCTGCAAAGGATTTCCAGGGTCAACAAAGCTTTTTTGAATAGTTCTGCGAGTTGTCATGAAGGCAGGATAATCAATATGGGAATTAATAGCCTTACTGTTCTCAAATGCAAAGCGTTCTACAGCAGAAGTGTAAATTATTTTACCATCCAGCTCCAGTCTGATTGCATAAACGCCATTGTTGCCCGAAGCACCATTGTGGCGGTCATTTGCAGAGATTCCGAAACCAATTTCTCCACTTACCGGTACAACAGTTTGCTGCGTTAGTTTATAACTTCCATTTGCACCCGTTATAGGCAATCCCTTTTTCGGAGTAAATTCGTTAAAAGATTTTTGATTTGTTTGATAGACGTATAATGCCGAAATAACAGGTGGGATATTATCTGGAACCTGAATACCGAATAATTGCGGATTAATGGTCTGCTCTGTTTTACTGTCTCTGATTTCGAAATGCAGGTGCGGCCCGCCGGAACTACCCCGGTTACCAGAATAAGCTATGATGTCTCCCTTGTGTACCGGGAAAGCTGCTGCATCCGGAAATTCATCCAGTTCAAATGTCTTTTTCTGGTATTCCAGGTCCTTCACAGCCCGATCAATCTGAGGCGCGAACCTTGACAAGTGCCCGTATACTGAAGTGTATCCGTTAGGGTGTGTGAGGTATAACGCCAATCCGAAACCGCTATTTTGTACACGCATTCTGGAGACATAGCCATCAGCTATCGCATACACCGGATAACCTTCCCGCTGATTAGTCCTAAAGTCCATTCCCGAATGAAAATGGTTACCCCGGATTTCTCCGAAAGAACCAGAAAGTGCGACGGGTGTAATATCAAGTGGCTGACGGAAATCTACCAGGGGGTATTTGTTGTTACTGTATATCTGCTGTGCTCCGGCGGAAAGGACCGAGAGTCCAAAGCAGAATAATAGCAATCCTTTTTTTATCATCAACACTTATTTAATATCAAAATTCAGAAATTGTTCATTTGCCATCCAGGCTTCCAGTTTGTCACCTTTTTCTACGCGACCTACACCTTCCGGGGTGCCGGTAAAAATCAGATCACCTTTTTTAAGCGTGATATAACCAGATACAAATGAGATGATTTTTTCAAATGAAAATAAGATATCACGGGTATTACCATGTTGGCGGGTTTCTCCGTTAATTTTTAATTCAAAATCCAGGTTTCCCAAATCTTCGATTTGTTCTTTAGGGATAAAACGGCTCAGGGCGGCGGAGTTGTCAAAAGCTTTAGCCAATTCCCAGGGTAATCCCTTTTCTTTATGCTGTGCCTGGAGGTCTCTTGCTGTGAAATCTATCCCAAGACCAACCTCATCGAAATAGCTGGCAGCGAATTTCTCGGCAATATGTTTACCCTCTTTACAGATTTTTAGAACTACCTCAAGTTCATAATGGATATCACTGGAAAAATCAGGAATATAAAAAGGACGGTTATCTTTAAGGACTGCGGTATCCGGTTTCATAAAAATTACCGGTGTGGAAGGAACGGGATTATTGAGTTCTTTAGCGTGGGCGGCATAGTTGCGGCCGATAGCAATTATTTTCATGTGCGGATTATTGGATTAAAAATAAGCATACAGGATGCCTCAACCGTAAAAGTAAACGATATCCATTAAAAAAAAGATTGCTTCCCGAAAATTATAATACGGAGATCCGCTTCACGACGGTTTCTGAACCTGCAACAAAACGCAGAAAATAGATTCCACTGTTCAGACGGTTGGGAATAGTGAAGGTTTTGGTTTGCTCTCCGGCGGAGAGACGTTCATTAGAAAGAGTAACCACTTCATTACCGAGCAGGTCCATAATCTTTATGGTCAGATTACTTTCGCGCTCCAGTCTGATAGTCAAGTTAATCTGGTCATCAACCGGGTTAGGATAAACTCTCATCACAGAGAGGATCTTATCCTGTTTGCCATTTTGCTTATTGGAAGAAACTACGCTGTTATTGGGGTTGAAGGACGAACCAGGCATATAGCTGGGTTTGTAACTAGGAACATCACCTTTAATTTGCGGGGTTTTTACAATACGTTTGTATTTGGCATTATTTGATATACTGTCAGAACGCTGGGCAAAAACAGAAACGCTGCACAGTACACTCATGCATGTAATGCTGAGTATATAAATAAGTGAGACCGTTTTAGTTTTTATGTTCATCTGTCGCTTCAAAAGTAGAAATAATTCTACAGAATAATCAAAGATTCAGGCATAAGGACAATATTTAACACAATTTAACAGTTGTTGCTGTTTAAATCATACTCAATGCTATTTTTAACCTGTCAAATTTATATTCGGCGCTGTCATTTGTGTAAATCTATAATAAATGTTACACATATTTAACAGCGCCTTAATTTACTTCGAATATTTATAATATACAATAGAAAAAAGTGTCAGATCAAAAGAATTTAAGCAAACTCTCGGCGGCAGGCCTGCTTATCAGTTTAGGAATTGTGTATGGTGATATCGGTACATCACCCTTATACACACTACGGGCAATATTTAATACCGTCAGTGATGGTGGTCAGCAAATCTCTACAGATCTTGTACTGGGAGCGCTTTCCTGTATTATCTGGACACTTACCCTGCAGACTACAATAAAATATGTAGTAATTACGCTCCGGGCAGATAATAAAGGAGAGGGCGGGATCTTCTCTTTATACTCACTTGTCCGGAAAAAAGCCAGGTGGCTTGTTATACCTGCAGTGATCGGGGGCTGTGCATTGCTGGCAGATGGAATTATTACACCTAGTATAACCGTCACAACTGCTATTGAAGGACTTCAGGTTAAGTTTCCACATGTGCAGGTTATTCCTATCGTCTTAGTTATTATTACCCTTCTTTTTATAATTCAGCAATTTGGAACCAGCCTGGTTGGCAAACTTTTCGGGCCGGTCATGTTTCTTTGGTTCACTGCTTTGGGCGTATTAGGCGTTCATTACGTGGTACAGGATTTCACTATACTGAAAGCCTTAAATCCCTACTACGCCGGACACCTGATTGTGACTAACCCAATGGCACTCATTATTCTGGGAGGTGTATTTCTTTGTACAACGGGGGCAGAAGCGCTTTATTCTGATCTCGGGCATTGTGGGAGAAAAAATATCAGGGTCAGCTGGATTTTTGTGAAATTAACATTGATCATCAATTATCTGGGGCAGGGGGTATGGCTGTTGCAGCACCCGCATTATGATAAAACACTGAATCCTTTCTATGAATTGGTTCCTGCACCCTTTCTGTTATATATGGTGGCGCTCGCGACTATTGCAGCAGTTATAGCAAGCCAGGCAATGATCACCGGATCATTCACCTTAATTGCGGAAGCCGTAAGACTTAATTTGTGGCCTAAAGTCAGAATCAATTATCCAAGTAATCAGAAAGGACAGATTTATGTGCCTTCAATTAACTGGTTACTTTGTGCCGGGTGTATTACTATTGTATTGATCTTCAAAAAATCCATTAACATGGAAGGTGCTTATGGACTGGCGATCAATATGACCTTTCTGGCCACCACTATTCTTGTTGCAGTTTATATGCGAACGAAAAAAGTACCACGATATATTATCGCTATCTTTCTGTTAGTCTATGGGATGCTTGAACTGGCTTTTCTTGCGGGAAATATGACTAAATTCTTTCATGGCGGATTTGTTACCGTGCTGATCGGAGCGACTTTATTCACGGTAATGTGGAGCTGGTTTGTATCCAGGAAGATTAAAAACAGGTTTGTTAAATATGTAGAGATCGAAGACTATTACCAGCTGATTTCAGAATTAAGCGATGATATCAGTGTGCCGAAATATTCATCACAGCTTGTTTATCTGACCAGTGCTAATTTCAAGACCGAAATAGAATCCAAGATTATTTACTCCATAATTCAGAAAGAACCAAAGCGTGCCGATATTTACTGGCTGGTTCATGTCGATGTTGTTGATGAGCCTTTTACAAGGGATTATAAAGTGGAGTTTCTGATACCTGGCAAATTAATACGGATTGATTTCCGATTAGGGTTCCGTGTGGAGCAGAGTGTAAATCTGCTGTACCGTAAGGTGATTGAAGAACTGGTGAAAAACGGAGAAGTTGATATTACCAGTCAATACACTTCTTTAAACAAACACAAGATTGCTGGTGATTTCCGGTTTGTGCTGCTGGAGAAACATTTATCGCGCTTCTCCAAATTGAGTTTCTATGAAAAAACGATTATGAACTATTATTTCATTCTTAAAAAATTAAGTCTTTCAGAAGAGAAGAGTTTTGGCCTTGATTCCAGTTATGTAGATGTAGAGAAGGTACCGCTCATTTTTGTAACGCCAGATGATATTGAACTCAATAGGCTGCCCGTGTAAGTGCACGTTAATTTTTCTGTGAGAAATCGAATTTCTTTGCGTGGGCTTCTTTAATCTCTATTATTATGACGCCATAGGCGGCTTTAGACCCGTAAACTGCAACTGCTGCTTTTGCATCTTTTAATACTTCTAGTTTCTCTATCCATTCTGGTGGTATCTCCTTCATTCTCGAGACATCGATGGTACAGCTATCCTTACCGGCATAGACCACGAGCAAAGGCTTTTTATCTAAAGCTACAGTAGATACTCCGCCTAACCTAATTGTAATCACAGTAGTCAGCTTAACTATTATGTTATCATTTAGAGATGTCTCCACCGCGGAATAGCCATCTAATTCGAAAATAAACGGAGCTGCAATGTCCTTATTAGTTGTACCAATCTCAAATCTACCGGTGCTGTCTGTTATGGCCAGCACGTTTTCGAAATGTTTTTGCCTGACCTTTACTCCGGTCAAAGGTTTCCCAGTGAAATTATCTACTACCATTCCGTTAAGAGTATCTCGTACTACGGATGTTTTTGCCACTGAATCTACCGAAACCGGAGCCGAAGCTGCCATTTTATCAGCGTTTACTATTAGTGGTTTCAGGTTTTGTGCCTGTGCCGGGGTAATTATTGCGGCACCCATTGCCAGGGGCATCAACCAATGCCACCTTAAATCTGAAGAAGGTTGTACCAGTTTTCGATTGAGCTGAGTGGAAAGCAGACGTCCGCAGACATTTTCCTGTTTGTTTTTGAAAAACCGGAGCAGTTCCGCATCGGATTTGTCAGTGAGATCCAAAATGGTTTTTTCACAGCGATCACAATAACGCCCATCGTCTGTTTGTTTCATGTCATTCCATTGTTCTAAACAGGGCTCGGCTAATACTAATTGTAGATCTTTCATAACTGAAATTTTTTTAACAACGATTTACCCAAAATACACTTTTTCACGATATCTTTTACTGAATCACAAATGTTTAATGATAATTATCTGATTAAAGAATCTTTTTCAAGAAGGCAGTTATCTCAGCTTTTTCATTATTGCTCGAGCATTTTCCAAGGTAAAACCTGTACGTTACTTCGAATTAAAGCTTGCTCACCACCATACACGAGATGCGGACGAACAGATTGTGGATCTACCAACTCGATAAAATGTTTCAGATTTTTAAAAAGAGCGCTGCCCAATGTCTGAGTAGATTTGATCTCATATACATCAAATGCATTTGCATTTTTAAGCAGAAGATCAATTTCCAGCCCGTTGTGATCTTGCCAAAAATAATAATTGAGATGCTGGTATCGATTCTCATTGAACTTTTGGAAATTAGCGATCACAAAATTCTCAAATATATTTCCCTTGAGTCTATTTATAGCTAATTCTTCAGGTTTACGAATTTGTAATAAATGGTTCAATAAACCAACATCATAAAAATAGAGTTTAGGTGTTTTCACCAAACGTTTATTAAAGTTCTCATGATAAGGGTGTAGTAAGAATACAAGGTAACTACTTTCTAGAACAGACAACCAAGCCTTTGCGGTAGGCTGCGAAATATTACAATCATTAGCCAGAGCCGTCAAGTTCAAAAGTTGCCCTGCCCTAGCTGCGCATAAGCCCAGGAATGTTCGGAAGGTATTTACGTCACGAATATGGATTAACTCTGTCACGTCTTTTTCAATATAAGTACGTATGTAGTTGGCGTAAAAATCCGTTGGATCTAAATCTCTATGATAAACAGCAGGGTATCCTCCCTGAATACAGGCATCTAGATAATTTGCAGGCAGTTTTTTAGCGTGTTCTAATTCTTGGGTGTCTAAAGGCAAGAGTCGAAAGAGTGCAACGCGCCCTGCCAATGACTGCGTAATGTGCTTAAGTAAATGAAAATTTTGTGACCCCGAAAGGATATATTGCCCCATTTCTCCGGACTTATCAACTGCTGTTTGCAAATAAGAAAATAATTCCGGTACACGCTGAACTTCATCGAATATTGTTTTAGTACGATATTGCTGAAGAAAACCATTTGGATCCTCTTTGGCAAAATCCCTATTATCCAGATTTTCGAGAGATAGATACTCATAATCGGGAAACAAGGTTTTAAGCAAAGTCGTTTTGCCAGATTGTCTTGGGCCGGTCACTGCCAATATCGGATATTGTTTAATCCGCGCCCTTATCTCCTTTGCCATCGTTCTCTTAATCCATTCAGACATAACTCAACTATTTAATATTAAATAAATGTAGATATATTTTGGAATATATAATGTTGGATTTTGGATTATCTATATTTTTATTTTGGAATATCTGTATATAAATTTTGAAATATCAGGAGTCAGCTTTTCTAAAAGTGTACAAACTGTAATCTAATTCCAGTATAGGACACCCGGCTAACGTTAAAGGTTAAAGCGGTGTTGATAGGGTATTGATACGGTGTTCAGTCGGTCATCGGGTATATCAACACCGACTGAATACCCTTTCAACACCATATCAATACCGGCTCAATAGCCTTTTAGTGCAAAGCGAGCTAACCGGTGTAATAACAGGTAAACTCATTTCAGGAATAGGCGACATGATTAAGGTGAGGGCACAAAAAAAGGATGCCCCAAGCTGATTGCATCCTTTTTTTTGTGCCAGTAAGAATGGCATAGTCCAAAAATATTACTGTTTTTCCGCTTTATAAGCCGCATTAAGTTTACTGTGCTTTGCTCCGTAAAGGAAGTATACAATAAGGCCGATAAACAGCCAGATCCCAAATCCAATCCAGTTGGAAATACCCAGCTCACACATCATATATAAGCAAGATAGCAGGCCTAATACTGGAATCAGGGATAGGTTTTTAGTAATGCAGTAATAGGTTACGAAGACACAAATAATTAAAAATATATACATTGGAATCTTGTGTTTAAACAAGCCCCATCCGCTTTCTATTTTTTTAGAATCAGCTACCTTGCTCTGGCTTACAAAAGACTGGTATTCTGTTTCTGAAAGTTCTGCCAGATAAGCTTCTGTATCTATACTCTGCTGCGGTAAATGCTGCAATTGCTGATTTTCGCGGATCTGGAGCTGAACATTATTCAATTCATTTTTATCAAGCGAGGTAATAAAGCTTACAGGATCGAAGACTCTTGCCTTATTTGTTACAAATTCTGTGGTTTGTTCTTTAAAGCGTGTGAAGCCCAATACGATCAATGCGATAAAAACCACCGGAATTATAAATTTAGAATTAACATATGGAATTCTGAATTTTCCGCGTTGCACATCCGGTCTGTTCTGTAGCACTAAAACCCCTGCACATACCAGAACAAACGCAAATAAAGTACCTATGGAACAAAGGTCGGTTACGATTGTCAGATTCATAAACAGGGAGGGAACTGCGACTACGAAACCAACTACAATGGTAGCAAAAGAAGGAGTTTTATAAACAGGATGGATTTTACTGAATCTTTTAGGCAGTAAACCGTCACGGCTCATACTCATCCAGATTCTCGGCTGTCCCATCTGAAAAACGAGCAGTACACTGGCCATTGCAAATACAGCACTGACTGCGATAATTCCACTCATTACTTTCATATCGATCTGATCAAACACAAAAGCCAGCGGATCTCCAACAGCCAAAGTATCATATTTGACAATACCTGTCAGTACCAGGGCAATTGCTACATATAAAACAGTGCATATAATAATTGCCCACATCATACCTCTTGGTAAATCACGCTGCGGATCTTTACATTCTTCGGCGGTGGTAGAAATTGCATCAAAACCGATATAGGCAAAAAAGACAGCAGATACTCCTTTTAGTACTCCTGATACACCATTTGGCGCGAAAGGGTCCCAGTTCGCTGTATCTACATAAAACACACCTACGGCGAGCACAAGCATAATAACTGCAAGTTTAACAACGACCATCGCATTACTGGCATTTTTAGATTCTTTCATTCCCCTGTATACCAGCCAGGTAATTAATATAATAATGAAAAGTGCGGGAAGATCAGCGACTATGTGAAAATTACCTATTCTTGGAGCTGTGATCCATGCGTTGTTGGCCAGTCGTGTTGCGTCATCAAGGTTGGCATAACTTTTCCCCGCATTGATTAATGCTTCGGCATGCTGGTGACCGTTATAGGCGCTGAGATAATCCATGGTCATCCAGTCGGGCAGGTGAATGCCCTTGATGCCAAGGGCTGGGATGTGAATGGAAGAGAGTAACCCGGTGAGGTAATCGGACCAGGATATTGCTACTGTAATATTTCCGATAGCATACTCCATGATCAGAGACCAGCCAATAATCCAGGCTACAATTTCACCGAATGCAACGTAACTGTAGGTATAAGCACTACCAGATACAGGGACCATGGAGGCGAACTCTGCATAAGCAAATGCGGCAAAACTACAGGCTATTGCTGTAAAAATGAACAGAAAGATGACGGCCGGGCCACCATCGGCACTGGCCTTGCCAATTGTACTGAAAATACCGGCGCCAATAATCGCGGCGATACCAAAGGCTGTCAGGTCCCTGACGGTAAGCGTTTTGTGTAATGATGACTCGTGGTCACCATAACCTTTTTCCGCATCCTCTAGAATTTTGGCGACAGACTTTTTTCTAAAAAGGTTTTCAAACATAGATGGCGTAATCTTGAGATTGTATGGCTTTTATTTTTTAAGAATTAAGGTAAAACTAATCTAATTTCTCCAATTCTTCCCTGACAAAGGCGGCAAGCTCAGCGATATAAGCACTGCTGAAGTCGAATTTTATTCCGGCAGTCTCGTAGATTTCTTTCATCGGTTTGGTATAACCCAGCGCAAGTGCAGCAAGATATTGCTGTAATGCCTTCTCTGGATTTTCCCTGTAGTTTTTCCATATTGCAATAGCACCAAGCTGGGCAATTGCGTATTCAATATAATAAAAAGGAACCTCGAAAAGGTGGAGCTGTTTCTGCCATAAATTTCCCAGTTCCTGTTCTAGCCCATCCCAGTTGGTAAATCCAGCACCGAAAAGTGTATAAATTTGTTTAAATGCTTCTTCACGATCAGCAGCATTATGTTCCGGGTTGGTATAAATCCAGTGTTGGAATTTATCAATAACAGCAACCCATGGCAAGGTTTTCAATACGTCTAGAAGTTGTTCTTTCCTAGCTCTCACCAGATCTGCAGGGTTATCAAAATAGATGGCCCATTTATCCATGGAAATTAATTCCATACTCATTGAGGCCAGCTCAGCCACTTCTGAAGGACAATGTTTAAAATCATTCAGTTCCAGGTTGGCTGTTAAAAACGTGTGGATGGCATGACCGCCTTCGTGGACCATCGTAGTCAGATCTCTTAAAGAGCCTGCCGAGTTCATGAAAATAAATGGAGCGCCGGTTTCTGCAAGTGGATAATTATAACCACCGGGTGCTTTACCTTTACGGCTCTCTACGTCGAAAAGGCTGTTGGCCTTCATTACCTTTAGCATATGACCAAGGTCTTCTGAGATTGCAGAGAATGCCGAGATAGTTTTGTCGATTAATTCTTCACCACTATTAAAAGGCTTAAGAGCTGGTTTCCCCGAGGTACTGACTTCCATATCCCACGGTTTCAAAACTTCCAGGCCTAAAGCGCCGGCACGGTTTGCAGCCTGCTCTTTTAAAATAGGAACAATTTCTTGTGCAATTGCGTCGTGAAATGCATAACAGTCCTGAGGAGTATAATCAAATCTGCCCATCGCCTGGAACATGTAATCCCTGTAATTCTCAAATCCAGCATTTAACGCTACCTGATGGCGCATTTTAATTAATTCATCGAAAACGATATTCAGGTTGTCTTTATCGACAAGCCTTCTTTGCTGAATGGTTTGCCACGCAGTCTGACGCAGTTCGCGATTAATATCTTTAATAAAGTTAGCGGCTTGTTCGAGTGTGTATTCCTGGCCATTAATTTCGACACTCATGGCGCCGGTAGTCGCCTGATATTTTTGCTGCGTAACCTGTAATTCTGTAAATAAAGGAACGTTTTCTTCACGGTAGAGTTCCAGTGCTTTTCTCACAGCCCGCAGGTAGACGAAATATTTGTCCTGATCCAGGTCATCTATATAATCGGAATCAACTAATTTCCGGTTGAGCAAATTCGCAACAGGAGAAATTTTCGGTTCAATCTCCGTAGCGAAATATTGAAAGTCTTTAACCAGTTCTTCATTTGCTGTATCGCAGCTCATGCGAATATATCTCCAGGCAAAGTTTTCTTCCAATGCAGCTTCCAGTTCACTTTTATCTTTTAACCAGGTCTCAAGTTCAGCCGCACTGTTTATTTGCCTTTGCAATAATTCGTCTGTAACGGGAGATAGATTTTCCCAGGTTATTACCAGATCCTGTGGAATATATTTTCTTTGTTTTTTTTGAATTTTAAGATCAGTCATGGTCTAGAATTTTAAATAGGTCCTTAAAAAGGCATCCAATAAAAAGCACAAGGCGAAAATTACGGATGCGATACCATTAGTTGTAGCAAAAGCCCTGTTCACTTTGCTCAGGTCATTTGGTTTAACCAGCATATGCTGATAAATAAGCATCGAACAGAAGAACGTGACGCCAAAGTAATATGCCCAGCTGAAAGGTGTAAGCAGAATTGGCAAAATCACACAAATCGCTGAAAATACATGTAGTATTTCAGACAAACGGAGTGCGCGTTTTGCCCCAAGAATAGATGGAATAGAATGCAGATTTTCCGATTTGTCGAACTCTTCATCCTGAAGTGCATAAATAATATCAAACCCACTTACCCAGAAAAGTACGGCAAATGAATAAAGTAGTGGTACAATATTAAAAGCTCCCGTAACAGCGATATAAGCACCTATAGGAGCTAGTGAGAGCCCCAAGCCAAGAACGAGATGGCAAAGTGCTGTAAACCTTTTGGTATAACTGTAAAAAAGCACAACGAATAATGCCACAGGAGATAAATACAGACAAAGCGGATTAATAAAAGCCGTTGTCAATACAAAAAGTACACAATTAAAAATCACAAATAACAGGGCTTCCCTGGCAGATACTTTACCTGAAGGAATATCCCGCATTTGAGTTCTGGGATTTTTCGCATCAATATCCCTGTCCAGATAACGGTTAAAGGCCATTGCTGCATTTCTTGCAAATACCATGCAGAGTAAAACCAGTACCAGGATCAGCCAGTTAAATGGATTTGTTGTAGTCGTTACACCCAGAAAAAAGCCGATCATTGCGAAGGGCAGTGCAAAAATGGAATGGGCAAAAAGCACCAGTGAAAAATACTTTTTCATGTTTCTCTTAAAAATTGTCTGCCGGTGTAAATACAGGCATTGCAAAGTCCAGATTGGTCTGGTCAATAAAATTCAGAATCTCATCACGCCCTGCATTTTTTTCTGCCGAAGTAACAAACACTGGAGGGGTTTCCTCAAACCAACCGGATAATTCCTTTTTAAAGAGTGCTATGTTCTGGTTTGTCTTCATTACAGATTGTTTATCTGCTTTTGTAAAGGCTAGAACGAATGGAATTTGAATTTCACCCATCCAGCAGCAAAACTCGACATCGATTTTCTGAGGAGTCAGTCTGCTGTCAATCAAGACAAAAACACATTGAAGACTTTCCCTTTTAATTATATAATTCCTGATAAATTTTTCCCAGGACTCCCTGCTGTTTTTAGATACTTTAGCATAACCATATCCAGGTAAATCAACTATATACCATTTCTCGTTGATCAGAAAATGGTTAATTAACTGCGTTTTTCCAGGTCTTTGTGATGTTTTTGCCAATCCGTGCTGATTCACCAGCATATTGATCAGGGAAGATTTCCCCACGTTCGATCTCCCGATAAATGCATATTCCGGCATGTTGGGAGCAGGTAGTGCAGAAATCTTAGTATTGCTGCAAATAAATGTTGCTGATTTTATAATCATTTGACAAAGGTAGAAAATTAGTTTTCAACAATACTTATCTTTGCAGTGTACCATGAACGAAAAAATCACACCATACCAGTCAGCCGAGGTTACCAAGAAGGATCAAGTGGCCAATATGTTCAATAATATATCCGGCACGTATGATTTCCTTAATCATTTTTTATCTGCCGGAATTGATATTATCTGGCGCAAAAAGGCAATTCGTGAATTGTCTGACTTGAAACCACAACTGATGCTTGATGTGGCAACCGGTACAGGTGATTTTGCATTCGAGGCTATAAAAATTCTGAAACCGAAAAAAATAATCGGTGTTGATATTTCTGTCGGCATGCTCGATGTAGCGAGAAAGAAAATTGCAGAGCGAAAAATGGAGCATGTTTTTAGTGTACAGACCGGAGATTCAGAGGGACTGCATTTTGATGATAACTATTTTGATGCGATCACTGTTGCTTTTGGCGTAAGGAATTACGAACATCTGGAAAAAGGACTGGCAGATATGCTTCGGGTATTAAAGCCGGGTGGAAAGATCGTTATTCTTGAGTTCTCCAAGCCAACAGTATTTCCGGTTAAACAGGGTTACAATTTTTACTTTAAATATCTCCTCCCGGTTTTTGGGAGAATTTTCTCTAAGGATGCAAGGGCTTATACTTACCTTAACGAATCGGTAGTTGCCTTTCCGGATGGAAAAGATTTTATCACGCTAATGGATAAAGTAGGATATGGAGAAACAACGCACCGTTCACTGACTTTCGGTATTTCGTCTATATATACAGGTAGGAAAGCTTAATACGTCATGTGATATTCAGTTTATGCTTTGAATAGGGTATGCCATGTAAAATATTTTAGCTTTGTGGAGTGACTGTTAAGCTTTAACGGCTAATTCAGTTCTGAAAGATAAACTTACATTTATGAAAACTGCATTAATTACAGGTGCAACCTCTGGTATCGGAGCAGCCTGCGCCCATCAGTTCGCCAAAGAAGGTTACCGTTTGATTTTAATCGCAAGAAGGGCGCAAAAATTGGCAGATGCCGCACACCATTTAAGTGATAAATATGCTGTTGAGGTGAAAACCCTGGTTGCGGACGTGAGAGACCAGAATGCAGTAACGGATATATTGAACAGTCTGCCTCAAGAATGGAAAAAAGTAGACGTCCTGGTTAATAATGCCGGTCTTAGTCAGGGATTGGATCCAATTAATGAAGGTAGCTTTAGCGATTGGGACGCCATGATTGACACTAATATTAAAGGTCTTTTATATGTAACCAAGATTGTTTCGGGCTGGATGGTTTCAGCTGGTGAAGGACATATCATAAATATCGGCTCTATCGCGGGAAAAGAAGTATATCCGAATGGAAATGTATATTGTGCTACAAAACACGCAGTAGATGCGCTAAATAAAGGAATGCGTATGGATCTGCTGCCGCATGGTATCAAAGTCACAGCAATAAACCCGGGAATGGTCGAGACAGAATTTTCGTTGGTTCGTTTTAAAGGAGATGCATCCAGAGCGGAACAGGTTTATGAAGGGATGACACCGCTTTTTGCTGATGATATTGCTGATGCAATCTGGTACGCAGTAAGCCGTCCAAAACATGTAAACATCAACGATATGTTAATTATGCCGACTGCCCAGGCGTCGGGAACTCTGGTTAACAGAAAATAAAAAAAAATTATGATATCAAATACTATAGATCAGGAAATTAAACAAGCTATGTTAGCCAAAGACCAGGCCAGGTTACGTGGTTTGCGTGCTATTAAAGCAGCTTTGTTACTGGCAAGAACTGAAAAGGGGCAGGCTGAAGAAATTACAGCTGACGGAGAATTGAAAATTTTACAACGTCTCGTTAAGCAGCGTAAAGAGTCTGCTGATATTTACAACCAGCAGGGCAGACAGGATCTTGCGGTTGTCGAAGAAGAAGAAATTGCAGTGATTGCTCAATTTATGCCGGCACAGCTGGATCGTGAGGCAGTTGAAAAATTGATAGCGGACATTATAGCAGGGGCAGGGGCGACTTCTGTAAAGGATATGGGAAAAGTGATGGGACTGGCCAATAAAGATTTAGCTGGTAAAGCAGACGGTAAACTGATTGCGGAGATCGTGAAAGCTCAATTGGCATAAATTGTGTAGTTGCCTTTTACAGAACATTATTTTCAAATTTAATAAAGGATAATGTTTAAAATTAAATTTAGGCTACTAACTTAGTAGCCTAAAGCAGGGTATACATGGACGGAAATTCCGGCATGTTTTTCTGCTCCTGCTGGTAAGGATAACCGGTACATATCAATTAAAAAAGACGCAATGAAATACGAAGTAATAGAAGAAGATGGGTTTAATTTTATAGAAGCCGGTAAAGGCGAAACCCTGGTATTACTTCATGGCCTGATGGGCGAACTGAGTAATTGGGAGCCAGTGATAGACTATTTTAAGGACCGTTACCATGTACTGGTTCCTATTTTGCCTATTTATGAACTTCCCCTTTTAACACTGGGCGTAAAAAGTCTGGCAAAATATGTGCATAAATTTATTAAATATAAAAAACTGGGGCAGGTAGTCCTTATTGGGAACTCTTTGGGAGGACATGTTGGTCTGGTCGTTACGGGCGCACATCAGGAAAGTGTTAAAGCACTGGTACTGACAGGTAGTTCAGGCCTCTATGAAAACGCTTTCGGTGGTTCTTTTCCCAGACGTGAAAGCTATGACTATATCCGCGAAAAGGTTGAGTTTACTTTCTACGACCCAAAAACGGCAACCAAGGAACTGGTTGACGAGGTTTATAAAACGGTCAATGAGAGATCCAGGGTAATCCGTATCCTTGCGCTGGCTAAGTCTGCGATCAGGCATAATATGTCAAAGGAATTGTCTAAGATTACAATTCCTGTTTCACTGATCTGGGGTAAACAAGACAAAGTCACGCCGCCTGAGGTGGCCGAAGAGTTCTATAATTTACTACCGAATGCAGAGCTTAACTGGGTAGATCATTGCGGGCATGCCCCAATGATGGAACACCCTGAGGAGTTCAATAAATATCTGAATACATTTCTGGACCGCATATTATTGAAGTAATGACAGCAGCTGAACTCATATCACACCTTATACTCCCTTTGCAGATTACTGACACGGTTCAGTCTGCTCAGGAAAGGATGACTGAGTTCAAAGTAACTCAGCTTCCTGTGTTGCGGGAAGGTCAGTTTTGCGGGTTAATTAGAGAAGAACAGCTTCTTCATCCTGCCGGCGACCAGCTAACTACACTGGACAAAGAACTGCTTCAGGTCTTTGTTTCCGAAGGGGTGCATATTTATGAGTTGATTATGCTCATGAATAAACTCCAGGTTGATCTGTTGCCTGTGCTCGACATGAATCAGCAATATCTTGGTGTGGTTTCCTTTCAAGAATTGTTGCCTGCAGTCTCAGCTATGTTCGCTTTACGCGATCCGGGGGGTATTATCGTGCTGGAGATCAGCAATCGTAATAATTCCCTCGCTCATATGGCGCAGATTGTGGAAGCCGACAATGCGCAGATTCTCTCCTCCTATGTGCAGGATTTTCCTGATTCTACCAGGATGGAGGTCATACTTAAAATAAACAAGACAGAACTATCCGGAATTATCGCTTCCTTTGAAAGATATAATTATTTGGTCAAAGCTGTTTATAATGGAACTGTTGCAGACAATGGGACGGCAGACAGATATAACTTATTAATGAGTTATCTGAATGTGTAAACAGCCTTTGCTGCATAAGTTTAATAGAAACATTCCGGTTACCCACCCTCAATTATTTTTTTTCAATGAAGTTTGCCATATACGGAAGGGAATTTAACAATACAGTCTTACCCTATGTTCAGGATGTGTTTGATGCCCTTGAATTTTATGGGATAGAAATCCTTGTTTTCCGCGATTATTTCGAATTTATAGCAGAAAAAGTGCGGCTTCCTGAGGGACTATCGACTTTTACCGGACATCAGGATCTTTGTCAGCAAGCAGATGTATTGATCAGTTTGGGTGGAGACGGCACTTTACTGGATACGCTGGCTTTAGTAAGGGATTCAGCAATTCCGGTTATCGGAATTAATTTCGGGCGTCTGGGCTTCCTGGCTAGTATTAATAAAGACAATATTAAGGCAGCTATTGCGGCGTTAATGCAAAAGGATTATTCCCTCGATCAAAGGACATTATTACATGTTGAGTCTAAATACAATCTTTTTGGAGATGAAAATTTCGCATTGAATGATATTACCATCCATCGCCGCGACAATTCTGCGATGATGATTATTCATGCTTATATGGATGATGAGTTTATCAACTCCTACTGGGCGGACGGTCTCATTATTGCGACTCCGACTGGTTCAACAGCCTACTCCCTGAGCTGCGGTGGTCCGATCATATTTCCCAGCGCGCAGAATTTTGTAATTACGCCTATAGCGCCGCACAACCTGAATGTCAGACCGGTTATAATTCCTGATAATGTGACACTTCGTTTTGAAGTTGAAGCGAGAAGTACTAAGTTTTTAGTTTCTTGTGATTCCAGAACGGCAACCGTAGACAGATCTGTAAAGATCACTGTTAAAAAGGCAGAATTTCATGTCAATCTTATTCGGCTTCATAAAGAAAGTTATCTGACTACTTTGCGTAATAAACTTCTTTGGGGAATTGATACACGCAATTATTAGTGCAAATATACTGCCCGGATCAAATCTGCGTTATCCTAACCAAATGAGTGCGTTAAGCTTTCGGCAATCCAAACGAGGTACAGTGCAGATGATGCCGGTACAAAGATTTTGCGTATTTCTAACGGAAAATTGTTTCAGCTTCTAAAATTGATAGAAATAAACAAAATATCTTATAACTTTGGCATCTTCATTCAGAAGGTACCTGAAAATGATTTGTTTAGCATTCATTGGGGGGTATTACATAAAGGCATATCTGCAATATGGCAGCCTGATTCTTCTGTATGTTATACATTTTAGCCATATTTGCTTACATAAATGGGATTTAAAGAACAAATCGATACGACCCGACTGCCGGAACACATTGCAATTATAATGGACGGCAATGGCAGATGGGCAAAAAATCAAGGTAAATTCAGATCTTTCGGACATGAAAGCGGTGTGTTATCTGTGAAGGATATAGTGGAGGGTTGTGCAGATATAGGGGTGAAATACCTGACTATTTATGCGTTTTCAACTGAGAACTGGAACAGACCTCCAGAAGAAGTCACTGCATTAATGGAACTGCTCATTGCGACCATTAATAATGAAACTGACAGACTTAATAAAAACAATATCAGACTTAATGCAATCGGAGATATAGCTTCTCTTCCTCAGAAATGTATTGATGATTTGAAAAGTGCGATGGAAAAAACAGCTGGTAATACTTCCTGTACACTAACGCTTGCTTTAAGCTATAGTGCAAAATGGGAGATTCTTCAAGCTGCTAAAAAACTTGCTGCGCAGGTCGCAGATAATCAGCTCCAGGCTGATGATATTACGGAAGCTCAGTTTTCGTCTCAGTTAACGACCTTCGGGATGCCCGATCCGGAGCTACTTATCCGCACAAGCGGAGAGCATCGGGTGAGCAATTTTTTGCTTTGGCAGATCGCTTATACAGAGTTATATTTCACAGAAACCTTATGGCCTGATTTCAGAAGAGAGGACCTTTTTGAAGCCATTGTTGATTACCAAAAGCGCGAACGTCGTTTCGGTAAAATTAGTGAACAGTTGAACTAATTTTACATTTAACACTTTTTAACATGTGTTTAAATTAACTTAGCAACGTTTTTTAGATTGTAAATGAAAAGAATATACCAACTTATAGTATTGCTTTTTGTCGGCTTACCGGCAATGGCACAAGTAACACGTCCGCAGGCTACACCAAGTCTGAAGGTTCAGGGCACTGACCTGGACTATTTCCAGCCGAAGGAATATATCATTGGAGGTACAACGCTGACTGGTGCCAGTTTTATTGATAAGGAGGTAATTATCACTTTGTCCAAATTAATTAAAGGTGAAACAATTTTGCTTCCTAGTGAGGCTACTTCAACGGCAATTAAAACACTCTGGTCGCAGGGACTTTTTGATGATATCGAATTGAATATTTCCAAATTGACAGACGATACGGTTTATTTTGATATTAAAGTGGTCGAGCGTCCGCGTTTGAGTTCATTTGAATTGAATGGCTTATCTAAATCTCAAAAAACAGACATTACAGAGAAGTTAAATTCGAAATCAGGAAAGACAATTATAAACGAGAACACTTATAATAGTACAACAGCGGTTATTGATAAATATCTGGCAGAAAAAGGTTATTTCTTTACTAAGATAGATTACAAAACCAAACCAGATCCAAATATGGAAAATGGTGTGGTACTGCAGGTTTTTGTAGAGCGTGGCAGAAAGGTTAAAGTCCAGAAAATTAATTTCACGGGAAACAAAGAATTTAAAGCTGCACAGTTACGCAAATATTTGAAAAAGACTAAGCAACGCGCTTTCTATAAAATATTCGGACCAGGTAAATACAGCCAGGAAAAATTCAAGGAAGATAAAGAGAAACTGATCGCTAAAATGCAGGACAAGGGTTATCGTGATGCGGTTATTCTGAGAGATTCAGTATACCGTAACAGCGATAAGACGGTAGGGATTGATATTGATATTTATGAAGGTCCTAAGTATTACGTAGGTAACATTACCTGGGCAGGTAATGCCAAATATGCAACCAAGGATTTGACGAAAGTATTGGGAATTGAAAAAGGTGATATTTTCAGTGAAGAAAAACTGGGTGTAAAATTACATGGTAATGGCGCGGAAAGTGAAGACGTTTCCAGTATCTACCTGAATGATGGTTATCTGACGTTCAATGTGGAGCCGGTTCAAACCAAAATTTATAATGACACTGTCGATCTGGAGATCAGAATTTATGAAGGACCGCAGTATACCAATAACAGGATTACTGTTAAAGGTAATACCATCACAAATGACCGTGTTGTACTCCGTCAGGTTAGAACAAGACCAGGTGATAAGTTCTCTAAAGAACAATTAATACGTACGGTACGTGATATCGGTCAGCTGGGTAATTTTGATGAATCGAAAACTGTCCCTACACCTAAGCCTAATCCTGCTGACGGAACCGTAGATATTGAGTATGCGGTAGAAGAGAAACCTTCCGACCAGGTGGAGCTTTCCGGAGGTTTTGGTGGTGGCCGTGTAATCGGTACTATCGGTTTAACTTTTAATAACTTCTCTTTAAGGAATATTCTGAATCCTAAAGCCTATAAACCATTACCTAAAGGAGATGGTCAGAAACTGAGTATTCGTGGACAAACTAATGCAAAATATTACCAGTCTTATAGTTTCAGTTTTTCTGAGCCATGGTTAGGTGGTAAAAAGCCGGTGAGTTTTGGTGTTAGTGCATTTACTTCGCTTTCTTCCAACGGATTAAGCGCCGGAAGTGCCAATCTGCAAAAGATACGTTTGAATGGTGTAACGGTAAGTTTGGGTCGTATGTTAAAATGGCCGGATAACTATTTCCAGTTAACGCACTCGATCAACGCACAACAATATATTCTGAATAATTACTCAGGTTATCTGTTCTCAACAGGTACTTCATACAACTTTAACTTAACTCAGGAAATAAGCAGGGACTCAAGAAATTCGCCTATTTTCCCGACAGAAGGTTCATTCTTCAAGTTTACAATTCAGGCAACTCCTCCTTACTCGTTATTGAATAATGTGAATTATGAAACTGCCTCTGATAAGAAACGTTATACCTTTACAGAATACCATAAATGGAAATTCGAGGGACAGTGGTTCCAGCGTTTGGCAGGTAAACTTGTGGTTAAAGCACAGGCACAGTTTGGCTTCCTGGGATCATACAATGAGGCAGTAGGACAATCGGCTTTTGAAAGATTTAAATTAGGTGGTGACGGTATGCAGGGATTTGACTTCCTGCAAGGATCTGAATTGATTACGATGCGCGGTTATGCTAACAATGCAGTTGTTCCAAGTTCAGCGACAACTGCTGGTCAGGTTAGTATCGCACAGCAGTCAGGTAGCCCTATCTATACGAAATACGTAATGGAGCTGCGTTACCCGGTTATTGCAAGTCAGCAGGCAACTGCGTTTATTGTTGGTTTTGCTGAAGGTGGTAATACCTGGAATAAGTTTTCTGATTATAATCCGTTTAACGTAAGAAGATCGGCTGGTATTGGCGCAAGAATCTTTTTACCGATATTTGGTATGCTTGGAATTGATTATGGTATTCCGTTTGATAAGATCCCTGGTGTGCAGGATTTTGGTAGACAAAGGTTTATGTTTAGTATCGCACAGCAGTTAGGTGGATTCAATTAATTCTCCTTCTTGAAATCGAAATATATTTCAGGTAAAATGAAAATCTAATATGTACGTTATAAAGGATAAAACATATATTCACCCAACAAATGCAGATTTATGGTTTAAGAAGACCGGAAATCTGCATTTGGTTATGTCTAAAGATTAATAAAGAGAGCGAGATCATGAAAAAGTTTATTTTAATCGGATTTTTAGTTTTTGCAGGATTTGGTGCGTTTGCACAAAAATTCGCGTATGTGGACACAGAGTATATTCTGAAACATTTGCCAGAATATAAGTCTTCACAAAATCAGCTTAATGTTCTTACCCAGCAATGGCAGAAAGAGGTCGACGCGGACTTTGTGGCTATTGACAAGATGTATAAAGCTTACCAGGCTGATCAGGTATTATTAACAGATGATATGCGCAAGCGCCGCGAAAATGATATTATAGAAAAAGAAAAGGCAGCTAAAGATTTCCAACGTCAGAAGTTTGGCCCGGAAGGCGAACTTTTTCAGACCAGGTCTAAATTATTGAAACCTATTCAGGATAAAGTAACAGGTGCGATAAATGATGTGGCTAAGTCAAAATCATTAGATTTTATCTTTGATAAAAGCAGCGAATCCACTACGATGATCTACGCTGGTCCCGATTATAATCTGAGTAATGATGTTGTCACTAAACTTGGCTACAAACCTGGAACCCTCGCAAAATAACACACAAAATAAATTTTAAAAAACAATTATTAAGAACAATAGAAATGAGAAAGTTAATTAACGTATTTTTTGTAGCAGCTGGCTTAGTGTTTACTGCTTCTGTTGCCAATGCTCAGCAAAAAATTGGACACCTTGATTCTGAAGTCGTTTTCGCAAGTATGCCTGAAGCTAAAACTGCTACTGCTACTTTAGAAACACTTCAAAAACAAAAACAGGCCGAAATTGAAAAAATGAGGACTGAATATACTACTAAGTATGAGGCTGCAGTTGCTAAAAACAAAACACTGAGCGAAGCAAACAAAGAAACTGTAGGTAAAGAATTACAGCAGATGGGTGTTGAGTTACAGGATATGGAGAAACGTATCAATGATGCAACTCAAAAAGCACAACAGGATATTGCTACTAAACAAGGAGAACTGTTAGCACCATTAAACACTAAATTTCAGAATGCAGTTAAAGCTGTAGCGAAAGACAAAGGTATTGCTTATGTCTTTGACAGTTCTGCACAACAAGGTGCAAATAACATGCTTGCATGGGAAGGTGGAGAAGATGTTACTGATCTTGTAAAAGCTAAATTAGGCATCGCTGCTTCAGCGCCTGCTGCTAAGAAATAATTTTTAGAAATTTTATAAAAAGTGGAATCCGGATTATCGGGTTCCACTTTTTTTTTGACCGCTTTTTCTTGCTAGTTTTGTCTATGCAGCAGACAAAATCTATTGGTGTTTTCGATTCGGGTTATGGTGGCCTTACCGTCTTCCGTTCCATTGCAGCAGAGCTGCCGCAATATAACTATATCTATCTTGGAGATAACGCCCGTTCTCCTTATGGCGACCATAGTTTTGAGACCGTCTATAAGTATACGCTGGAATGCGTCGAATGGTTGTTTGCGCAAGGCTGTGAATTAATTATCCTGGCTTGTAATACGGCCTCCGCCAAAGCGCTCCGGTCAATTCAGCAGCGTATTCTCCCTGTTAAATATCCTGGAAAAAGAGTGCTCGGGGTGATTCGCCCTACTGCAGAGCTGATCGGTGAGTATACGCGCACAGGTACCATCGGAGTAATGGGTACCAGGGGAACCGTAAAATCCGGTTCGTATCCGATTGAGATCCATAACTTTTATCCGGAGTTGGAGGTCGTTCAGCAAAGTTGCCCCATGTGGGTTCCGTTAATAGAAAACAATGAACATCTGAGCCCGGGAGCGGACTACTTTGTGTCAAAATATATTCAGGCGCTGCTTGAACAGTCTGACCAGATCGATACCATATTGCTGGCCTGTACACATTATCCATTACTTATTCCAAAGATTGAAGCGCAGTTATCTGAAGGAATACGATTGGTTTCACAGGGAGATATTGTCGCCGGGAGCTTGAAAGCTTATTTATCCCGCCATTCTGAAATGGAGCAATTGCTAGCCAGGGACGGTGAAAAGCAATTTTACACGACGGGCGATGCCAGTATTTTTTGCAGAAACGGCTCTCTGTTCTTCGAGGCGCCTGTTGTTGCAAAACAAATCAGTTTGTTGTCATGATTTATATTTCTTTCTAGGTTCTAACTATTATAAAAGGTAAATTTGCGGCTCAAACCACACATAATGAGTGACCAGATAAAACACGAATGCGGAATTGCTTTTATCCGTCTTTTAAAACCTCTCTCATACTACCAGGAAAAATACGGTACAGCACTTTACGGACTGAATAAACTCTATCTTTTGATGGAAAAACAGCACAATAGAGGGCAGGACGGAGCAGGGATTGCAACCATTAAATTAGATGTTAAACCAGGCCACCGCTACATTAGCCGTTACAGGTCAATGGCGCAGAATGCAGTTGCTGATATCTTCGGTTACGTTCACAATAAATTTGTGGACATCCAGAATGATACGCCGGAACTAATGCAGGATGCGGAATGGTTAAAACAAAATGTCAGCTTTATTGGCGAAGTACTCCTTGGACACCTGCGTTATGGTACACACGGAAAAAACAGTATTGAAAATTGCCATCCATTCCTTCGCCAAAATAACTGGATGACCAGAAATCTTGTTATTGCGGGGAACTTTAACATGACTAATGTTGATGAATTACTGGAGCAGTTGTATGAGCTTGGGCAACATCCTAAAGAACAGGCGGACACTGTTACTGTGTTAGAGAAAATCGGTCATTTCCTTGATGATGAAAACCAGGAGCTTTTTGATACTTACAAAAAGGAAGGTTTGTCGAATGTAGAGATTACTCACAAAATATCTGAAAATCTTAATATTGCGCATATCCTGCGCCGCTCGGCTAAAACCTGGGACGGAGGTTATGCAATTTCTGGCATCGTTGGTAATGGTGATGCTTTTGTACTGCGTGATCCTTCTGGCATCCGCCCGGCATATTTTTATCAGGATGACGAGATCGTAGTAGCTGCTTCCGAAAGACCGGCTATTCAAACTGCTTTTAATGTTGGGTTTAATGAGGTGCAGGAAATTAAGCCTGGTCATGCACTGATTGTTAAAAAGAACGGAACTGTAACTCAGGAAATTTTCCGCGAGCCTCAGGAAAAAAGAGCATGCTCTTTCGAAAGAATTTATTTCTCACGTGGTAGTGACGCTGCAATTTACAGGGAAAGAAAACAATTAGGCCGTTTGCTGATTGACCAAATTCTTAAATCTGTGAACTCAGATCTGAAAAATACAGTATTCTCATTTATACCTAATACCGCAGAAATCTCTTTTTATGGTTTGGTAGAAGGGCTGCATAAGTATATCAAAAAGGTACAGAAAGACACTTTAATTGGCCGGAAAGATGCGTTATCTGACCAGGAACTAGATGAATTATTATCTATGGCTCCGAGAGTAGAAAAGCTCGCTATTAAAGATGTTAAGCTTCGTACTTTCATTACCGCCGACGCTGATCGTAAAGAAATGGTTGCCCATGTTTATGACACCACTTATGTAGTTATCAAAAATGATGTTGATACACTTGTTGCTGTAGATGATTCTATTGTAAGAGGAACCACGCTAAAACAAAGTATTATTAAAATCATAGACAGGCTGCACCCTAAGAAAATTATTATTGTTTCTTCAGCGCCGCAGATTCGCTATCCGGATTGTTATGGTATTGACATGTCTAAACTTGGACAGTTCGTGGCATTTGAGGCTGCAATTCAGTTGTTGAAGGCGCGTGGTATGGAAAATATAATTGATGAGGTTTATGTTAAATGTAAAGCTTCATTACTGTTACCTAAGGAAGAGATTATTAATCACGTAAAGGATATCTACAGACCATTTACGCAAGAGGAAATCTCAGCGCAGATTACCAAGATCATTACACCAAAAGATACAATTGCAGAAGTCGAAGTGATTTATCAGACATTAGATAATCTGCATATTGCTTGTCCTGAACATACAGGTGATTGGTATTTCTCAGGAAACTATCCAACACCAGGCGGTAATAGAGTAGTGAACAAGGCTTTTGTAAACTGGAGAGAAGGAAGCGATCAGAGAGCTTATTAAAGAAGATTTTTTTGATCATTTATAACATAAAAAAAGGATAGCGAAAGCTATCCTTTTTTTATGTTATAAATATAGGCTGACCGACTATTGCCAGGTTTTGAAACACTAATGAAAATTCTGCGTGAATACTTCAATAAATAGCCTGATTGCAAAAATAATGATTACCGCCCCGGCGACTCTGTTTAAAAGAATAAGATTCTTTGCCTGAATCTTTTCGCGTAGTTTGGCAGCGTAGAATGTTTTCATGCAATCAACGGAAAGTTGAGTGGACATGGCCACTATGAAGAAAAGAATCTTCTCATCCATCGTATAATGCAATTGTGCACTAATTATGCCGCCAACCATAATCCAGAACATGAGAGTTGTGGGGGAAAGCAGACACATTAGAAATCCTTTTATGACATATCCTCTTTTTCTAACTTTTTCAATTTTCTTAGTTTCATAATGCATTTTAACTTTATTTACCAGATAGAATATACCTACTCCTAATAAAAACAGGCCTCCGATGAGGCCTATATAGGTGTTGTATTTAGGATTGTAGTTCACGAACTGGGAGCTGAATATAGTCAGACTAATTAAAATAATGTCACCCAGAATTACGCCTACAGCCAGGGAAAAACCAGCCTTGAATCCCTTTTCTATACTGGTTTTTATCATCGAGAAAAAAACAGGGCCAGTCAGGAATGAAAATAAAATACCTGCACCGATCCCGTGTAATATTGCTTCAATCATTCAAACAGTTTGTATAAAGCTGCTAATATCCGATTTTAATGGGGAAACCTCCATATTTTTTTTTGCTTCATTTATTGTATGGGATTGTCGGCAAGGCGCAATTTTTATTTAAGTTTATACCCTGTTATTGTTTTTCCGGGCTCGGATCGGGGCATATTATAAGGAATTAAAAATTGTTATGGTAAATGAACAACTAAGTACCGGCCAGCCGGAATCCCCGGATACCAGACCGGGATTTGACGATATTTATATGGATCTGGCTGTTAAGCTCGCTGGCAGATCTCATTGTGTACGGGCACAAGTCGGTGCAGTACTCACCAAAGAAACACGAATTATCTCTATCGGCTATAACGGACCTCCTTCCGGTACTCACAATTGTGATGAAGAGTGGCCCGGGCAAGGTTGCAGCAGAGATTCCAGAGGAAGTTGTTCACTAGCTTTACACGCAGAAGAGAATGCAATACTTTATGCTTCCAGAAATGGGGCGAGGATAGAAGGCGCCACCCTCTATACCACATTGTCACCCTGCATTGCCTGTGCCAGACTGATTCTTTCTTCCGGGATTAAGGTTGTATACTTTAAAGATTCTTATGCGGCATATAAAGGGCTGCCGAGTGATGAGGGCGTTGATTTCTTAAAAAGATTCGGTGTTGAAGTGAATAAATACTAACTTTGGCCATGCTAGAAAAAATCATCATTATCGATTTTGGATCTCAATATACACAGTTGATAGCCCGTAGGGTTCGGGAATTAAATGTGTATTGCGAAATACATCCATTTAATAATATTCCTGAAATCTCTTCAGACGTTAAAGGTATCATCTTTTCAGGAAGTCCATACTCTGTACGCCAGGAAGATGCACCTCAAATAGACTTAGCTAAATTCCATCAGAAATATCCTGTACTGGCAGTTTGTTATGGTGCACAATATATTGCGCAGTATTCCGGCGGCGATGTGCAGCCTTCCTCTACCAGAGAATATGGCCGTGCAAACCTGAATTTTGTTGTTTCCGAAAATAAGTTATTTAAAAATATCAATACAAATTCACAGGTGTGGATGTCACATGGTGATACCATTACTGTGGTACCTGATAATTTTGAAATTATAGCAAGTACCGACAACGTACGCGTTGCCGCTTACCACGTGAAAGATTCTGATACGTATGCGATTCAGTTTCACCCGGAAGTAACACATAGTACAGATGGAAAACAATTACTGGAGAATTTCCTGGTTGATATCTGCGGGTTAAGCCAGAGCTGGACGTCAGATGCTTTCGTAGACAGTACAATCGCTGAACTGAAAGAAAAGTTAGGTAATGATAAAGTGGTACTTGGCCTTTCAGGCGGTGTAGATTCTAGCGTTGCAGCAATTCTGCTTCATAAAGCAATCGGTGCTAATCTGCATTGTATCTTCGTTGATAATGGATTATTGCGTAAGGATGAATATGAAGCTGTTCTGGAACAGTATAAACATCTTGGTCTGAATATTAAAGGCGTGGATGCTAAAGAACGTTTCTTAAGTCAGCTGGCTGGGCTTAAAGATCCGGAATTGAAGCGTAAAGCTATAGGACGTGTTTTCATTGAGGTGTTTGATGATGCAGCGCATGAAGTGCAGGATGTAAAATGGCTTGCGCAGGGTACTATATATCCGGATGTGATTGAATCAATCTCCGTGAACGGTCCGTCTGCAACAATTAAATCTCATCATAATGTGGGTGGACTACCCGACTTTATGAAGTTAAAGGTTGTTGAGCCTTTAAAAACATTGTTTAAAGATGAAGTGAGACGTGTAGGGAAGACACTGGGGCTGGATAGTTTTATTTTAGGTCGTCATCCTTTCCCCGGACCAGGGCTTGCTATCCGTATATTAGGCGATGTTACCGCGGAAAAAGTAGCCATCCTGCAGGAAGCGGATGCTATTTATATAAACAATCTGAGAGAAGCAGGGTTATATGATCAGGTTTGGCAGGCTGGAGCAATTTTCCTTCCGGTTCAGTCGGTTGGAGTAATGGGAGACGAGCGTACTTACGAAAACGTTATCTGTCTTCGTGCTGTGGAATCTGTAGATGGAATGACTGCCGATTGGTGCCATTTACCTTATCCTGTACTCGCCAAAATTTCCAATGAAATTATTAATAAAGTAAAAGGTATAAACAGGGTAGTGTATGATATTAGTTCAAAACCACCTGCGACTATTGAGTGGGAATAAACTTTGGTGTTTAATATTTGCCTGTTTTTGTCTGTCGGCTTGTTCGCCGCGGGTAAGAACAGGTAAATCACCTAAGAAACCTGCCAAGGAAACTACGCAGGATAAAAAAGAAGAAAAGAAATTTACCGAAGCCGGAATTACACTGATGATGCCTTTAAAACTGAATACAGTTAAGGCAACAACTGGAACAAAAGCTGACCTGGAACAGTCTGCGATGTCCCTTGATTTTTATCAGGGATTTAAGATGGGAATTGATTCTGCCGCTGCAAAGGGAATGAATTTTAAGTTAACGGTTCTAGATACACGTGACGACGACAAACATCTTGGTTATCTGATCGGTTCAGATCAGTTGAAAGGAAGTAATCTTATCGTAGGGCCTGTGTTTCCCGATGGGCTTAAGTACATGACCGACTATTCTATTAAGAATGACCTGCCAGTAGTTTCTCCGCTGGCTGCTACTCAGCCGGCTGAATTTAATAATCCTAACCTGATCTCATTGGTTAATAACATAGATCTGCACGCTGAAAAGATTGGACAGTTTATCAATAAAAACTATGAACCTTCCAGAACGGAAGTGGTACTGATTAGTACTAAAAAACCGGCAGATGAATTACTGGCGGTGCCAATTAGAAATTATTTCACTGAAGGTCGCGGTAATTTGTTCCATTTTACAGAATATAGTTCTGTATTTAGTATGGAGTCACAAATGGTTAAAGGTAAGAAATACCTGGTACTGGTTACTTCGGCCGACCGTGCATTCGTTGTAGCTACGATTGATAAACTTGCTAAGATGAAACTGAACGGAAGCCAGCTTGAGCTTTTTGGGCATCCGAACTGGAGTAAACAAAACTATAATACGGAGAAGCTGCAGGCTTTGAAAACAAGAATCACGACTTCTTACTATGTAGATTATAAAAGCCAGGATGTGATCCGGTTTGTCCGTAATTACAGAAGGCTGAACCATTTCGAACCAGGCGAGTTTGCCTTTAAAGGATTTGATACAGGATACTATTTCGGGCTGCTTTTCGCTTCGCACGGATCATCTTATCTGAAGTATCTAACCAAAACCAGCTATAAAGGATTACAGAATTCATTTCAGTTTATTAAAGATGAAAAACTGGGTTATATCAATACCAGTTTATTCCTGCTGGAATTCAAAAATTACGCTTTAACTCCTGTTGAATGAAATTAATCTATCAGATCCGCTCTTTTGAACAGGTTTTAGCTTCCTACGAAGGGAAAATCCCTCTGCACCGGCATCTAGTTACTTATTATAAGCAACATAAGCAGATGGGATCTGCAGATCGCAGATGGACTTCCAGATATTTGTATAGTTTTTATCGTTTGGGAAATGCAATTCCGCAACGGGATACGATTACCAGGTTGGCAGTTGCAGACTTTCTTTGCAGCCAGTCCGGAAGTCTGGTGATCACAGAACATTTGCCACAACTGGCAGAACATCTTCTTTTACCTGTTCAGGCCAAAATAAAACTGGTGGAGGATACTTATCCTGATTTTAAGCTGGAAGATGTTTTCGCGTTCCGTGAAGAGCTTTCTGCTGAAATTAATAAGCAGGCATTCCTTGAATCTTTTTTCGTACAACCCGATCTTTTTATTCGTATTCAGGAGAAGGATCATCTGAAGATTACAGAAGAGCTTACTGAAGCCGGGATTCCGGTGAGGAATGTAAGTAACGAGACGCTAGCGCTGCCTAATGGAATCAAATTAGAGAATATACTGTCTGAAAGCCTGAATTATCAGGTTCAGGATTTGTCTTCGCAGGCTACAGGTGAGCTGTTTTTACCTCAGCCTTATGATTATTGGTGGGACTGCTGTGCAGCTTCAGGTGGAAAGTCATTATTACTTTCTGCATTGGAGCCTAAGGTGCAGCTAATGGTCAGTGATCTCCGGGAAACAAGTCTTAGGAATCTGGATGAACGCTTTCTGGCAGCAGGTATCAAAAAATATCAGAAGAAAACCCTGGATTTGTTGCAAAATAATGATCAGGTTTTACATGATTATGCATTTGACGGTATTTTACTGGATGCGCCTTGTACGGGATCAGGGACTTGGGGCCGAACCCCGGAAATGCTTGTGCAGTTCGACGAAACTAAAGTAGCATACTTCTCCGCCCTTCAGATAAGTATTGCAACAAATGTTGTAAAATACCTGAAGAAAGGAAAGCCATTGATTTATATGACTTGTTCTGTCTTCAGAAAGGAGAATGAAGATGTTGTCGCTGCTCTTTTAAAGGAACTGCCGCTTGAACTTGTAGAAATGCGTGTAATTACAGGATACCAGCATAAAGCAGACAGTATGTTTGTGGCCCGCTTTCTTAAAAAATAAATATTACCGATACCGGATTGTGTTTACAGTCCGGTATTGTTTCTAAACAGCTTAATGGCAATTGCGAGCAGGATCACACCAAATGCTTTCCGCATCACATTCAGGCCAGATTTCCCAAATAGCTTTTCTAGTCTCTCCGTGTTCTTCAGCACGAAATAAACAAATAACATATTGATCAGGATTCCGACGACTATATTTTGTGTGTCGTACTCTGTTTTAAGTGAAAGCAATGTGGTCATGCTACCTGCTCCGGCAATAAGCGGGAAAGCAAGTGGTACGATTGATATGGTTTCGGGTGCTTCTTCCTTAAATATTGTCAGTCCTAATACCATCTCCATTGCAATAAAGAAAATTACTAAAGACCCGGCAATAGCAAATGATGCTACATCTAGTCCAATCACCTTGAGCATGGACTCGCCTAAAAAAAGAAACATGATCATAAGCGTTGTAGCCACCAATGTCGCTTTCTCTGATTCGATATGACCGGCTTTTTTGCGGAGCTGAATAACTACGGGGATGGAACCTAGAATGTCTATAATGGCAAACAGGACCATTGAGGTAGACAGAATTTGACTGAACTTGAATTCCATGAGAACATTTTTTGTGTAAATGTAGAAATTCTAAAAATTAAAAAGCCACTGTGAAGTGGCTTTTTAATTTATTCATAAAAATGGATAACTTATTTTTTCAATGAGTCATGATGCGCTTTTCTGATATAACTATGTTTACGTCCATACGCATAATAAATGGCGACCCCTAAGGCCATCCAGATTCCTAAACGTTCCCAACTTACAATCGGTAGGGAAGCCATCATCAGCACGCACACAATAATACCCAGAATAGGTACAAGTGGTACTAATGGTGTACGGAAAGGTCTTACCAGATCCGGATCAGTTTTTCTAAGAATCAATACACCTATACATACCAGTGAGAAGGCAAACAGGGTACCTATACTTACCATATGACCCAGGTCAGAAACCGGTACGAAACCAGCGAAGATACTTACAAAGACCATAAACATCAGATTGGTTTTCCAAGGCGTCTGGTTTGTTTTGTGTAAGTCAGAGAAGATTTTAGGTAACAACCCATCTTTACTCATACTATAGAATACACGGCTTTGTCCAAGTAACATAACCAGGATTACCGAAGTGTAACCAGCAAGAATCGCAACCATCAGGAAACGATTAAGGAAGGTGTATCCGGTCTGTGCAAATGCAGTTGCAACTGGTTTAGCGTCACCTGCAAATTTCGTGTAATTCTCTAATCCTGTCATTACATAAGAGAACAGAACGTAAAGTAATGTACAAACGATCAAAGATCCGATAATACCAATCGGCATACCTTTTTGTGGGTTTTTTGCTTCCTGTGCAGCAGTACTTACGGCATCAAAACCGATAAATGCAAAGAAAACTACTCCGGCTCCACGTAAAACACCGCTGATACCGAAATGGCCAAAGTCATCACTTGCGAAGAATTCAAAGAATCCTTTAGTACCTGCTTTAACAGCTTCTTCGCCAGCATTTGCCGGGATAAACGGGGTGTGGTTTGCCGGATCAATAAAGCTCCATCCTAAAGCAATAAAAATCAATACAACCGCTACTTTTACAATAACAAGAACGTTATTAACTGTAGAGGAGTCTTTAGTACCGCGGATTAACAGCATTGACAGCAAGCATACAATTATTATAGCAGGCAGGTTAATCAAGCCTCCCTCCCAGGGACCATGCAGGAGCTGTTGTGGAAAATGGATACCGAACTCCAGAAGGAATTGTGAAAAGTACTGTGACCAGCTGGCAGCTACAGTTGCAGCACCTAAAGCATACTCAAGGACCAGATCCCAGCCAATAATCCAGGCCATAAATTCTCCCATTGTAGCATAAGAGTAGGTGTAGGCACTTCCTGCTACCGGAATCATGGAGGCAAATTCCGCGTAACATAGCCCAGCAAATCCACATCCTATCGCTGCAATGATGAAGGAGAGGATTACTGCCGGCCCAGCGTTATCTGCCGCTGCTATCCCAGTCAGGGAAAATAACCCTGCTCCGATAATTGCACCAACGCCTAACGCGACGAGGTTGAAACTTGTTAATGAGCGTTGTAAAGTACCCTCACCACTTTCATTAGCCTCAGCCAATAATTGTGGAATAGATTTTTTAAATAACATAAGTTAATTTGATGGTTTAAATTTTTTGATTTACTTGGTGGGTTAATACAGTTTCAAACCTAATTAAAAAAAATTTAAGAATAAAAGGGATTTTTTTTGGAAATACCATTTATTCCCTAAACTGATTCCATTTTTTATGGAATTAACAATGTATCGGTAACATTTTTGATAGTGTCTCTTTTGATTACTCCGTTTAAATCTGTTGATTGTTGAATTTGGATCTCTTTTCTGATCTCAGTTTTTGCGTTTTTCACAAAAGGTACCGCAATATGTGGTGCAATGACCAGAGAAACAATAGACATTAATTTAATAAGGATATTCATAGACGGTCCGGAGGTGTCTTTGAACGGATCTCCAACAGTGTCGCCTGTTACAGATGCTTTATGAGAGTCAGATCCCTTGAATTCCATCTCTCCGTTAATCAACACGCCTTTTTCAAATGATTTTTTCGCATTGTCCCAGGCGCCACCGGCATTAGACTGAAAAATCCCCATCAGTACGCCAGATACAGTAACACCCGCCAGCAGTCCGCCGAGCACTTCAGGGCCGAAGATAAAGCCGACGATTATAGGGCTGAGCAAAGCAATCGCACCGGGTAATACCATTTCCCGTATCGAAGCCTCCGTCGAGATGGCCACACATTTCTCGTATTCTGGCTTGGCTTTATACTCCATAATGCCCGGGATCTCTTTAAACTGCCGTCTGACTTCCCGTACCATAGCCATAGCAGCCCTTCCAACGGCCGATATACATAGGGCGGAAAAAATAAAAGGAATCATTCCGCCAACGAAAAGACCAGCAAGTACATCTGCTTTATAAATATCTATAGCTGTAATTCCAGAAATTCCGGCGAAGGCTGCGAAAAGGGCCAGGGAAGTAAGTGCTGCAGATGCGATAGCGAATCCTTTTCCGGTAGCAGCAGTAGTGTTCCCAACCGCATCAAGTATGTCCGTCCGTTCACGTACTTCTGCAGGTAAACCGCTCATTTCTGCAATTCCTCCGGCATTATCGGCAATTGGACCGAAGGCATCGATTGCCAGTTGCATAGCAGTAGTGGCCATCATGCCTGCAGCTGCGATTGCCACACCATAAAAACCTGCAAAATGATAGGAGCCGTAAATTCCGCCTGCAAGTACAAGAATCGGTAATACTGTTGATTCCATACCGACAGAGAGTCCACCGATTATGTTGGTAGCATGTCCCGTTGAACTTTGCTGTATGATCGAATTGACGGGTCTTTTGCCCATTGCGGTATAGTACTCGGTGATTAAGCTCATCAATGTTCCAACCAGCAGGCCGATAAGAATGGCGTAATAGACAGCGGTAGGTGTAAATTCAAACCCGCGTATAACCATGGTCGGGGGCAATAACCAGCGTACGGCAAAATAAGAAGCGACAGCAGTTAGCATGATAGACATCCAGTTTCCCATGTTCAGGGCTTGCTGTACACTGTCTTTATCGGTTTTAATCCTGACAAATACGGAAGATATCATAGAGAAGATCAAACCGAGACCCGCAATAAGCATTGGCAGAAGTACAGGTGCCATTCCTCCAAATGCATCTGCAGATTCAATTTCCTGTCCAAGAACCATTGTGGCAAGAATCGTTGCCACATATGAGCCGAAAAGATCTGCGCCCATACCAGCTACGTCACCAACGTTATCTCCTACATTATCGGCTATGGTGGCCGGGTTTCTAACGTCGTCTTCGGGAATACCTGCTTCTACCTTTCCTACAAGATCGGCGCCGACATCTGCTGCCTTAGTATAAATGCCTCCTCCGACTCTTGCAAAAAGAGCGATACTCTCCGCTCCCAGTGAAAATCCTGCCAGTACTTCGATTGTCTTTTTTAATTCTGCTGAAGCATCGGGACCCGCAGGGTTAACAAAGCTGTGGTATAGTATAATAAAGACACTGCCCAATCCGAAAATTGCTAATCCAGCCACGCCGAATCCCATTACTGTACCTCCTGTGAAGGCCACTTGCAGCGCTTTGCGCAGACTCGTTCTTGCTGCCTGTGTGGTTCTGACGTTGGCACGGGTTGCAATTCGCATACCGATGAATCCGGCGAAAGCAGAGAATACAGCCCCTATTATGAAAGCAATAGCGATTACGGGACTGGAATGTATTGGGCTCTCCGGACTTCCTTTTAACGTTCCGGACCAGGCAAGCAGAATACTGGCGATGATAACAAAATAGCTTAGAACTTTCCATTCGGCGCGAAGAAATGCCATTGCACCATCTGCAATATAACCTGCAAGTTCTGACATCTTGCTGTCCCCGGCATCCTGCCGGTTAACCCAGGCACGTTGAAACGCCATCACAATAATTCCCATCAGCCCGAATACGGGGATGAGATAGATTAGGTTTTGCTGTAAAAAAATCATATATGGTTTGATATTTGGTTGCTGAGCATCAGGAGATTAGGGGCTCCTATACAAATTTAAGAGAGTTTGCGACTTTGCCAAATTTAATGTCCTGGTTTCTGCTGAATGTAAAACCTATATTAGTGTAAAAAACAACCCACCAAAACCAGCGATATGAATAAAGAACAGGAAGAGGGCTCTTTCAGAAGGGAACTTGGCTTATTAGATGGCACCATGCTGGTCGTGGGCTCCATGATCGGATCAGGAATTTTTATCGTATCGGCTGATATAGCCCGGCAGGTTGGATCGGCTGGCTGGCTCATTCTGATCTGGGTACTTACCGGGATAATCACCGTAATTGCTGCGGTGAGTTACGGTGAGCTGAGCGCAATGTACCCGAAGGCAGGGGGGCAGTATGTTTATCTGAAAGAGGCATATAATAAATTGATCGCCTTTTTGTACGGATGGAGTTTCTTCGCGGTTATTCAGACCGGGACTATAGCCGCAGTGGGCGTTGCATTTTCGAAGTTCGCAGCATATCTCTATGAACCATTCAGTGATGAAAATATACTGATGGATTTGGGGGGCTTTCAGCTAAATGCAGCCCAGCTAGTTTCCATCGTGACCATTATTATACTTACTTATATAAATAGCAGGGGGGTGAAAGATGGGAAGATTCTGCAGACTTTTCTCACGATAGTGAAAATTCTCTCTTTGCTCGGACTGGTAGCGGGTGGGTTCTTTTTCGGTGCTAATACAGCGATCTGGGATGCAAACTGGTCTGACGCCTGGAATACCAGGGCGTTTGATGTGGCAAGCGGCAGCTGGATGTCTATAGGCGGTACAGCGCTGCTCTCAGGAATAGCTGCGGCTATGGTTGGGTCTTTATTTTCCAGCGATGCCTGGGTGGGCGTTACATTCATTGCGGGCGAGATCAGGAAGCCGGAGCGCAATGTGGGATTAAGTTTATTTCTGGGGACGTTTATCGTGAGTGTAATTTACATTCTGGCCAATCTGATGTATGTTGCGGTGATGCCACTGCAGGAGATTGCGACTGCAAAGTCCGACAGGGTAGCTGTAGACGCTGCACAGTATATTTTTGGGGATACGGGAACAATTATTATTGCCGTAATGATTATGATTTCCACATTTGCCTGTAATAACGGGCTGATTATGGCTGGAGCGAGAGTGTATTATACGATGGCGGGGGACGGTTTGTTCTTTAAAAAAGCATCCAGGCTGAATGCTTCGGGTGTTCCTGGCTGGGCCTTGTGGTTTCAATGCATATGGGCTTCTGTTTTATGTCTTACAGGTAAATATGGAGATCTGCTGGACTACGTGATGATAATAGTAATTATATTCTACATACTTACAATAGCCGGTATTTTCATTCTTCGTAAGAAGCAACCTGACACAGTCCGGCCTTATAAAGCTTTCGGTTATCCGGTATTGCCAGTGATATATATTCTCTTTGCCAGTGCTATATGTGTTGCTTTATTACTAACCAGATTGGATACCTGCGGCTGGGGAGTGTTAATTATGCTGGCGGGTATTCCTGTTTATTACCTGTCAAAACCAGCAGCAGAAAATTAAAAAGTATTTCTAGCTGATGCCTGTATCCTTAACCAGGGTACAGGCTTTTTCATTTCTGCATTTTTGCTGACAAAAAGAATAAATTAAAAGCTGTATTTTTGTGAAAAAAAAAGCAATTGGGAACTCCACTAGATTCAGGAATAAAAGGTTATAATAATTACGGTACTCACCTTAAGGAAAAGTATAAAGGGCAGCGGGTATTTAAAGTTATCGTTGATGGCGGTTTTACCTGTCCTAACAGGGACGGAAGTAAAGGCTATGGTGGCTGTACTTATTGTAATGTCGATTCTTTTACACCTGAGTTATCCAGGAAGCTGCCGACTATTCGGGAGCAGCTGGAGCAGGGTATGGAGAGAGGTAAGGGTTTTTATAAGGCCGATAAGTTTATTGTTTATTTCCAGCCTAATACCAATACTTACGCTCCGGTTCATTATCTGAAAATGATGTATGACGAAGCGTTGTCTATTAATCCTGAAGACGTTGTTGGTTTTTCAGTGGGTACGCGTCCAGATTGTATAGATGCAGAGAAAGTTGCGCTGCTGGAAAGCTACTCAGACCGGTTTGATGTGGATCTGGAGATGGGGATGGAATCTATTTATGATGAAACCCTGGAAAAGATTAACCGTGGATGCAGTCATGGAGAATTTGTAGAAGCTGTTAAATTGCTTGAAAATTCAAAGTTAGATCTTTGCGTACATACCATCTTTGGATTTCCCTGGGAAACGGAAGAAATGATGTTGGGTTACATTCATGAAATTAACCGTTTCCCGCAAATAAAATTCGTTAAATTCCACCACCTGCATATCGTAGAAGGTTCGATTATGGGAGCCAAGTTTAAAAAAGAACCATTTCATTTATTCAGTCTGGAAGAATATACAGATCTGCTATGTAAATTGATTCCGCTACTCAGGCCGGATATTGTTATTCAGCGTTTATTCGGTATTTCAGACTGGGATTTACTTATAGCTCCAAACTGGGGGTTAAACAAATCCGCTATTCAGACTTATATAGATAAAGAAATTGAAAAAAGGGGAGTAGTACAAGGCTCCGCTTATGTAGTCGCAGATGCTCAGGCTGTATAAATTCCTATAATATTTCATAACTGCCGAAAAGAGCATCTACCTTTTCTTTTCTGTATTTAAAAATCTGCTGCAGCTTGTTCGCCACGAACAGGCTGTTTGCTATTGTACCCAAAAAACCCAGGGGCATTCCGTAGGTAAGCACATCTGTCATTTCCACACCACCTGGTATACTCTTGAAATGATGCTGATGGTGCCAGAATTGATATGGACCGAATCTTTGCTCATCAATAAAATAACGCTGCTCTTCTACCTGTGTAATTTCTGTCATCCAGTTTAATTTGATGCCCGCTACCGGAGAAACTTTATACGTGATGATCATCCCTGCATACATTTTATCGATGGGGTTTATGTTCGAGGTGACTTTAAAAGCCATTTCTTCAGGGGTGATTTTAGCGAGATTTAGTGGAGATGAGAAAAAATCCCAAGCCTGTTCAAGACTAACCGGCATTTTCTGTACGAATTGAAGTTGATGAGCTTTCATGGTTTAATTTAAGATTGCTTTTGGTTACGGCAAAATCAGGTCCATTTATTACGAATTAAAAAAAAACATGAATATTTATCATTTATGCATTTTTGACAATTATATTTTCTCTTTTATGGGTTTTTATCAAAAAATAAACATCAAAACAGCTCTAATATTTTATAATTATAAATTTTAACCTGTTTTTTAGTGTTTTTGTCTTTTGTTTTTGGTGATTTTAGTATTGTTTGTAATATTTATATGATATAATTAGAATTTATTTAATAATTTAGGTAAAAAAACGAGTAAAATATATTTATCTAACCTAATAAATCTACAATCATGAGTAAAATAGTGTTAAAACGGTTCTTTCCGTTCGCGATTCTGGCAATCGTGTCTGTTCTTGCCTTATTTGTTCCCCTTAAAGCTAATTTTGATGAAGGGAAATACAATTCGGCAGACGTAGGCTGGATGCTTGCAGCAACTGCTTTGGTCTTCTTAATGACCCCCGGTCTGGCTTTCTTTTACGGTGGTATGGTACATCGTAAGAATGTATTGTCTACAATGATCAAAAGTATTGTATCGGCAGGGGTAATCAGTGTATTGTGGGTCACAGTTGGTTTTAGCCTGGCTTTCGGGGACAGTATTGGTGGTTTTATCGGGAATCCCGGCACTTTCCTGTTTTTTCAGGGCGTAAATTCTGGTCAGCCCTGGAGTATGGCACCTACAATACCTTTAACACTTTTCGCATTCTTCCAACTGATGTTCGCTATTATTACTCCCGGGCTGGTTGTAGGTGCTGTAGCAGAAAGAATCAGGTTCACTTCATATATTCTGTTTATTGTATTATTTGCGGTTTTTGTATACAGTCCGCTGGCGCACTGGACCTGGCATCCTGAGGGAATCCTGTTTAAAATGGGTGTTCTCGATTTTGCAGGTGGTACAGTTGTACATATCTCGGCTGGTATGGCTGCTTTGGCCGGTGCATTAGTTCTAAAAAGAAGAAAGGTACATGCTGATCACCAAGAGATACCTCCAGCCAATATTCCTTACGTTTTAATAGGAACAGGTTTATTATGGTTTGGCTGGTTTGGTTTCAATGCCGGATCTGCAATGGGAGCTAACAGTCTTGCGGTATCGGCATTGGCTACAACCAGCGTCGCAGCGGGGGCAGCAGGTCTGTCATGGATGTTTTTTGACGTCCTGAGAGGAAAAAAACCTTCTGTACTCGGTTTCTGTATCGGGGCGGTAGTTGGATTGGTAGCGATTACACCGGGTGCCGGCTTTGTAGCTATCCCTCACAGTATTTTTATAGGTGCTTTTGCTGCGATTATTTCGAATCTTGCTGTAGTCTGGAAATCTAAAACTAGTCTGGATGATACACTGGATGTATTTCCTTGTCATGGAGTTGGTGGTATAGTTGGTATGTTGCTTACCGGAGTATTTGCTACTAAAACTGTGAATGCGGCTGGCGTGGATGGTCTGTTTTATGGTAATCCTGAATTCTTCTTTACACAACTAAAAGGGGTTGTAATAGTAGCAGTATTCAGTTTCGCAGTTTCTTATGTGATTTTTAAACTGGTTAATGCAATTGAACCGATCCGCGTAACTTCTCAAGAAGAAGAAGAAGGCCTGGACGCTAGTCAGCATAATGAAAAATACTCGCAGGGTACTTTAATTGTGGCATCATCAGGGATAGAAATAGACCATATATCTGCCTGATCCGGTAAAAATTAGACGAGCAATCTTTTTTACTGGCATATAAAACTAATCCATATGAAAATCAGCTCTATCTTAACTATCTCGGCACTAACATTAAGCTCTGCGACTTACGGGCAGGTAAAATTATCCAATCAGCTGGAAATTACCGGTTCAGTAGACACCTATTATAAATACGATTTCTCCGGAAAGCCAAATATTCAAACGAGTTTTGCTAATGATCAAAACTCAGTGTCGTTGGGAATGATAGATATAGGATTAAAAAAAACCACGGGTAAAGCTTCATTTGTTGGAGAGGTTTCTTTTGGGCCAAGAGGGCAATACGCTTCCCTCCCAAATGGTGATGGTTCGGAAGTTAACGGCGATAACAATTTTAACATTCAGAATCTTTATGTGACCTATGCTTTTGCAGATAAATTTTCAATGACTGCTGGATACATGGGTACTTTTATTGGTTATGAAGTTATTTCTCCTGTTGGCAATGTGAATTATTCGACCTCTTATTTGTTTTCAAGCGGGCCTTTCCAAAATGCAGGAGTTAAAGCGAATTACACCTTCTCAGACAAGGTAGCTTTAATGGTCGGTCTGTTTGATGACTGGAACGTTTACAAAGACGTTAATGGTGTTTCGCATTTTGGAGCACAATTAACTTTAGCGCCTGTTACCGGATGGACGGCGAATTTAAATCTGTTAACTGGAAAATCTGTGGGTGCGCCGGGAACCGGGTCGATTTATGATCTGACGACGAGCTACCAGCTGACGGAGAAGTTTAAGCTCGGATTGAATGCTGCAGATTACTCTGTATCTAACCATGGCGGAGGCTATAGTGGTGCGGCACTTTACTTCTTGCATGCTTTCAATGAAGCTTTGTCGCTTGGTCTGAGAACTGAATATTTTGAGTCTAAGGCTACTGAGGATGTGGAAGGATATAAAATGGGCTCAGTAACTTTGTCTGCGAACCTGAAATCCGGGGGACTGACATTTATTCCGGAAATCCGTCTGGATAACGGCAACACTTCAAGGTTTGTCAAAAACAACTTAGACCCTACAAAAACGGCATCACAGTTCTCCCTGGCTGCGGTATATGCTTTTGAGGAATAAATTTAAAAATCAGGCTTTTCTTTTGAAAAGCCTGATTTTAATCCGTTTTAATGGACCATTTTATCGGCACAGGTAGAACTTGCAAATGCTTCAGGTTTCGCTTTGAAAATAAAGCCCATACTTAATATGTACCCCATTGCCTCATTGAGTGCTTTGTTTGATTTAAACATAGGGTTCGTATTAATGTCAGCATGTACTTCCAGGTCTACATCGTAGAGGTCCAGTAAATCACATACAGCGTAGGCGGTCTCGATAGATTTTTGTACTTCGATCAGCATTCTTTCTTTAATGCTCATAATTTGCTGGCTTTTTTCCTGATGGATGTACATAAAGCCACCATGTTGCTCACGTAACAGTACAATGACCGTCGCAAAATCTGTGTAAGGGCCTTTTACCTGAGAATCTGTCCCTATACACACCTTCAAGTGATAGCCTTTTTCGGTTTCTCTGATAATTGCATTTTCGACTTCATCAAGAATTGGTTGATGGATGATCTCTCCATTGAATTTTTTCCAGGTCATAAGCTTCTCATTTATCACAACCCGAAACAGGTTTCTTAAAATTAAGTTGTTAGTGTTAAATATACGTGAAAATAATGTTGTTTATTTACTAACAATCAATCTGTTATAAACATGTACTTGTCTTTTTTTTAGCGCTTTTAATCGCCGATGTCCTTTCTTTAAACTAAGAAAATTAAAACAATATGTAATTGCAGACGTTGTCTAATACATAATATGGTTAACAAAACAATTATAGTATCAAATCGATTACCCGTAAAAATAGTAGAGCATCAGGGGGAATACCGCCTAAGTCCAAGTGAAGGCGGCCTGGCAACAGGATTAGGTTCAGTATATAAAAAAGGTGATAATATCTGGGTCGGCTGGCCTGGAATTGAAGTGCCCGAAGAGCGGCAGGCAGAGGTTACTGAAAAACTTGCAGAACTCAATCTTATCCCTGTATTTCTTACAGCCGACGAAATTAATCTCTATTACGAAGGCTTTTCTAATGAAGTATTGTGGCCGGTATTCCATTACATGGTTACTTACGCAAATTTTGACCAGAGTTACAGGGATTCCTATCAGCAGGTTAATGAAAAATTCAGTCATATCGTAGCCAGTCACCTGCAAGAAGGCGACACAGTATGGGTACACGACTATCAGTTATTGTTACTCTCTGCATTGATCAGAGAAATACAGCCTCAGGTTCTGATCGGTTTCTTTCAGCATATCCCTTTTCCATCTTATGAAATATTCAGGCTCATTCCCTGGAGAGATGAACTCATTGCCGGAATGCTAGGCGCAGATTTGCTGGGTTTCCACACTTTTGATGACGTAAGACATTTTTTGAGCGCAGCCTCCCGTTTACCGCAGGTTAAGGTGTCAGATAATATTGTCAGTTATAAAGACAGGCAGATCGTAGTTGAGTCATTCCCTATGGGAATAGATTCTGATAAATTTGAGGGGTTAATTGCAGAACCACAGGTGAGGGAGCATATGCGCTTGTTCAGGAAGACTATGGGAGAAAGGAAGGTTATTCTGACGATCGACCGGCTTGACTACAGTAAGGGTATTTTGCAAAGGTTACAGGCTTACGAACTGCTGCTGCAAACCCATCCCGAGCTAATCGGACATATTTCTTTGTATATGATTGTCGTGCCGTCCAGGGACACCGTTCCGAGATACAAAGAGCTGCGGGATCAGATTGATCAGCTTGTCGGAAATATAAATTCAAGTTACCGGACAATGAGCTGGCAGCCTGTTTATTATTTCTACCGTTCCTTTACTATCGAATTCCTTTCCGCATTGTACCGTACTGCAGATGTGTGTCTTGTTACCCCAATGCGTGACGGGATGAATCTGGTTAGTAAAGAATACGTCGCAAGCCGCACAGAGGATACCGGTGTGCTTATTCTTAGTGAAATGGCAGGTGCCTCAAAGGAATTGAATGATGCGATAATCGTTAACCCCAATAATATTGGAGAGGTCATGCGGGCAATTTTGCAAGCTATTCAGATGCCTGAAACAGAGCAGATCTTTAGGATGAAGCAAATGAGAGCTGTCGTCAGCAAGTTTAATATACACCTTTGGGTGAAGAATTTTATGGAGAAGTTGGAAGAAGTTAAAGTTTTACAAGAATCATTGCGTACTAAATACGCAGTTAAAGGAATAAGAACACAGATTGAAGATGCCTATACGAGGTCTAAAGACAGATATTTATTTCTGGATTATGACGGAACGCTTGTCGGTTTTCAGGGCGATATAGATCAGGCTTCACCAGATCCGGAGCTATATCAGTTATTAGAGCGGTTATCGGCAGATCCTTCAAATAAAATAGTAATCGTAAGTGGCAGAAGGCACGAAACACTTGAAAAATGGTTCGGACATCTGAAGCTGGATCTGATCGCAGAACATGGCGCCTGGCATAAACATTTTGAACAAGACTGGAAATCCTTACCATTACTTACCGATCGCTGGAAGCAGGAGGTTAGAACGGTACTGGATACCTATACAGACCGTACTCCAGGATCTTTCATAGAGGACAAAAGCTATTCGCTGGTATGGCATTACCGCAAAGTCGAAAAGGGACTGGGTGAGCTTCGTGCAAACGAGATTATTAACCACCTCAAAGTGACAATCGCCGACAAGGGACTTCAGTTAATGCCTGGCAATAAAGTGATAGAGTTTAAAAATGTCGAAGTCAATAAAGGAAAAGCGACGTTAAGCTGGTTGCATGAAGAGGAGCCGGACTTTATTCTGGCACTTGGAGATGACCATACCGATGAAGATATTTTCAAGGCGCTTAGTCCGGAGGCATTCACTATCAAAGTGGGTAGTAATATATCTGCTGCAAGGTATTATCTGCGCAATCCAACGGAAGTGAGAGATTTGCTGAATACGCTTTCATTGCATACGCCGGATCATTAGTTATAAACGGATACACCGATTCAAAATCAAAAGCGGCAATACTTATATAATAGGTATTGCCGCTTTTGATTTTGAAAGGTTTGGTTATAGAAAACCAGGTTTGTCGAGTTTTATGGCTATTCTGTGCGCCGCATTCATCAACCCGACGTGACTGTATGCCTGAGGGAAATTGCCCCACTGACTACCATCGTGTTCGTCAATATCTTCTGCAAACAGATCTAGATGATTACCATAACCGGTTAATGATTCAAATGCTTCAACTGCATCATCGATCCTGCCAACCATCGCCAGCGCCTCCACATACCAGAAAGCACAAATTAAAAAAGTTGTTTTTGGTTTCCCGAAATCATCAGTATGGCGATATCTATAAAATAAGCCGTTTGCTGCTTTAAGTTCTTTTTCCAGGGCAATCAAATGATCCTTTGCACGGTCAGATTCAGGGTCAAGATAATTCATAAGAATCAGCTGCAGTGTGCTTGCGTCCAGATGCTCGCTGCCAACTGCGTGATTGTAAACTTTGCGTTCAGGATCATAACACGCTTCTATATGTGCTGCTGCTTTGTCGATAAGTATATTGGCCCGCTCTTCATACTCCGCATTTCCGATTTTGGTGGCCATCTTCAATGCCGCTTTAGCACCTGCCCATTGAAACAAGTTTGTATAACAATGGTTGTTCGCTAGATTTCTGAACTCCCAGATACCCGCATCTTTCTCATCTATAGTACGTTCAATTTTAGAAAGAAGATAATCCAGCCAGATCGCAGAGTCTTTACGTTCTGAATAAATAAAGCGATTATCTGTATACAGCGGTAACATCGAAATTAAAACCTGACCATAGATGTCATTTTGGATATGTTCAAATGCCTGATTTCCGATACGGACCGGTTGATTGCCCATATAACCTTTAAGGTGTTTTAAAATATGTTCAGTCAGTACTCTTTCACCTGCAATCCCGAACAATGGCTGATAACGTTTATCTTCCCGGAAGGAAATATCTGTTATGTAATTAAAATAACGTTCCATTTCCTCAAAGTGTCCGATGTGATTTAAAGCTGTAATCACATAATAGGTATCGCGCATCCAACAATATCTGTAATCCCAGTTTCTTGTACTCCCCGGGGATTCTGGCAAACTGGTAGAGCTGGCAGCTATGATTGCCCCGGTATCTTCATATTGATGGATTTTCAATACCAATGCGGAGCGTATAACCAGTTGCTGCTGATAACCTGCAATAGTAGAGTGCTTAATCCAGGTGCGCCAGTATTTTTTAGTCTCCAGCAGAAACCTCTCTGCTGTGCTCTCAACCGGAGCTTCCAGATTATATCCGTAAGTCATTATAAGATAACGAGTGTCATTCAATGCGAAGTAACGCTCGTCTTCTATGTAGGAAAGTGAAATGTTTGTACTGAGCTGCATGCTTGTTTCACCATCCATATACAAAATGTGGTTACTTCCCCTGGACTGGGTCTGCTTCTCCAGGCCATAGTTACTCACTGGTTTACAAGTAACTTTAATTCTTGGATTACCTTCTACTACCTCAATTTTACGGATTAGCATTAAGGGTTTGTAGTAGCGTTCGTACTGATGAAATCTAGGCGCAAAATCTGTTATACGGTATGTTCCCTCTTCATTGCGTATTTCCGTGCATAATATATTTGTGTTTTCCAGATAATACTGGTTACTCTCAAATTCGCCATGGGGCCGGATAGAGAATTCGCCACCTTTTTCTTCATCCAGTATGCCTCCGAAAACAAAGGAGCTGTCAAATCTTGGCCAGCAAAGCCAGTCTACATTTGTGTTTTTATTGATATGTGCCAAAAAAGCACAGTTTCCGATAATTCCGGTCTGATAGGTGTGTCTCTCCATGTAAAATTTATTCAGTTTATTATAATACTTATAGAACAAGCCAGGCGTTTATTTGTTGTATTTCCAGCGTCATAAATTAATTAGACAATGTGTACATTTATACAGATCTAACCGCAATTGCACAATATTCATAATTAAAACTGAACAAAATGAAAGCAGAACTTTTAAACGAATTTTACCTGTTGCAGCAAAGCAGGTCAAACGCGAAATATCTAGATATTCTCGAAGAAAAAATATATTCACCCATTCAGGTTGCTAATGATAAGGTTACTTCATGGATGTACAAAAGAGGAAGTATGCTCATGAAACTCGAAAGAAAAGCACAACTTCGGCTCAGCAAAATACGTAAGAAATTTCTTCCTCAATAAGCGGTGGCTTCAGCTTAATCCGCCCCTTTGCTTTATTTGAGGCATATCTGGCTTAATTCTTTTATCTTTGCCGCATGATGGTAGAAAAGGTACTGGGTAATCTGAAGATTGCAGCTTTAAATGATATGCAGCTGGAAACAGTTGCTGCGGCAGAGAAAGGAAAAGATTTAATTTTACTTGCTCCTACCGGCTCAGGAAAAACTGTAGCCTTTCTTTTACCTGTGCTCAAAAATTTACGTGCTGATCTTAAAGTTGTGCAGGCTGTAATTCTGGTTCCTTCCAGAGAACTTGCCCTTCAAATAGAACAGGTTTTCAGGCAAATGGGTACAGGCTTCAAAGTTAACTGCTGTTATGGCGGGCATCCTGTCAGAACTGAAAGGAATAATTTTGAAGAACCTCCTGCGGTACTGATTGGCACTCCGGGCAGAATCGCGTATCATTTGCGACATGAAAACTTCGATGAATCCGGTGCACACACATTGGTTCTTGACGAATTCGATAAAGCACTTGAATTTGGTTTTCAGGAAGATATGGCTTATATCATTGGTAAATTATTATCATTGAAACAGCGTATTCTTACTTCCGCAACCGCAATGCAGGAAATCCCGGACTTTACAGGACTTAAAAATGCCACTGAAATAAATTTCTTAAAAGATGCGCAAGTCGTACCAGATCTGCAGTTGAAAAAGATTATTAGTACTGCAGAAGACAAGCTGGATACCTTATTCAGGTTAATTTGTAAAACTGGTGAACAGACAACTTTGATTTTCTGTAATCATAGGGAAACTGTTGACAGGATCAGCGATTTGCTGATTGATAAAGACCTCGCCCATGATATTTTCCATGGTGGTATGGAACAGGATGAAAGGGAGCGTGCTTTGTTGAAATTCCGTAATGGAAGTATCAAGATATTAATCACAACAGACCTGGCTTCAAGAGGCCTTGATATTCCAGAAATCGGATGTATCATCCATTACCAACTGCCATATACAGAAGACGCATTTCTACATAGAAATGGGCGTACTGCAAGAATGAATGCTAAAGGAACGGCTTTTCTGCTCATGACTCCAGAGGAGAAATACCCTTTTCTGAAAACAGATATTGCAGTTGAAAAATTAAAAGATAAATACGCCCTGCCTAAGGACAGTCAATGGCAGACCTTATATATTGCGGCCGGCCGTAAAGATAAGATCAATAAAATTGATGTTGTTGGCTTGCTATTAAAAAAAGGCGGGCTGGAGAAAGACGATGTTGGATTAATTGAAGTGAAAGACCAGAGTTGTTATGTTGCTGTCAAACGAAATAAGGTGCAACAGGTACTCGGCGCGTTAAACGGAGAGAAAATCAAGCATAAAAAAGTGAAAATTGAAATAGCACTATAGGATGAGTAATAACGATATAATTAAAAAATTGCGGGTTGCACTGGAGCTGAATAATGAAGATATCATTCATATTCTCGGACTGGTAAATTTTACAGTTACCAAAAGCGAATTAGGGTCTTTCTTCCGTAGTGAAGATCATCCAAATTTTAAACCTTGTGGCGACCAGATTCTACGAAATTTCCTGAACGGTCTTGTTATCTATAAAAGAGGACCAAGACCAGAAAAAACAGTACCCCCTGTGACTGGCTGATAATTCAGTATTAAACTGTTATATTGGCTTCTGGAGATATAAAAAATTGGAATTTGGGTCATTTAAGAGGTGTATTTCTATTTCAGGTCATTTTGGTGCTTTGTGCTACGGTAGCTTTAGGGCAAAGTCAGCAAAAACTCCAGGGGCTGGTGATCGATTCACTGGAAAACTCTGTGGGTGGTGCTGATATTTACCTGATTGCCGGGAAAGACACGCTGAACAGCAGTACAGACATCCACGGGAGATTCAATTTTACCGGTTTTCAAGCCGACAAAGTTTCGCTGCTCATTCTCAGTATTGGCTTTAAACCTTATTCCAGAACTTTTCATTTTGAGAAAGGTTATCTTCAATTAAATGTAGGTCAGTTAGTGCTGACGTCAGAATCCAATCTGCTTGATGAAGTTATTATCAGTGCCAAGGACAGACCCGTCAAATTCAAAAAAGATACAATTCAGTATAATGCCGCATTCTACCAGGTCTCTGAAAATGACAGGGTGGAAGATCTCCTGCGTCAGTTACCCGGTGTTGAGGTAGATGCAAACGGGAATGCCAGTACAATGGGTAAACCTCTGATTAAGTTAAGAGTAAACGGAGAGGACTTTTTCACCAATAACGTAAAAGATTTTATTAGCCAGCTACCGGCAAAGGTTATTGATAAAATTGAAATTATCAATGACTACGGGGATGAAGCTAATTTTACTGGGATCAAAGAAGGTGAACCTCAGAAAATGCTTAATCTGGTCACAAAGGCAGGGCAGAATCATGGGAAATTCGGAAATGCTGGTGTCAGCGGTGGCACTAATAACCGTTATGGTCTTCAGGGCAACGCGAATCTATGGGAAGATACACGCCAGATCGGCATGAATAGTAGTTCCAGTAATACCAATAACGAAGCAGGAGTAAATACGAATGCTGCGGCCGGAATCAATTATCGGGATAAACTTTTTACAGGAATAACTGCTAGCGCTGCATACTCTTATGATTACAATAATAATAATTCGAAACAGCAGAATAAAGTTGAAAGTATCAATCCCGGAGGTATCATTTTAAATGATCTGAATTCCCAGAGCCGTTCGTTGGATAATACGCACCATATTAATTTCAATATCCAGTCTATAGCTGATAAAAGTTATTTTCAAGCCTCTTTGGGCGGCTCGCTTTCGGAAAGAAATAAAGACGCGGAAACATTTTCAAATCAGACGGGGTTGATCCATCAGAATCTGAAAAGCAATAACCGGTCAATGACAGAAACGCCTAATTTGAATGCCAATGTAGTCTGGGCAAGAAGCATGGATAAGCCGGGCAGGAGCATGTCAGGTGGAATAGTCATGTCAAGCGGTATTAATCAGGTTGAAGAAGACCTCGCAAATGTTATTACTTATTTTAATAAGACCAACAGTCTGCCGACAAAAGACTCATTAGTTCATCGCTTCGTAGAGACCGAAAACAGATCAAATGCAATTACGGCAGATTTCAGATATTCGGAACCATTACGTTCAGATGAAGATTCTCTTGTCCGAAGAAATATAGATTTTTCTTATTTCTTCTCTTTGAATAAAACACGCAATAGCTTATACACCCGTGTAAATGATGAGAACGGAGATTTGAGTATTGTAGATTCTCTGAGTTCTCTTTATTCATCGTCGTTTCTCCAGCAAAGGATTATGGTAAGTTACCGGTATCAGTCCAAAGAGTTTAATTATAATCTGGGAATCAGCGCCCAGCCGAGTGAAGTTCGCGGGCGTTATTCTGGTTATGAGAAGATATTAAATAGTCAGCTGAATCTTTCGCCGATTGCAAATATGAATTTTATTCTGTCCGATTGGAATAGCTTCTCATTCGTTTATACGGGCGTAACCACTCCACCTGACATCTATCAGTTACAGCCAGTACCCAATATAAGTAATATCCAGAATGTCATCGTTGGTAATCCAAATCTGAAATCGAGTTTTACACATAGCGGGAGTCTGAACTTTCAGCATACAGGTGAAAAAAGCGGATCGACACTAATGGTCGGGCTGAATTCTTCTTTTCTCGAAAACCAGGTTGTTAGTAATGTGGTGCTCGTACAGGATACGCTGAACACGCTGAAGCAGGAGACAAGGTTTGAAAATGCGAGTGGTGCCTATCAGATCGGAACCAATTATTCATTTGCATATCCTTTCTCGAATAACAGGTTTAATGTTGAACTAAGGGGGAATTGGGACTATATGAATATGATCTCTTTCGCGAATGATCTGCTGAATACAAACCGTAACATCAGTTTTTCCCAAACTTTGAAAATGCGGTTAACCAGACCCAAGTTTTATCTGTCTGGTTATGCAACTTATAGTTATAGCAGCAACCGCTATGCCATCGCACTACTCAGACTGAGAAACATAGAAACCTGGCAATTTAATGTAAACAGCCGGGTGAATCTGAATAAGTCACTTTTTTTGACGGCAGATGTATCTAAGCGGATTAATTCGGGGTACTCAATAAATATATCGAATCCTCTGCTTTTAAATCTGAGTATAGAAAAATCTCTTTTTAACAACAGGCAAGGATCTATTTCAGTGCAGGCTTATGACCTTTTGAACCAGGGGAACAACTTAGTCAGAAGCATATCTGATAATTCGATTACCGATAGCCGGTTCAATCAAATTACCAGATATGTACTTCTTAATTTCACTTACAGGCTTCAGAAGTTTGGCTCTCCTGAGCACAAATAGCGAGGTTATACCAGTTTTTTATACCTGATTCTATGTGGCGTACTGTCTCCAAGGCGTTTCTTTCGGTTTTCCTCATAATCGCTGTAGTTACCTTCGAAGAAATAAACCTGAGAATTACCTTCGAATGCCAGGATATGTGTACAAATACGGTCCAGGAACCATCTATCGTGACTGATAACAACCGCACAACCGCCGAAATTTTCTAATGCCTCTTCCAGTGCACGTAAAGTGTTCACGTCAATATCATTGGTTGGCTCATCGAGTAAAAGTACGTTCGCGCCTTTTTTCAAGGTAATTGCAAGGTGAACACGGTTCCGTTCCCCACCAGACAATACAGCAACTTTTTTCTGTTGATCACCACCATTAAAGTTAAATTTAGAGACATAAGCTCTACCGTTAACAGCTTTATTACCCAGCATGATGTTGTCTAGTCCGTCAGTAATATTTTCATAAACTGTCTTGTCCGGTGAAAGATCATTGTGCATCTGATCTACATACCCCAGCGCTACAGTCTCGCCTACTCTGAACGTACCTTCATCTGGAGTTTCCTGTTCCGTGATTAAACGGAATAATGTTGTTTTTCCCGCTCCATTCGGACCGATGATACCAACAATACCCGCTGGTGGTAACGAGAAGCTTAAGTTTTCAAACAGGATTTTATCTCCGTAAGATTTTGTGATATTATTCGCTTCAATAACTACATTACCTAATCGTGGTCCTGCAGGAATAAAAAGCTCCAGCTTATCTTCTCTTTCTTTAGAGTCTTCTGAAGCTAGTTTATCATAATTGGATAAACGTGCCTTAGATTTCGCATGTCTTGCTTTTGGAGCCATACGTACCCACTCCAATTCGCGCTCAAGAGTTTTCTGACGTTTACTCTCTGTTTTCTCTTCCTGTGAAAGACGTTTTGCTTTTTGGTCTAACCACGAAGAATAGTTTCCTTTCCATGGAATACCTTCACCACGATCCAGTTCAAGAATCCATCCAGCCACATTGTCCAGGAAGTACCTATCATGTGTTACTGCAATCACAGTTCCTTTATACTCTTTCAGGAATTGCTCCAGCCAGTCGATACTTTCTGCATCAAGGTGATTGGTTGGTTCATCAAGTAACAACACATCGGGTTCTTGTAATAAGAGTCTGCACATAGCGACACGGCGACGTTCACCTCCCGACAGTACTGCAATCTTAGTATCGGGTTCCGGGCAGCGAAGTGCGTCCATGGCTCTTTCCAGCTTATTATCGAGTTCCCATGCATTAACTGCATCAATTTTATCCTGAAGTTCACCCTGTTTGATCATCAGTTTATCCATCACTTCGGCATTCTCATAAACTTCCGGCAGACCGAACTGTTCATTGATAGACTCATATTCTTTTAGAATAGCAGTGATTTCGGCAACACCTTCTTCTACAACCTCACGAACAGTTTTATTTTCGTCAAGTTCTGGCTCCTGTGCCAGATATCCGACGGTATACCCCGGAGAAAACACAACTTCTCCCTGAAATGCTTTATCAATCCCTGCAATAATTTTTAGTACCGAAGATTTACCCGATCCGTTCAAACCGATTACACCGATTTTTGCGCCGTAAAAGAAGGATAAGTAAATGTTTTTTAAGACTTGTTTCTGGGGTGGATAAATCTTATTTACCCCCGCCATCGAGAATATTATTTTTTCGTCTGACATAGCTTTTTTAATCAAATACCTGAATCTGCTAAATTGCAAGATTCCTGCAGTTGGAACACATCTGTTTTTTTTAAAATACCGTATATACCAACAAGCAAATATAATTAAAGTCGGGCGTAATCAACAAAGCAGGGAACTGCCATTTATGCCGGTTTTTTATGGCGGGTATAGCAAAATGACAGCTATTTGGAATGTTTATAAACCTTACATTTCGGGGACAATTACAGGCAGATTATATAGAGAGTCTTTTAAAGGCACTTAAACAGGCGGAATTTTACAGAATATATATCTTTTAAGTAGCCTTTTTATACCTGCATTGGTCTCAAATTTACTAAGTTTAATATATTACGGGCGCTGAGCAATCAGAATGCGCCTGATATGGCGTAATTGTTGTTAAAAATAAATCGGATTGATGCTGATATTTGTAAAACATATTTTATAGTTTAGAGGCGTTCCGTTTAATAAAAGGATATATGGAAGCTAAATTTTCACCACAAGTAAAAGACGTGATTTCGTTTAGCAGGGAAGAAGCCCTGAGATTAGGTCACGATTATATAGGCGCCGAACATCTTTTGTTGGGCCTGATCCGCGAAGGAGACGGTATGGCTATCAAAATATTGAAATCATTGGGCGTAGACACTGCAAAATTACGTCGTTCAATAGAAGAAGCTGTCCGGGGTACTTCCAGTGTTACGGTTAATCTGGGAAATATCCCTTTAACCAAACAGGCGGAAAAAGTTCTGAAAATCACTTATCTGGAAGCTAAGATCTTCAAAAGTGATTTGATCGGAACAGAACATCTGTTGCTTTCTATCCTGCGTGATGACGATAATATCGCCTCCCAGATTCTATTGCAATATAATATCAATTACGAAATCTTCAAACAAGAAGTAGAAGTTAACAAAAATGGTTTCAGAGATGAAACACAAGGAAGTGCTTCTGCGGGCGGTGACGATGATTATCGTGAAGAGGAAAGTTTCAGCAGCCCAAAAAAGGTTTCTGATATTAAATCCAAAACTCCCGTACTTGATAATTTTGGCAGGGATTTAACGAAAGCTGCGGAAGAAGGACGTTTGGACCCTATCGTTGGCAGGGAAAAAGAAATTGAGCGTGTTTCGCAGATTCTTTCCCGTCGTAAAAAGAATAATCCGATACTTATCGGTGAACCTGGTGTCGGTAAATCAGCAATTGCTGAAGGGCTGGCACTGCGAATTGTTCAGCGTAAAGTTTCACGTGTCTTATTCAATAAACGCGTCGTTACACTTGATCTTGCTTCTCTGGTTGCCGGTACTAAATACCGTGGTCAGTTTGAAGAAAGAATGAAAGCTGTGATGAACGAACTGGAGAAGTCTACGGATGTGATCCTGTTTATTGATGAGATTCATACTATTGTTGGTGCTGGTGGCGCTTCTGGATCACTGGATGCCTCAAATATGTTCAAACCAGCTCTAGCTAGAGGTGAGATACAATGTATCGGTGCGACAACATTAGATGAATATCGTCAGTATATTGAGAAAGATGGTGCTTTGGATCGTCGTTTCCAAAAGGTAATGATCGAACCGGCTTCACCTGATGAAACGATCGAGATCCTTAACAGGATTAAAGAGAAGTACGAAGACCACCATGGTGTAACTTATACGAATGAAGCAATTAATGCCTGTGTAAGTCTGACTTCAAGATACATTACAGACCGTTTCCTGCCTGACAAAGCTATTGATGCGCTGGATGAAGCCGGATCAAGGGTGCACCTGACCAATATTCATGTTCCTGAGAATATTATTGACATTGAGAATAAGATTGAAAATATCAAGGTTGAAAAGAATAAAGTTGTCAAAAGTCAGAAATACGAAGAAGCTGCTAAATTAAGAGATACTGAAAAGAATCTTCTTGAAGAACTCGATCGTGCTAAAGCAAGTTGGGAAGCAGAGACAAAAACCAAACGTTATACTGTTACTGAAGATAATGTCGCAGAGGTTGTTTCTATGATGACTGGTATTCCTTTGCAAAGAGTAGGGCAAACAGACAGCATTAAGCTGCTGAATATGTATGATACTGTTGCTGAAAAGATTATTGGACAGGACGATGCGATAAAAAAACTGACCAAAGCTATTCAGCGTACACGTGCAGGTCTGAAAGATCCTAAAAAACCAATCGGTTCCTTTATCTTTTTGGGTCCAACCGGAGTAGGTAAAACAGAATTAGCGAAGGAACTGGCGAGATTCATGTTCGATAGTGACGACTCGTTAATTCAGATCGATATGAGTGAATACATGGAGAAATTCGCAGTCTCCCGTCTGGTGGGTGCGCCTCCCGGATATGTAGGTTACGAAGAAGGTGGGCAGTTAACAGAAAAAGTACGTCGTAAACCATATGCAGTAATTCTGCTTGACGAGATTGAAAAAGCACATCCTGACGTATTCAACATCCTTTTACAGGTATTAGATGAAGGACAGCTGACTGACAGTCTTGGTCGTAAGGTAGATTTCAGAAACACGATCATTATCATGACGTCCAATATTGGAGCGCGTCAGCTGAAAGATTTTGGACAGGGGATAGGGTTCTCTACCTCAGCTAAGAATAATCAGGTTGATTCACATTCCAGAGGAGTAATTGAAAATGCTTTAAAACGCGCATTCGCTCCGGAATTCCTGAATAGAGTAGATGATGTGATCGTATTCAATACCTTAGGTAAGGATGAGATCTTTAAAATCATTGATATCGAGTTGAAATCTCTGTTCGGACGAGTGCATACACTGGGCTATGAAATCAAATTGACAGAGGTTGCAAAAGATTTTATTGCTGAAAAAGGATTTGATATCAATTTTGGTGCCCGACCTTTAAAACGTGCGATTCAGAAATACCTGGAAGATCCGATTGCAGAGGAAATTCTTAAAGGAGATATTCACGAAGGTGATACTTTGGAAATAGATTATAATAAAGAAACTGACCTTATTGTTGTGGAGAATAAAAGCCCCGGTAAAAAGAAGAAAGTTTAAAAACCAGGGAAATTAATCCTTATAAAAGCCTGTCATCATTAGAAAGATGACAGGCTTTTTTTATGCATCAGCTCAGAGCTATCCCGTTTAAAAATCATAATCAAATATTAAAGCCTGCCGAACAAATTGAGCTGTGATCCAGGTATACAGAACTGGCTGGAATCTAGATTAATCCGATCCTTATTCAGGCCGTTCAGCCTGCAATGTAAGCGGAAGGTATCCCGGATCATTTTTGCAATATTGCCTTCACCTCTCATTCGTGTGCCGAAACGGCTGTCATTTACGGCACCCTGATGGCAGGACTGAATCTGATGCCATACTTTTTCTGCCCGGTCAGGAAAATTCTGTTCAAGCCAGTCCCTGAAGATAACTGAGATGGCACCATTGAGCCGAACTACTGTATACCCTGCGTGAATCGCTCCGCATGCAGTGATTTCCTTCAAAATAGACGGGATTTCGTGATCACTAAGACCTGGAATAAGTGGTGCGACCATAACACCTGCAGGAATACCTGCGTCACTTAAGGCAGAGAGAACTTTGAGCCGCTGCTTCGCCGTTGCCGTTCTAGGCTCCATTTTTAAACGAAGGTCTTCATTGAGACTGTTAATGGACAGGTATACAGCGCAGAGGTTTCTGGAAGCCAGCTCTTTTAAAATGTCAAGATCCCGCAGGATCAGCGAATTTTTAGTGATCAGGCTTACAGGCTGTCCGTAATCGGCAGCAATTCGCAGGAGTTCCCGGGTAATGCGGTATTTTCTTTCTGCCGGCTGATAGCAATCTGTATTACCAGAGAGAGAAATCACACTCGCATCCCAGCTTTTTCGTTCCAGAAACTTTCTGAACAGCGCTGGAGCATCTTTTTTTACGATGATTTTCTGCTCAAAGTCCAGACCGGCACTGAAACCCCAATACTCATGCGTATTCCGGGCGTAACAATAAGTGCAGCCATGTTCACAGCCCTGGTAAGGATTCATGGAGAATTCCATACCTACGTCAGGACTATCTACAGGGTTAACAATGGACTTGGAGCTACCTTCTATATAAACAGTTTTTGCTTTTCCACCAGTTTCCCAGTCGTCTATCCCTTCTGCGTGATCCCGTACATAGGTATTTGCAGCAAATTTGTTATGTATATTAAGCTGCGCTCCCCGGCCTTTGAGATATTCATCTGCCTTAATGTATGAATTCCGTGTGTTTTGTTCTCTAGGCATATCATCTTTGCTATCACGCTAAAAATACTAATATTTTTAGTAAAAAACAAGACGGTATTATTATTTAGCTAAAGGTACATAATCCATGGGTACCATGTCTCCTATTTTTTCATAAGCCCAAAAACCTTCATATAGCAACGCTCTGGAATCTCTCATTCCTCCGTTTGCGTAAAAGCCGACAGGTCCTTTCAGCATGCGGATTACGGAAATCTGGTAATTAGGTATAGTCAATGGTCTGAGGACATAATGCCCTGACGATGAATACGTGTTGCTTTCCTGTTCAGGCGTAAATAACACATACAGTTCATCTGTATAGTTAATTGTTTTCAGATCCGGACCGGCGGTTTTAATTAAAGTATCGGTCTGCACTCCCCTCATGTCCAGCGTAACATTTTCTGCCGGCATCTGCTGCACCTGCTGCCAGTAGGAGAGAGAATCGGCTAGCGCGGAACCTGCTTTTAAGGGGCCATGGATTCTTTTTACTAATCTCTCTTTGGCGGCTTGAATTATACTATCGGCAGGCCTGTCCGGGTTTTTTGTTTTTACCCGCTTATAGAGAATAAAACCTTCTTGCTGGATCTGATTCTTATACAGAGACTGGAAGAAATGCTGCGGAGAACCTGCATAGGCAATTTCACGAGCTTGTAACCACTTCTTCCGTTTCGAGCCTGAGCCTTTTAAATCTTCAAAGACCGGTAGCCCGGAAAAATAAATGATCCTGGTGTTGAAATTATACTCGAAAAGATTGAGCATGTATTTTAGTCTGTAACCCAGCGCTTTGTTCTCAACGATCAGAAAGTCGTTGGTACTTACCCTAAGAATCCCTTCTTTTCTATCGTCCTCAATAAAAAGAATCTGAGGATTTAAGAGTTTGCACTGGGCTGAATTCGGAGTTCGGCCAATAAAAAACTCTAGAAATAATTTGAGATTTTTAGCTCTGTTTGGATCAGCCTTAATCGTTACTTCTTGTAATTGTATCGTGTTTTCCGATAGAATCGCAGTAAAAGATGCCGACTGGTCGGTGATTAATATACTCTTACTATAAGGAAGAAATCCCATCATTTGAATCACAACCTCGTACGACCCGGGTTTGAGTGCCGGTAATGTAAATTTACCGTTGTTATCGGTCACCGTAGCTGTTGTATATCCACTTAAGTAAATTCCAGCTCCCGGTAATGTCTCGCCTTTTTTATCTTTCACCTGCCCGCTGATAGCAAATAATCCCTGTGCAGATAATGACAGAGATGAACAAAAGAAAATAAAGCAGATGAAAAGTCTAACCATTATAAAATATCAACTTGTAGGTAAGGCAAGATTAGGCCGTTTTATTGAGATGTAAAAGATCTGCAGCATTTTTCAATGCAGATTCGCCAGGGTTATGGCCACTCAGCATTTCGGCGATTGCATTGATCCGTTCCTTATTATTCAGCCTGCGTATGCCGGTTGTGGTTTTTTCTGACTCTTCTTTTTTATAGACGAAATAATGTGCATCACCTTTAGCTGCAATTTGTGGAAGATGGGTAATACAGATAACCTGCATGTTTTGCTCCAGTTCGCCGATGACATCTCCAACTCTTAAAGCCGTTTCTCCTGAAATTCCGGTATCGATCTCATCAAAAATCAGTGTCGGTAAGGCTGTATGTTTGGAAATGATAGATTTAATAGCCAGCATAAGTCTGGATAATTCACCGCCTGAGGCAACCTTTCCTACTGGGGCCGGTGCCTGCCCCGCATTCGCAGTGAATAAGAGAGCAATCACATCTTTACCGTCTTTATTTAGATTTTCTACAACCTTTTGCTCAATTTTTATCTTGGCATTGGGCATTCCCACACGGGTTAGTATCTCTGCAACCTGATTTTCTGCATGGCCGATAGCTTTTTTTCTATTTTTAGACAGTTCTGCCGCAATCTTCTCCAATTCAGATTTAAGCTCATCAATTTCGTGAAGCAGTCTTTCAATTTCTTCGTCACTGTTTAATATCGAATTCAAGCTATCGCTGTATGCTTCCTGAATTTCTATCAGTTCCTCTACAGTAGAGACCCTGTGTTTCTGCTGTAGTGTATAGATCGTATCAAGCCTGGCATTAATCTCCTCTATTTTCATTGGGCTGAACTGAATGCTCTCTTCCAAACCTATGCATTCGGAGGCGATGTCTTTAATTTCAATCAATGTCGACCTTAATCTTTCATTAAGAGAAGTATATGCCGGATTGAATTTCTCAATACCCTGAATCTGACTGATCACCTCCTTAAGAATAGGTAGTACGGCTGTTTCTTCGCCATCCAGTAACATCTGGCTATTTAACAAGCCTCTTTTAATACTTTCTGCATGGTTAAGTGCTTCCAGTTCAATCTCCAGCTCTGCCTGCTCGCCGGATCGAAGTTGTGCCTGTTCCAGCTCATTAAATAGAAATTGTTCGTAATCCTGTCTACTTCGTGCTTCATCCGCTGCAGTTTGCAGATTAATGAGCTGTTGCAGTTTTTGCTTATAAAGTCTGAATTTTCCGCGGTAAGACGAGAGTAGAGGAAGGTGATCTGCAAGTGTATCTACGACCGATAGCTGAAAGCCGGGATCGCTGACTTCCGAGGTTGCATGTTGTGAGTGTATGTCGATTAACTTTTCACCGATCTGCTTCATCACCGCAAGTGTAACCGGTGTATCATTAATAAATGCTCGCGATTTTCCGTCTATGGAAATTTCTCTTCTCAGAATACTATCCTGAAGAAAATCTACATCCAGATCTTCAAAATAGGACTGAAGAAATGTTCCTGATAAGTGGAATTGCCCTTCTATAACACATTTCTTTGCCTGATTGAAAAAATATTTAGTTTCTGCACGTTGCCCCAGTATCAGTGACAATGCGCCCAGCATAATTGATTTACCAGCGCCGGTTTCTCCGGTAATGATATTTAAACCTTTATCCAGTTCCAGATCAACGCTATCAATCAGTGCGTAATTACGTATAGAGAGTTTTTGCAGCATATATGATTGCTAAATTAACAAAACTTAAGCAATGGAAGTTTATTTTGTTTTTACAAAAAAAAAGCAGGCGACATTAAAGTCCCTGCTTAATAAATTTCAAATATGTGCTTATTTACTACACCGGTTATTTTGACCAGAACTCAACCTTAACCTGTTGTTGTTCCAATGCTTTTCTCAATTCCACAGCCTGTTCTTGAGCTGCTTTTACGATACGGGCTGTCTCCTTCGAATTCAGAGCAGTTTTTTCCATGTCTTTTCGGAATTTCTCCCATTTAGCTTTCTGTTCTGGAGAGTTATAAGCAGCTTCCATGTCTTTTCCGTATTTCTCCCATTTAGCTTTTTGCTCTGGCGAGTTATAAGCAGCTTCAACGTCTTTTCCATATTTCTCCCATTTAGCTTTTTGTTCCGGAGAATTCATTTTGTTTTTGAGCTCCTCTCCACTTTGCTTAATTCTGGAATGCAGGCGGCTTATTTCAGCACGGTCGTGGCTTTTGTCAGATTGCAGGCGTAAAACTTCATTCGCTAATTTGCCGGAGAGGCTTACAATTTCATTTAAAACCAGGGAGTCTGGCGGCAGGGGTGGGAGCGGAGGTGTTGCCGGCATTTCTGACATCGGAGGCAGTGGCGGAACGGGTGGAATGGGTGGAATGTTGATATTTATTTCCTGTAAACCAGGAATCGTATCCCTGCTTTTGTCCAGTACATAAACCCTTTTACCACTTGAATAAATTAGTGTGTCAGATGCAGGTGTAGAAACTCTCTTTTTTGGCTGATTTACTTTTTTTACGACTGCCGGTGAATTTTGCTGACGCTTTTCACCGTTCGCCGGGTTAACCCAGGCTAAAGAAATCAGTGTAGCAAAAGTCAGTGCAATAGACAGTAGCTTCTGTCTGGAGTTTATACTTTCCGTTTTCATATTTGTAATTCTTTTAATACGTTGATACAGATGTTGTTCCTCACCGGTAGCAGCTAAAGCCAGTACAGGTTTTTGTGTATTTGTTAATAATTCCAGTTGTAAGAGGGCTTTTGCATAAGTCAGAGGCGCGTTGGTTAACTGAATAACTTTATCATCACAAGCATTTTCCCGCTCTATATCCATCATTTTTCCGATCAGCCATGCGAAAGGGTTAAAGAACAGTATGGTTTCAGTAAGCGTTCTTAATAAGTTAAATAAGTAGTCATTTCTCCTGATGTGAGATAATTCATGAATCATAATTGCTTCCAATTGGTTCATCTCCAACTGTGTTGCAAGCATTGCGGGAAAAAGAATGATTGGTTTAATATAACCGATGACCAGTGGAACCTGAATTTTGTCCGATAAATAATAACCGATTTTTCTTCCGATACCAAGTTCTGTCCGGAGAGTTTCAAGTTTGATCATCCAGTCCTTTGGAACAGACTGATGGACTGCATTTTTTAAGTTTTGTATTTTCCGGTAACCCTTCCAGAATATAACACTCTGGATAATCAGGCCAACACTATATAAGAGTACAAGCCAGGGGAAAAGCATTTCGATATACTCTACAGCTGTTAAAGGCACTGCCGGTGGAACTAATCCCGGTAATTGTTTCCAGTAGGATTGTGCGGACGCTTCACTAGAGACAACAGACCATTGGAAAAGCTCTGTAAACGTATATAAAAAGCTTCCCAGCATTAACAATCCGCCCATTGTAGCAATTGTGTATCTCGTGCTTGCTTTGAATTTAAAGACAGGCTGGATAACTAAATATAGTACACCGTAAATTATTGCTCCCTGCCATAATGAGTGGAGGATAGCCCATCCGGTAGCCCGGACAATTTGATCAAATATTGCTTCCATAACGTTTGATGTTATTGTTGTTTTTCTAATTTGTCCAGATATTCCTTGATTGCCTCTATTTCGTCTTTACTGGATTGGTGGTTCCCAAGGGCCTGCATAACGAGCCGTGCTGCGGACCCGTTAAAAGCATTATCTATAAGTTTAGTTACTAGCTGTTCTTGCGTCTTTTGTTGATTGACAATAGCAGTATAGATATGGGTTTTTGCACTGGTGTCTCTTTTAACAAGACCTTTTTCATGCATAATCTGCATCAGTTTAAGTGTAGTGGTATAACCGGCTTCTTTTTCCAGCGTCAGAATTTCGTGTACTTCTCTTACCGTACAGTTACCTTTATCCCAAAGGATTTGTAGTATCTCTAATTCGCTTTCAGTTGGTTTATGTTGTTGATCTGTAACCATAATTCATGTACGAATATTTTTTTGAAATTTATTTAATCGGCTCAATTATAGACGCCGGGAATTTCTCAGATTGTGTATGTAAAATTCAAAGCTGACCGCTTTAAAGTAGAGGGGGGATAACGGTTATAGAGGTTTGAACAGGTTAAGAATTGCTTTGCAAATATCTTTAGCGACTTCAGTTTTTGACTTGGTATTAAATACCTGCTTTTCAAAATCACGATTGAAGATACTGATTTTATTGGTGTCTTTCTGAAAGCCGGCACCGGGATCATTCAGGGAATTTAAAACAATCAGATCCAGGTTTTTCTTAACCAGTTTCCCTTTGGCGTGTTCTTCCTCATTCTGAGTTTCCAAAGCGAATCCAACCAGAATTTGCCCCTCCTGTTTACGCTTACCCAGAGTTGCCAGTATATCAATTGTTTTTTTGAGCTCTATTTTGAGGTCGTCATCAGATTTTTTGATCTTTTGCGTAGCTACTTGTGCAGGCGTGTAATCTGCTACTGCGGCACTCATTACTGTTATTTTACTGACTTCAAAATTAGCCTGGCATGCTTCCAGCATTTCCGCTGCGGTTGTAACGTCTATTCGGTTTACTCTTTGTACACTTTGCATTGCACTGGGGCCGCTAATAAGTGTTACTTCTGCTCCCAGACCGGCGAATTCATCTGCAATAGCAAAACCCATTTTCCCGGATGAATGATTGCCAATAAATCTTACCGGATCAATAGGCTCGTAAGTAGGACCCGCGGTAACCATTACCTTCACCCCGGCTAAAGACAGGCTTGAAAGGATTCTTTCTTGTAGAAAACTGATAATTTCCTCTGGCTCTGCCATTCTGCCAGCACCAAACAGGCCGCTGGCGAGTTCTCCACTGTTGGGTGAGATTAGTACGTTTCCAAAAGATTGTAGTTTTGAGATATTTGCTGCCGTGCTTTCGTGTTTCCACATATCCAGATCCATTGCCGGGGCAAAGTATACCGGACATTTAGCAGAGAGATAAACTGCAGTAAGCAGATTGTCGCAAAGTCCACCAGCCATTTTTGCCAGCGTGTTGGCACTTGCCGGAGCGATAATCATGTAGTCAGCCCAAAGGCCCAATTCAACATGGTTACTCCATACACCGGTTTCTTCTTCGAAATATTTGGTGTAGACCGGGTTTTTTGAAAGGGTGGCCAGAGTTAAGGGCGTTATAAAATTCGCCGCATCAGCTGTGAGAATAACCTTGACGTTTGCACCAGATTTAACCAGTAGCCTGACTAACGTTGCAGCTTTATATGCAGCAATACTGCCGCAAACGCCAAGGATAATATTTTTATTATTTAGCATGGTCTATTAATGCAATTGGGGATGCAGCTTAATGCCTATGCAAAATGCTTATTGAGAATCTTTAGCTGGATTTCTGTGGTAAACTTTATCGTTCAGAAATTCGTCAATGGCAATCAGGCTTGGCTTAGGCATACGCTCATAATGCTTGCTGATTTCAATTTGTTCCCTGTTCTCGAAAATCTCTTCCAAATTGTCATTTGAAGAAGCAAACTCGGCTAATTTACCGTGTAATTCTTCTTTCATGTTGTTTGAAATCTGATTAGCCCTTTTTGAAATAATCACTAGAGACTCATAAATATTAGCAGTCTTCTGATCTAAATCATTCACATTTCTGGTTACCGTAGTATTTGGTATAGCGGGTTTATTCGTATTCATTATGGATTGGGGGTTTTATTCTTAATATTAGCAGATGTATCTTTACTATTGTCTTTTTCAACCATTGCTTTGTATTTCGCAATCTGATTGGCTTCCAGTGTCATGAGCTCTTTCGCACTAGCGATGCCGTTTTCACATTCAGTCTTTAATGTTTTTGCCTCCTCAAGGTACTTACTTTCCGGATGATTTTCAATAAATTCATTCGCATATCCTATAGCTTCTGTATAACGGTCTTCCTGACGATAAGGAAAGCTGTTTTTAGCATAGGCATATTGTGATTTAATAATCAGTAAATCCATCTCCTCAGCATATTTGATATCGGGAAAATCAATCTCTGCATTTTTTAATGAAATAACAGACGATTTGTAGTTACTGATATCATAACCGCCCAGGTCATAATATAACCTTGCATTAGTATAAGCTTTAAGTTCCAGTTTAGCACGAAGATCTGTAATATACTGACTTGCCTGAGCTACGCGCTCACTTTTCGGATACAAGTTAATGAAAAGCTGTAAGGCATCAATCGCTTTATAGGTGTTCTCCTGATCTAATGTATATTCGGGTGAATCAAGGTAGTAGCAATATGCACCCATGTAACGGCATTCTTCTGCATTTTTACTTGTCGGATAGGTATCTGCAAAATATTTAAACTGGTACCTGGCTGTAGTATAATCTTTTAAGCGAAAAAGTGTGTAAGCGTAATAATAGTTCAGATCTTCAGCTTCCGTTCTTCCTCTGTATTTCTGAGAAAGATCTTCAAACAGGATCAATGCTTTTGAATAATCTTTCTTATTGTAAAGTTTTATGGCCTCCTGGTATTTTTTAGCTACATCATTGCTTAGCCTGATTTTCTCAAAACGGCTTTTGCAACCTGCAATACTTAAGGCAATTACAGTGAAAGATAGTATAAAAACGTGTTTAATTTTAAACATTGTGCAAAGATAAGTTAATATTACGATAACGTCAATTAAAAATAATTGTTCGCTAAGCTAATTAAAGGCTTTTATTCGGGCAAATGCTTAACATATTTTAACAAATACCATTTGTTTGGGAATAGATCTACATTGGTAGACTGATGTCTATTATTTGAACCACTCGCAAGTAAAATCACGAATACCGGCTTCAGACTAAAGTAAATTCAGGAATATTAAATTGGGTTGGCGTGGTCTATCGAGGGTGCTGGTTGTCCGTTCCTGATATGAGTTTACATAAGAAAGTTTTTCAAAACAGAAAAATGAGTATAAAAAACGAACGTCCAAGTAAGGGCAAAGGCGGGAGGGTTTCTCCCCATTCAGAAAGTTTTAGAGTTCAGTTAGCTTTGGAATACATTCAAGGTTCCTACAGCTACCCCCAGGTAGCAAGAAAATATGGTTTGCCTGAACATACTATCATATCCTTCGTATCTTGGTACCGAAAGACCCAAACCCAGCTTATGCCAGAAGAACCGCTTATCCCAAATGAGCCTTTGAGCTCCGAGGATCGAAAAGGGTTAGAAAAACGACTTGTATTGGCCGAGATGAAGATTGCAGCTCTTGAAAAGGTAATTGCAATCGCTAACCAGGAGTACAATACAGATCTTAAAAAAAAAGCTGCTACCAAGTGATCTATGAGTTAAAAGGAACACGCAAAGATTATAGTATCGATAATCTTTGCGCTGTCTTTGGCTATACCAGGCAGGCCTGGTATAGCCATTTAAGAAGCGTACGGCTGTGTTTTTTAGAACAAGAAATTGTATTGGAAAAAAATATACGAGATCAGAAAAGAGCTCCCTAAAACCGGATGTATCAAACTCTACAAAGAACTTAACAATGGCTTCTTGCAGGGACACGGCATATCAATGGGCAGAGATGCTGTATTTAACCTTGTACGTTCTCAGGGGATGTTGATCAAAACCAAAAAGAAATGGGTATATACCACCAATTCCTTTCACAGGTTCAAAGTGCATGCAGATCTAGTTCAGCGAAGAGCTGCTCTGTGCGCAGAGGAAATATGGGT